>CACAND010000002.1 GCA_902533795.1 uncultured Candidatus Actinomarina sp. | reverse complement strand
CAACCAAGAGGAAAAAAAGTCAAAAAATTAAGTTTACTTTCAGGTGGCGAGAGATCACTTGCTGCAATTGCATTTTTATTTTCTGTTTTTAAATCTTTTCCAAGTCCTTTTTATATTTTAGATGAGGTTGAGGCAGCTCTTGATGACGCCAATCTTCATAGAATGTTAAATTTGTTGGAATTCGTTAAAAATGATGCTCAATTTATAATCGTCACTCACCAACAACAAACAATGCAAGCAGGTGATGTACTGTATGGAGTTACTATGCAACCTGGTTCTGGTTCAAGAGTATTTACAAAAACTAAAAAAGATTTTGAATCTTTGATCTCAAAAGGAGAGTAATGGATTCTCAAGATAAAAAATTAGCAGAACTGGCAAGAGAAACTGCAAAAAAGGCATATGCTCCATACTCTAATTTTAGAGTTGGCGCTGCGTTGATAACAGATTCTGGCAATATTTACACAGGCTGTAATATTGAAAATGCTTCTTATCCAGCAACAGTTTGCGGTGAAGATGTTGCTATATTTAAGGCTATTTCAGAAGGAGAAACTAAAATCGATACTATAGCTGTCGCGTGCATCGATGCTGAAAATGATACCGCTATATTTCCATGTGGTATATCAAGACAACGGATGTCAGAGTTCAATACTGAAAATGTTATTGTTGTCCATAATGATGAAATTAAAAAATATAAATTTGAAGAAGTTTTGCCTTTTGACTTTAAATTTTAAATAAATTTACAAATTTTCAGTGATTTTTGGAACTATTGACAAAGTATCTGCAACCAATCCTAAATCAGCAATTTGAAAAATAGGTGCTTCTTCGTCTTTATTGACCGCAATTATATATTTTGAATCTTTCATACCTACTTGATGTTGAGTAGCTCCAGAGATTCCAAGAGCAATATAAACATCTGGTTTAACAGTCTTTCCTGTTTGCCCAACCTGTTGAGAGTATGGCATCCAACCAGCATCAACAATAGCTCTAGTTCCTCCAATTGCTGCATTAAGTTTGGAAGCTAAATCTTGAACTAATGATAAATTTTCACTATCTACCATACCTCTGCCCGCAGAGATAACAATTTTAGAATCTTCTAATTGTGGACCTGTTTTCTCTTCAATAAAAATATCAAAAACTTCTGGGTCTTCAGAAGTAATTTCAACAGTTTCGAAATTAGTATTTAAATCTAATGATGCTTCTTCAAATGATTTTGGTCGAATAAGCAAAAACTTATTTGGCGATGATATCTTTGAATTGTATTCGCTTTCACCACCATTAATTGAGTTTGAAGTAATAACACTTTCACCTTCAATTTCAAAGTTTATAACATTTGATACCTGGCTAGATTTAAAATCAACAGATAGAAATGCAATTAAATCTCTTCCAACATATGTTGAGGGTGCTAAAACAAGAGAGATTGTATTTTCTTCAATTATATTTTTTAATTTATCTGCTACTGATCCCAAGCTAAGTTTGTTTTCAGAACATTTTATGTAAGTATTCTTGAATGACTCTGAGCCTATGTTTGGAGATTCTTCAGAACCAACAGTTACTATTTCATAATCTAAACCAAGATCATTAGCTTTTGTTACAATTTCTAAGGCTCCACTTGATAATTTATTATCTACAACTTCCCCAATGATTAATGTTTTCATATGGCTTTTAACTCCTTTAATTTGTCAATAATAATTTGAAATCCTTCACCTTCATCGATTATTTTTTCGCCTTGCTTGGTAGTTGACACATCTTTTATATCAACAAATTCAAGGTTTTGTTGGGCATCGTAATTAATGTCAGCAATTGATATTCTTTCTATGGGTTTCGACTTTGCAGCCATTATGTCTTTGAAATTTGGATATCTGGGCTCAACACCTCCTGCAGTAACGGACAATACACAATTGGCTGGCATGACTACTTTTTCTGAACCTGTAGAGGTTTGTCTTGTTAAGGTTACAGATTCGTCAATATCAACAGCTTTTATATATGATATACATGGAACACCTAACATTCTAGAAACCTGTTGAGGAATTACTCCTGAATATCCATCTGTAGACTCGGTACCAAATATTGTTATATCCGCTTCAACTTTTTTGGATAATTCGCTTAAAACATTTGCTGTCATTAGAGAATTTGATCCTGTTAACGAATCATCCTCTAAAACAAGAGCTCCATCAGGACCCATTTGTAGAGCTTGTTGAATACCTTTTTCAGTTCCCAATGAACCCATTGAAATAACTGTAACTTCTGCATCAAATTTTTCTTTTAGCTGTAATGCAACTTCAATTCCATAACGATCTGTATCATCTAAAACTTGCTCATCCGGTCTATTAATATTCCCGCCATTGTAAGTAATCTCTAGTGCTGGATCAGGAATTTGTTTTGCACAAACAGCTATTTTCATATTTTCATTTTAATATCAGATATTTAAATAGCTAAATTAATTTCCTCTAAAAAACGTTTCATAAAACTTTGAAATGTTTGTGATGTTTTGTCTGCAATTTCAATAACTTCATCGTGAGAAAGGGGAGAATCGGAAATTCCAGCTGCTAAATTTGTTACTAGTGAAAATGCTGTTACATCTATACCGGCATGTCTTGCTACAATTGCTTCAGGAACGGTTGACATTCCTACTAAGTCAGCTCCAATTGTTTTTGCAAAATTTACTTCAGCTGGAGTTTCATAAGTTGGTCCTGTAAACCATGCGTAGACTCCTTCTTTATAGTCAAAAAAATCATTTGAAACAGTCTCGGCAATTTTTCTAAATTTATGATTATAAACTTCTGACATATCTGGAAACCTTGGTCCAAATTCATCTATATTTTTTCCTATTAAAGGATTGTTTCCAGTTAAATTTATATGATCTTTAAGTGCAACTATATCACCAGGTGAATAATTTGAATTTACACCACCAGCAGCATTCGTAATTATTAAATTCTTAATATTTAAATCTGATAAGACTCTTGTAGGCAGTACGATATCCTGAATATTGTATCCTTCATAATAATGTGCTCGACCAGACAAAATCACGGTAATTTTTTCTTTAATTTCTACAAAGGTCATGGTTCCACTGTGACCTTCAACTGAAGGTTTAATAAAATTAGGTATTTCAGAATAATTAAATGACTTTAATGGTGTAAATGTTTTCTCAAACCCTCCCATTCCTGAACCTAAAATAATGGCTGAATGAATTTCTGAAGGGAACTCATTTTTAATAAACTGACTTGATTCTTTAATTTTATTAATCATTTTGTCTCTTTTATCATCATATATCCTGAATGAAACTTTTTCCTGGAAATATATTTTCTAAACCATAAAATTCAGAAATAGTAGAAGCAATATTTGCAAAAGTGTTTCCGGAACCAATATTTTTTGGAATTAGGTTGTTTTTATAGATTACGAAAGGTACATATTCTCTTGAGTGATCAGTTTTACCATCTGTAGGATCAGTTCCGTGATCACCTGTAATTATTAATACATCGTCATCATTTAAATTATCCATAAGTATTGAAAGATGTTTGTCAATAATCTTTAATCCTTCGTAATAACCTTGTGCATCTTCCCTATGTCCATAAAGCATGTCTAGATCAACTAAATTAATAAAATAAAAATCATAATCTGCTGATTTATAGTTATCTAAAAGGATTTGCATTCCATTTTCATCACCTTCCGTATGAATTGATTTATTTAGAAATTCTTCACCAAACAAATCTGAAATTTTACCAATCCCAAGAGTTGATATATCATTTTGAAATAATTGACTTAACAATGTGTCGCCAGGGGGACTAATACCAAAATCTTTTCTATCATAGGTTCTTTTAAAATTTCCAATTGCTCCAATGAATGGTCGTGCTATAACTCTCCCTATGTTGTAATCATTACAATGTATTCTTGAGATTTTACAGATTTTATACAACTCATCAGTTGATAATATATCTTCATGTGCGGCAATTTGAAATACAGAATCTCCGGAGGTATAAAGTATTAACTTCTTAGTTTCTAAATGTTCTTCTCCAAGGTCATTGATTATTTCAGTTCCCGAAGCATGAAAATTACCAATAAAGCCATACCCTATATCCTTTGAAATATTATCAACTAATTCAACTGGGAAACCATCCGGAAATACGGCAAAGTCTTTCTTAGTTACCAGTCCTGCTATTTCCCAATGTCCAGTAGTAGAATCATTACCTTTTGATGCCTCTGCAAGTTTTCCAACAATTGAAAAACTATTTTGATTATTTAAACCTTCAATTTCTGTAATAGCTCCAAAACCAAGTTTTTCAAATGTTGGGAGTTCTAATCCTCCATTTGCTTTGGAAACATTGCCAAATGTATTGGAACCTTTATCTCCATAAAGTTCAGCGTCTGGTGCTTCTCCAACACCTAATGAGTCAATAACAATTAATATACATTTTGGCATTTTTGTTAAGTAGTTCCAAAAAGCCTATCGCCCATATCCCCAAGGCCAGGGACAATGTACCAATTTTCATCCAATTTTTCATCAATAGATGCAGTAATTAAAGTTATATCTGGATGATTCTCTTTAATCTTTTCTATTCCCTCTGGAGCAGATATAACTGTTAATGCATGTATGTTTTTAGGATTATATTTTTTTACAGTTTCAATGGCAAAGGAAAGGGATCCTCCAGTTGCTAACATTGGTTCTAAAATAAATACATTTTTATTTACAAGATCAGGTAATTTTTCATAGTAATTTTCTGGTTCAGCAGTCTCTTCATTCCTTTGAACACCGATATATCCAAAAGATATATTTGGTATGAGCTGTTGAACTCCATCCATTAATCCAAGCCCAGCTCTAAGTACAGAAATTGCAACCGAGTTATTTTCAATTTGTACACCTGTTGTTTTAGTAAGAGGAGTATTAATTTCTATTTGGGATGTAGTTAGGTGCTTGGTTGCTTCAACAACTAAAAAATAAGATAATTTCGAAGCAGATGTTCTAAACGTATCAAAATCTGTATTCTTGTCTCTTAAATTTGTTAGATAATGATCTTTTAATGGATGAGATATTTCAATTAATTCCATAATTTTAGAGTACATTAAATAATTAATCTTTACTAGGACTAATTATTGATAGTAAATATAATTTTTAAGTCATTAAGTTATAAGTTAACTATTATGATTAACTGCAAATAGATTAGGAATTTAATGCCAGTAAAAATTAGGCTAGCCCAAAGAGGCAAAAAAAAGAATAGAACTTTTAGAGTTATTGTAGCTGATTCTCGTTCGCCAAGAGATGGTAAATTTATTGAAGATTTAGGATTCTATGATCCCCATGAAAATCCATCAAAAGTTGATATAGACGTTGAAAAAGCTGTTTCTTGGCTTGATAAAGGTGCACAACCCTCTGAAAGAGCTCAAAAAATACTTGAAATATCTGGAGCATGGGCTCAATGGAGATCATCTAAAGGTGAAGTAGTTTCGATACCAACCCCACCGGAACCAAAAGTAAAAGGTAGCTCGAAAGCAAATAATAAGAAAAATGAAGAAAATGTTGCAGACTCTGAACAAATTTCTGAAAATGTTGATGAAAGTGAAAACAAAGGTGAAGAAGAATGAGTGAAAGTGGAAAGATTGTGAGAAATGTTGTTGAATATATAATTTCTCAAATCGTGGAGGATCAAAAGTCAGTAAAAGTAGACATATCCTCATCAGATGATGAAAATGTTGCAATTGAAGTTAGAACTTCCCCGAATGATATGGGTAGAGTAATAGGAAAACGAGGAAGAGTAGCACGCGCAATTAGAACTGTAGCTCAGGCTGCAGCAGATGAAGAAGGTCTTCAATCTTCAGTAGAATTTATTGACTAAAGATAATTTATACTACTTAGGAAAACTTGGAAAACCACATGGACTTCTTGGTTTCCAATACATAAATATTGATAAATATTTTAGGGATTTAGATCTATCTAATGTAAATATTTTGGTTGGTCAAAAAGAATACAAGATTGATAATTTTAAAAAGCATTTGAAGGATAGAAATTTAATTAAATTTGAAAATATAGATTCAGTAGATGAATCTGAAAGTCTTAGAAATAATGAAGTATTTATCTCTTCTGAATATAAATACTTAACAAACAAATCTAATTTACCTTGGCCAAAGTTTTTTATTGGCTATGAATTTTCGAGTAATGTAAAGTTGGTTAATTATTTTTATTCATCTAATTTAATTATGTGCACAATATCAAATGATAAAGAAGATATTGTTGTTTCTTATGATGATGACAATTTTAAGTATGTTGAGAACGAACTCTATTTAACTATTGATTAACCAATTGTAAATTTTATTTGTAGGTTCATCATCTAAATACTCTGGATGCCACTGAATTCCAATTGCATTCCATTCATTTGTTGTCTCAATTCCTTCAATAACACCATCAGGTGATTTTGCTGTAATCTTTAAATCTTTTCCTAATTTATCGATACCTTGATGATGGATACTATTGACTTCAATAATTTCATTTTCAATAATTGCATTTAATTTTGAATCTTCTTCAATTTTGATTTCATGTATGTGCTTTCTTGCATTTTCATATGGTTTTTGATGGTCTATTTTTTGATACCCAGCTTTTTCTAAATCTTGATACAAGGTTCCTCCTTTATATATATTCAATAATTGATGACCTCTGCATATAGCCAGTGTTTTAATTTTCATTTCCTCTGCAGCTTTAAATATATTTATTTCACTAGAGTCTCTTAAATTATCAACTCTTTCGATAGTTTCATCCGGGATTTGATTATACATTTCAGGATTAATATCTCCTCCTCCAGTAACTATTAATCCATCAATGCCCTTTAAATTTATAGATGTTATTTGTTGCTGTGGGAGGATAATAACTTGTGCTCCATTTTCATTACATTGATTTATGAACTCAGAATTTAATACTGAACATTCTATTTCTCCAGCAGACATTTCAACGTTTTTATTTCCAGTACTTATACCAACAATAAAATTATTCATTTATATAAAACACAGATTGGACTTCAACACATACATTTAATGGCAAACTAGAAACACCAACTGCTGATCGGGTTGGTTTATCTGTAAAATATTCATCTAGTTTATCTGTAAATCCATTCAGGATCATTGGTTGGTTCTCAAAGCTTGATTCAGAATTTACAAACCCAATTACATTTACTGGAATTAATTTTTCAATTTCAGAAACTGTTAAAAGTGATGCAATTGTGAGTTCTGCACATAATGAAGCAGCTTTATAGCCATCATCTATTGAAATATCATTTGGAATTTTTCCAATGAATTTTACATCATCAGAAATAGGAACATGCCCAGAAGTATATATAAAATCTCCAATTTTCTTAATAGTTACATAATTTCCAGCTGCTTGAGGTGCTTTCGGCAATTCTTTATTCACGAGTAGACAATTTTTCTAGTAGATCAACAACCCTGTTTGAATATCCCCATTCATTGTCATACCAACAAACAACTTTGATATGATTCTTGTTAACTATTTGTGTCGAAGAAGCATCGTAAATGCTTGAATGTGAATTTTGTAATATGTCTGTTGAGACCAAAGGTACTTCAGAATACTCAAGAATTCCCTTAAGTTCATTTTCAGCTGCTTTTTTAACAGCACTATTTACATCGTTAACGGTAACATTCTCCTCAACTTCTACAACTAGATCTACTACGCTTCCGTTGGGTACAGGTACTCTCATAGCCATTCCATCAAGTTTTCCATTAAGTTCAGGTAGAACCATTCCGACTGCTTTTGCCGCACCAGTTGATGTGGGAATAATATTTTGAGTAGCACTTCGTCCTCTTCTAAAATCACTATGGGTTGTTTCAGCAAGTGCCTGGTCGTTGGTATAAGCATGAACAGTAGTCATGAGTCCAGACTTAATTTTAAAGTTATCGTTAAGTACTTTCGCAATGGGAGCTAGGCAATTAGTAGTACATGATGCGTTAGAGATAAGATTATCGTTCTCAGTAAGAGAATCATCATTCACACCAAGAACTACTGTTGCATCAATTTCATCTTTAGGAGGCACAGTAAGGACTACTTTTTTCGCTCCTGAACTTATGTGCTTTTCTAAAGACGATTTATCACGGAAAAAACCAGTTGATTCAACAACTAAATCAATACCTAAATCACTCCAAGGAATGTTCGCTGGATCATCGTGTGAGATTAATTTTATGGATCTGTCTCCAACTATTAAATCATCACCTTTTAGTTCAACATGTAAATCAAGAACACCCATTATTGAATCATGTTTGAATAAATATACGAGATTCTCTCGATCTCCAAGGTCGTTTATTGCTATTACATTCAAATCTGAATTTGATTCGACAATTATTCTTAAAATTGACCTTCCGATTCTTCCGAATCCATTTATTCCTACGTTATTCAAATCGACTACCTAACATCGTTACAGCCTCAATTATTCTTGAAGCATAACCCCAACCATTATCAAACCAAATAATGAGTTTTAATTTATTGTCATCAATACACATTGTAGATAGCCCATCAACAATTCCTGAGAGTGAGTTTCCTACAACATCAGAGGACACTATTGGATCATACGTTATACCAATAATTTTATATAAATCATCTTTGGTAGTTTTTTTATCAAAGAAACTATTTATTTCTTCTTTTGATGTGTTATTTTTCAAATTCAATGTCAGATCAATAGTACTTCCATCAGGTACAGGAACTGTCATTGAAAAGGAAGCAATCTTTTCAGTTAATTCTGGTAATACAGTTTCAATGACCTTAGATGAATTAGTAATTGATGGAATAATATTTTCACCTGCAGCTCTATTCTTCCGAAATCCTTCACCTGCAACGTCTGCTAATCTATTTGAGTTTGAATAACCATGTACAGTAGTTATAAATACTTCTTCAACCCCGTATTCATTGTTAATCACTTTTAATATAGGTGCTACAGCATTAGCAGTATTTGATCCAAAGGAAATTACGTTTGAGTCCAAATCTATTTCTTCATCATTGCAACCAGATATAAATATTGGTATTTCTTCTAAATTTTCTGGAGTAGAGGCAATAAATACTTTTTTCGCACCTTTAGATATATGCATTTCTGATTCTATTAAATTCTGGGGTTTTCCAGTTGCCAAAATAACTATGTCAGTATTAAGTGAGTTCCAATCTGATTCTTCTGCATTTTTCCAATTATTAAATACTGTTTTCTTATCGTTAACAAGAATGCCATCGTCCATAACTTTTATTTCATGATCTAGTTGTCCATAAATTGAATCATATTTAAGAAGATAAATAAGATTTTCTTTATCAGCAGTATCAGAAACGGATACTATATTTATTTCTTCGTTATCTAAAGACTGTCTGAATAAATCTCTTCCAATTCTTCCAAAACCAACTAACGAAACGTTAATCATATGTCACTTTCCACTTATGTATTTTTATTAAATTCTTGGTACAATCAAATCATAATATTATCGAATTGTTAAAAATTATGTCTACTTTACATAAAAAAATTGAAAATTATATTTTTGGAGAGATCTCCACAAATGAATTATTAAATACTGCCTTTACTAAAAAACAAGAATATTTTGGTAAGGATATAACCTATAGCCCAAAGGTTTTTATTCCATTAACTACTTTATGTCAAGATTCGTGTGGATATTGTACGTTCGTTAAATCACCAAAAGAAGGTGGAACTTATTTAACATTTGATGAAGTAGATGCAATTGCATACGTTGGCCAACAAACAGGATGCTATGAGGCATTATTTACATTAGGTGACAAACCCGAAAATAAGTGGTCTTTTGCATTAGAACAATTAAATAAATTTGGGTACGAAAACACTTTTTCTTATTTAGTAGAGAATGCAAAACGTATAAACGATAAATATCACTTACTTCCTCATATAAACCCTGGTTTGATGTCACAAAATGAAATAATCGAATACAAAAAACATTCACCGTCAGGTGGTTTGATGTTAGAGACATTTTCGTCAAGAATTAACGAAAAAGGTCATGCTCACTATGGAGCTAAAACCAAAAATATAAAATTAAGACTCGATACTTTAAATAATGCAATGGAAAAAAAATACCCTATGACTACTGGTTTGCTGTTGGGTGTTGCTGATTCTAAAGAAGAATTAATATTTGATATTTTTAAACTAATTCAGACTTGTAAAGAAAATACATCTATTCAGGAAGTAATTCTTCAAAACTTTAGAGCTAAACAAAATACGGCTATGAAAAATAGTTCTGAAATAATTAACGATTTATTTTTAAGAATAATTGCTACAACAAGGATTTTTCTGCCAAGCCATATCTCTCTTCAAATTCCACCCAATCTAGTTAATGATGTTGACTTGTTTATTAAATCTGGAATAAATGATTTTGGTGGTATCTCGCCTAAAACAATTGATTGGGTTAATCCTGAACATACTTGGCCTAATTTACAAGAGCTTAAGAAAAGTGTTGAAAGCACTAACCAAGAACTTATCCCAAGACTTCCTGTATATCCGTCATTTATAAACAAGGAATGGCTTAGTCCTCAAATATATGAAAAAGTAAGTAGTGTAGTAAATGAGAAAGGATTTCCTCGTGAGCACGAATTTACAAAATAATGTATCTTTTTTAAGAATTAGACCATGTGATTCTGACAATGAGATATACCTAAACTCTCGGAAAAAAGAGGGCACATCTTCTTTTTATATAAATAAAAAAGTAAATTTAGAAACCCTACATAAAAATGGGTTTCAAACAGTATCTGATGATGTAAATGAAGAAGCCTTTCAATGGTTTGTTAATTATAAAAATTGGAAAGAATTTAAAGATGTTCCAAAATCTCGATTAATTTACAAAGTGTCATCAAGCATTGAACAGGATTTAGAAGTAATTACTCGATTAAATCCTCGATATATACTTGTTAATACCCTCGAAAGCATGAACAATTTAAAAAACCTACAACTTTCTTTGAGTTTTAAAATTTCAAAATATGTAAATTCTATCGATGAGGCAATTGTGTCTATTAATAAAGGAGTTGAAGATCTTTGGTTAAGAGATTGGAGTTACAAAGAAATTAAAATTCTTAAAGAAACAATAGATCAAAACCTTTATGAAAGAACTATTTTCTCTCCAGTTCCGCTTAATGAAGCAAGAGAAATACTTTCAAAGTTACATTTTACAAACTATCTTCAATCCCGTGATGTTAGGGGGTATAAGCGCTTTCCTACTAATTGGTCTCCTGGCTCGGGTAAGGATATCCCTAAACTAAATAAGATAACTCATAATTTATCATCATCATTTAAAACAGATAATTTTGAAAATATTTTAGGAAAGGCTCAAGATGGATATGCAATTTCAAAAGATGAATTGAAAGATTTGTTTAAAACATCAGGTAAATACATTAATGATATTGCTGAAGTCGCAAATGAACTTAACGAATCAATTCATCAAGATAAAGTCACGTTTGTAAAAAACAGAAATATTAATTACACAAATCAATGTTATTTTAAATGTGGTTTTTGTGGATTTTCAAAAGGTCCAAAAAGTTTTGACCTAAAGGAAAAGCCTTATAATCTTGAACCCCAGGAGGTTGTTGCAAGAAGTGTTGAGGCATATAAAGATGGAGCTTCTGAAGTTTGTTTACAAGGAGGTATTCATCCTGAGTACACAGGTCATTTTTATTTAGATTTAGTCCAAAAAATAAAATCTGAAGTACCTGATCTACACATTCATGGGTTCACACCTCTTGAAATATGGCAAGGTGCTGAAACAATAAACTTATCGGTTGAAGATTATCTCACTTTATTAAAAGAAGCAGGTTTAAATACATTACCAGGTACTGCTGCAGAGATTTTGGATAACCGTATAAGGGAATTTTTGTGTCCAGATAAAATTACTGCAGAACAATGGGGGTATGTAATGGAAGTTGCTCACTCTCTCGGTATTAAATCTACGGCTACGATCATGTTTGGACATATTGATGACATTGAATCATGGTCAAATCATTTCGAATTAATAAGACATATACAAAAAAGAACTAGTGGATTTACGGAAATTGTACCCTTACCGTTTGTTCATATGGGTTCACCTATATTTTTACAAGGAAAAAGTATGCCAGGACCTACTTGGGATGAAGTAATTCTTATTCATTCCCTGGCAAGAATCTTTTTCTTTAATAGTATTGAAAACATTCAAGCTAGTTGGGTAAAGCTTGGACATGACGGAGTTTCAAAGTTATTAAATGCTGGGGTCAATGATCTAGGTGGTACCTTGATTAACGAAAATATAAGTAGAGCTTCTGGAGCCGATCATGGACAACACACTACGGATTTACAATTTATTGAATTAATTGAAAAAAACAATAAAGTTCCTTTTTTACGAAATACACTTTATACAGAAAAAAAGAATTTATCAGAAGACATATTATCTAAAGATGTTATCAAACTTTAACATTATTACGCTTTTTCCAGAAATTTTTAAAAATTGGCTTGATATTGGAATTTTATCTTCTGGATTTGAGAAAAACCTTTTTGAATTAACCACCACAAACTTGAGAGACTTTGGTATTGGAAATTACAAACAAGTTGATGATGCTCCATATGGTGGAGGACCAGGGATGGTTTTAATGATAGAACCAATGGACAATGCAATCTCACAATCTAAGAAAGATGTAAATATTTTTTTAACTCCTGATGGTCAAGAATTGAATGAGGACTTGATTGAAGAACTTCATACCTACAAATCAGCGAATATTATTTGTGGAAGGTATGAAGGTTTTGATCAGAGAATACTCGAGCTTCATAGCGATTACGAAATCTCTATTGGAAAAACAGTTGTTTCGGGTGGAGAAGTGCCTGCTATGTTTCTCATGGAAGCACTTTTAAGAAAATTACCTGGAATACTTGGTAATTCAGAATCACTTAAATATGAATCATTTGTTAATGATAAATATGACCATCCTACCTATACAAGACCTGAAGTATATAAAGGGTTTAAAGTGCCTGATGTGTTACTTTCTGGAGATCATAAGAAAATCGATGAATGGAAAAAGAATAATTTAAAAGACATTTAAAGTAGTTTTAAACCTATAATTTCAATTTGAGGCAATATGAATCTAATACAAGAAATTGAAAATAACCAATTAAAGTCTGATTTACCTGATATTAGATCTGGTGATACTGTAAAAGTCAATGTCAAAGTATCTGAAGGCAATAGAGAGAGAATTCAGACCTATGAAGGCGTTGTTATTTCAATAAATGGTGTCACGATAAACAAAACCATTACAGTGCGTAAGCTTTCTTTTGGAGTAGGTGTCGAGAGAATATTTCCTATTCATGCCCCAATAATTGAATCGATAGAAGTAACACGTAAAGGAAAAGTAAGAAGATCAAAGCTTTACTATCTACGTGATCGAATTGGAAAATCGGCAAAAATTAAAGAAGATAGAACTTCCTAAAGTAAAATAAAATTATTATAAAAATTCTAAAAAATATATTTATTGTCTTCATTGCATTCTTGTTTGCAACTATTTTACGAACATATATATTCCAAATTTATTACATACCTAGCTTGTCTATGTTTCCAAACATAAATATTAATGACAGAGTTCTTGTACTAAAAGATAAATTATTTGATATCGAATATTCTGTAGGTGACGTAATAGTGTTTTATTCACCTGAATCTAGTTCTCCAAACAATTCTGAACTACTTATCGAAAACTTGAAGCTTTGGGAGTTAATAAACAATGAAGGAAACAAAAATCAAACAGTATATATAAAAAGAATTGTTGGTACTCCAGGTGATGAAATATCAATTAATAAGAATGGGGAAGTATTCAATAATAACATACAAGTTATTACTGAAAATGTAGCTTCTACAGTTATCTTGGATGATATTTCAATTAAATTAAGTGATGATGAATACTTTGTACTAGGTGATAATAGAGATAACAGTTTTGACTCTCGATCATTTGGACCAATTACAAGTTCAAGAATCATTGGAAAAGCTTTTTTCAAAATTTACCCACTTGATCAAATTCAAAATTTAAATGATTGAAAATAAAAATTGGGAAAAAAATAAAAATCAATTAATTATTGGTGCAGATGAAGTTGGACGTGGATCTTTAGCAGGACCCATTGTTGGAGCAGCTGTAAAGTTAAAATTCCTTGATATAGATTTACTTTCAGACGTTAGGGATTCAAAAAAACTTTCTCCAAAAAAGAGAGAAGAAATAGTTGAGAGGATTACAAATAGTGATATAGAGTTTTCAATATCTGAATGTTCGAATACTTACATTGACAAGAATGGTATATCTGAAGCTAATAAGAAGGTATTAAAAGAATCAGTACAATCTATTTATACAAACAAAGAAAAAGTTTACATTGATCACTTCAATATAAATGAATTTAGTGCAATATCTTTGATTAGGGGAGAAGATCATAGTTATGCAATTGCATTAGCTAGTATCATTGCAAAAGTTCATAGAGATAAGATAATGACAAAGTTTTCAAGTGTTTATCCAAATTACTTATTTGAAAAGAATAAAGGTTACGGAACAAGAGAACATTTAGACATGTTACAAAAGTATGGTCCGTGCATTATTCACAGAACCTCATTTAATTTAGGGCCCAAGCTACAACAGCAAAAGTAATAATAAGTGCAAATATTATATTTGCATAATCAACTTTATTAGCTTTATATGGCTTATTTGGATCAAACCCCATGACTACATTCTAAATAAATTATGATTAAAATATTCAGTATGGTTTTAGAAAGTAATATAAAAGATAACTCACTAATTTTGTCTTTTAATAGTCCAGAAACTTCAAACTCAATTTCAGCAGAAGACTGGAAAGAACTTAAAAAGCAAATCAAAGATTTTGAACAAAGTGAGATTAAGTATCTTGTTTTAAACAGAGTCAATGATAATTTTTCTTCAGGTGCACAATTAGCAGAGAATCTAAATGCTTCAATGGAAGATGTTTCTGAGGCTTCAAAAATTTTATGGGAATGTAAGAAACCAGTTATATCAGTTGTGGATGGTGTGTGTGCTGGTGCAGCTTCAAACATGATTCTATTAAGTGACTTCATAATTGCTACCCCGGAAACAAGATTTATTGAAGTATTTGCAAGGAGAGGACTTGTTGTCGACTTTAGTGGTTCATGGATATTGCCAAGAATAATTGGGGTACAAAAAGCCAAAGAATTAATGATGACTGCATCTGAAGTCAATGGAGAAACATTAGATAAATTTGGACTACTCTACAAATTATCCGAAAAAGCAGAGTTAGATAATGAACTAGATAACTTAATCAATCTGCTTGATAAACAAAGTTTCATTTCAATTTGTATGATAAAAGATCAAATTAGAAAGGGTCTAAACTCTAATTTTGATGATTCATTAGAAAACGAAACTATAAATCAAAATGATAGATTTATACATTCAGATGTTATGGAAGGAATGTCTGCTTTTATAGAGAAAAGACAACCAAACTATAAAAATACATTAGATGAATAAATAAAAATTAATATATATTCAACTTAGTGAATATATATGCAATAATAAATCTATACAAATGGAGGTCTATAACTTGAAAAGTAAAAAGACATTAATTTTATTTTTTGCTTTAGCAATGGTTGCAACCGCATGTTCAGGTGCTGCAACCCCTTGTGATGAAGTAGAAATTACAACTGGTGAAAATGGTTTACCAGATTTAGATGGATGTGAATTTACATTTGCTGTAGAAAATGCATATTTACCTTTCAACTACATTGACGCTGAAACAGGCGAAGCAATGGGTTGGGATTACGATGTATTTAACTACATGGGTGAATTAATGAATTTCACACCTGTTTATGTTCCAACTGCTTGGGACGGAATGATACAAGCTACAGCCGATGGTCAATTTATGATCGCAGGTGATGGAATCACAATTACTGCTGAGAGAGACGAAATAGTCGATTTCTCAGACGGTTATATTAATTTAGCTCAAAGAGTACTTGTTGCTGTAGGTAATACTGAAATAACAAGTATTGAAGATCTAAAGAGTGGTGATTATATCGTTGCAACTCAGAAAGGGACAACTAATTACGACTTTGCTGTAAATGCCTTGGGTGAAGACAAAGTAAAAGCATTTGATGACTTTAACTTTGCAATTCAGGCTGTAATATCAGGTGATGCAGATGCATCAATAATTGATGAAACAGCAGGATTAGGGTACATGGGAGCAAACAAAGGTGATGTAAAACTTGTTGGTGGAGACTTAACATCTGAACAACTTGGATTTGCATTTCCTAATGGAAGCCCACTTGTTGATGTTATAAATCAAGGTCTTGCAGAAATGGTTGCTAATGGAAAATTAGCTGAGATAAATGCAAAGTTTTTCTCACCAGACTTTACTGTTACTTATGACGATATTGCAGATGTAACTTACGACGAGTAATTTAAAAATATAATTAATTCAATAGGCACGGGACACCGTGCCTATTGTTTTAATATGGTAATTAATGAAAATTAAAAATTTACTTAAAGCTGAAAATTGGTGGATAATTATTTTGTCTTCGATAATTCTTTGGATGTTATTTACGATTTTTACCCAACCAGAATATAACAAGGCATTAAATTTTATTATTCCTGGTCTTAGAATCACATTCTTGTCCACAATAGTATCTTTTATAATTGCTATTTTTCTTGGTCTAATATCTGGCATTGGTCGCATATCTGATAACAAAATAGCTAGTACTTTGTCCAGAACATATATTGAGTTTATTCGTGGAGTTCCAGTTTTAATTTTGATTTTTACAATAGCCTTCGTTGTTGTTGTTGATGCTGCTGAATTGTTAAATATCAATAATGGAAATGTTCCTATGCTTATAAGGGCAATAATTGCTTTATCTGTTTTTTATGGAGCTTATATAGCAGAAGTTTTTAGAGCGGGTATTGAATCTGTGCCTTCTGGGCAACGCGAAGGAGGAGCGTCATTAGGAATGTCAAAAAGACAAATAATGAGATTTATTGTATTACCCCAAGCTTTTAGAAATATGTTGCCAGCTCTAGGAAATGATTTTATATCTATGATGAAGGACTCCTCATTACTTTCAGTTCTAGCTGTTGAAGACTTAACTTATCGAGGACGTTTATATTCAGGAAGTACTTTCAGATTTGCAGAAACATATTTAGTGCTGACTGTCTTATATTTAATAATTACACTTTTATTATCAGGGCTACAAAGAAGGTTGGAATTAAGACTTGAAAATTCAGATTAAAGAGTTAAAAGATAATTATTTAGAATATTTAAAAAAAATCAAAAATTATTCTGATCATACATGTAAAGCATATGAGAATGATTTGAATCAGTATTTACAATACTTGGATAAATTTAAAACTGATTTGTTTGATAATCAGGATTTTGTAAGTTTCTTATTTGAAAAGGGACTAGCCAAATCAACTATAAATAGAAAACTAACATCAATAAATAATTTTTTGGAATGGGCGTCAAAGATAGAAGATAATAAATCATTTTATAAATTCGAAAGTTTAAAAACTGAAAGAAAATTACCTGATATTTTAACTTCAAATTATATAAATGCATTAATAAACGAGTTACCGATAGATACCCCCAAAGAAATTAGAAATAAAGCAATTGTTGAATTACTTTATTCATCGGGATTAAGAGTTTCTGAAGTAGTTAATTTAAAGCTAAATGATATCAAAAATAACAAATCTTTACGTGTTGTTGGCAAAGGAAGAAAAGAAAGAATACTACCTATGACAGACCAAGCATATAAAATTATTAGTTTATGGAAAATAAATTCTAGAAACGAATATTTGAAAGATAAAAATAATGATTATCTTTTTCTAGGAGTTAGGGGAAATCAAATAACTGATAGGGAAGTAAGAAGAATTGTTAAATCTAGTACTGGAACTTTTCCACATAATTTGCGCCATACTTTTGCAACTCATATTTTAGATGGAGGTGCAGATTTGAGAGTTGTGCAGGAACTATTAGGTCATTCTGATCCAAGTACAACTCAACTTTATACACATGTATCAAAGAAGAAACTTCAAGAAAAGTATAAAAGAACCCATCCAAGAGGTTGATTAAACCATCAAATTGATTACTATTTAAATGAAATAGACACCATATTTACAAGTTTCCTTGGTGAACGAAAGTTTGGAAACCGCATAAGCAAAGAAATATGGGATGAACAACCAAAGGAGAAATATGTCAGCAACAATGAAAGACCTGCTTGAAGCAGGAGTTCATTTCGGTCACCAAACTCAACGTTGGAACCCTAAGATGGATAAATATATATATGGAGACAAAAGTGGCATTCATATACTCGATCTAAGAATTACCTATGACACGTTAGAAAAAACTCAAGATTTCGTTCAAAAACTCGTAGCAAACAGCGGAAAAGTTCTATTCGTTGGAACAAAACCACAAGCCCAGAAAGTCATTGAGGAGCAAGCCATTCGTGCACAAATGCCATATGTAAATCATAGATGGCTAGGTGGAATGCTTACTAATTTTAAAACAATTATTAAAAGAGTCATTTATTTGAACGAACTTAACTCATTAGAGACATCTGGAGAAATTAATGCATATCCAAAACCTGAAAGATTAAGAATAAGAAGAGAAATTGAAAAATTAACAAAATCAATTGGAGGAATTGTAAATCTTAATAAATTGCCGGAAGCTATATTTATTGTTGATTTGCTTAATGAGACAACAGCTCTTACAGAAGCCAAAAAATTAGATATACCTGTAATTGGCCTTGCAGATTCAAATGTTGATCCTGAAAATGTTGATTTTGTAATTCCTGGAAATGATGATGCAATACGATCAATTGAAGTCATTGCAACAGCAATTGCTGACGCATGCCTAAAAGGACTTGGCAAAAGAGAAGATGTAGAAGTTAGTGAAGACAAAGAATGAATATATCAGCATCCGACGTTAAAAAATTAAGAGACATGTCAGGCGCTGGCATGATGGACGCTAAAGAAGCTTTGAAGGAATCAAATGGTGACTTTGATGCCGCTGTAAAGTACCTTCGAGAAAAAGGACTTGCTGATTCAAAAAAAAGATCTGACAGAGACGCAAACCAAGGAACAATCGGGGAGTATATACATTTTCAGCAAGATAGAGCTGTAGCTGGAGTTTTAGTTGAATTAGCTTGTGAAACAGATTTTGTTGCTAAATCTGAAGAGTTCAAGGATATTGCAAAGCAAATTGCAATGCATGTTGCAGCAATGAAGCCTTCATATTTAAATATTGATGATATTCCTGAAGATAAAATTCAAGAAGAAAAAGAAATTATTGCTAAACAGTCAGAAAATGATGGGAAGCCTCAAGAAGTTATGGAGAAAATAATCGAAGGTAAAATCAGCTCATTTTTCAACGATAATGTTCTAAATGAACAAACTTTTTGTAATCCTGAAATATATGAAGGAAAAGTTGGCATAATGATTGATGAAATGTCTGGAAAGCTTGGTGAAAGAATTTATATTAAACAATTTTCGCATTTAGAAGTTGGTAGCTAAAGATGCCCAGAGTTTTATTAAAACTATCTGGAGAATCTTTTGCTGATGATGAAACCAACTTTGGGATTGAGTCAAGCACACTAACTAGAATTGCTGACGAAATCGCAAGAGCGAGCAATGATGGAATAGAGATTGGCGTTGTTGTTGGTGGTGGTAACTTTTTTCGAGGCGTCAGTGAATCTGCCAAAAATATGGCTCAAGCAAATGCTGATTATATGGGAATGTTGGCCACCGTTATAAATGCAATTGCACTTAAAGATGCACTTGATAAAAAAGGAATAAATACAAGGGTTCAGTCAGCAATAACTATGACGTCTGTCGCAGAACCCTATATTAGATTAAGAGCAATAAGGCACTTAGAAAAAGGAAGAGTTGTAATTTTTGCAGCTGGAACTGGAAATCCATATTTCACAACTGATACAGCAGCTTCCTTGAGAGCAGCTGAAATTGAAGCTCAGATTGTTCTAAAATCTACAAGAGTTGATGGTGTATATGATAAAGATCCAGAAAAAGATTCAAATGCTAAATTTTTAAATGAACTCTCTTATAAAGAAGTTCTAGATAAAAAATTGTCAGTTATGGACTTAACTGCCATAACACTATGTGAAGAAAATAGTATGCCCATAAGAGTATTTAACGGAACAGTCGAAGAAAATATATATAAAGTTCTTAAAGGTGAAGAAATGGGAACATTTATTAAATAATTATGTCAGAAGATATTATTACCGATATAGAACTTGAAATGACAATTTCAATAGAACATCTTATTGAAGAATTTGGAAAGATTAGAACTGGTCGTGCAAATCCAAATTTGGTTACGAGTATACAAGTAGATTACTACGGTACGAAAACACCACTTCAACAATTAGCTTCCGTTAGCGTTCCAGATCCCAGGCTCTTAGTTATTCAACCATTTGATAAGAGTTCTTTTGAAGAGATAGAAAAAGCTATACAAAATGCAGACATAGGATTAAATCCTGCAACCGATGGTGAGATAATAAGAATTCCAATTCCTCCATTATCTGAAGAAAGAAGAAAAGAATTATCAAAAGTGGCTTCTAAAGCATCTGAAGATACAAAAGTTTCAATACGTTCACACAGAAGATCAGGAATAGATAAAATTAACGAATTAAAAGACGATTTACCAGCTGATGAGATTAAAAGGTATGAATCAAAAATTCAAGAACTTACTGATAAGTTCGTAAGTAAAATTGATGAACTCTATAAAATTAAAGAAAATGAGTTACTTGAAGTTTAAGTTTTTCTTTTCTTCTGATGAAGATGGAACTTTTTGGCCTGGTGTAGTTGAGTTACCCGTCGAAAAAGAAGTTACAATTGATGATCCATCAAATGATGAAAATAAAAATCAAAGGATTATTACTGGAATAATTCTGTTTGCTGTTTTGTCCCTGTTTTTTCTAAATAAGTTAAGCGCTTTTATTCTATTGATCCTAATAGCTTTTATTGCTGCAAAAGAATGGTTTGATTTATTTGAATACAGTATTTTTATACCATATCCACTTTTACTTTTTTCTGCACTCGCTCCCTTAATTGTTGTATATTTTTATGATTTGTCAGACATAATTGTTCCATATTTTATCTTCCCCCTTGGTTTGATAATATATTTAGGTTTTTTTACAAATTATGCAATATACGATAAGTTTGGAAGCGCAATTGTTTTTCATTCATGGTTTTCAATTGGCATCGCTTCATTAGCTACATTAGTTAGATATGAAGAACTTATTTTTGTTTATTTCTCAATTCTTTCAATTTCCATATCAGATATATTTGCTTATGAGATAGGAAAAAGGATAGGTAGAAGAAAACTCGCAGAAAATATTTCTCCAAATAAAACAATTGAAGGATTTTTGGCTGGTCTATTAATAGGCTCTTTGTTTATGACTTTTAATATAACGATAAACCTTGATAAACCATTTTTACAATCGTTATTTATTTCGGTATTTTTTATATTTTTTGGTGTACTCGGTGATCTTTTCATGTCCAAAATAAAGAGATCTATAAACGTGAAAGATTCGGGTACTATATTTCCTGGTCATGGTGGTCTCCTTGACCGAATAGACTCCTACTTAATCAGCTTTCCATTTTTGTTAATAGTATTTCACTTTTACTATTTAAATTTTTAAATGAGATAATGATTATATGAACGGTTTATTAACGATATTAATGCTTACTTTTTTTGTTGTTATGCATGAAGCAGGTCATTATTTTGCTGCTAGATTTTCAAAAGTAGCGGTTTCTGAATTTTTTGTGGGATTTGGTCCAAAAATATTTTCTTTTAAAAAAAATGGTACTGAATATGGCCTTAAGGGGATTCCTTTTGGTGGCTATGTAAAAATACCTGGGATGGATGAATCTGAAGAAACTAAAGATTATGCTGATGATGAATTATTTCATACCTCCAAATGGACTACAAAGTTGTTTATTGCTTCTGCTGGAATAATTGTTAATTTTATCACTGCATGGATTATTTTATTTTCAATATTTATTTTCAATGGAGTTACTCAACCAACACTTCAAATTGATACTATTGGTCAATCTGTAAATAATGAAAAATTATCTCCTTCTGAATTTGCTGGACTAAAACCTGGAGACACTATCACTCAATTCAACGGTTTGAATGTTGATTCATGGGAAGATCTAGTAGAAATTATTGAAATTAATCCCAATAAAGAAGTGTCTATAAAGTATATAAGAAATGGTGGCACATATCTTACAACTACAGTTTTGGAATCAAGAAATATAAATGGTAATGATTTTGGATATCTTGGAGTATCTCCAGTAATAGAGCAACAAAATGTTGGAATTATTAATTCGGCAATTTTTTCAACAAAGCTTGAATATGAAATGACTTTGGCAGCGGTTGATGGAATTTTTACCCTATTAAGTCCTGAAAATATACGAACTTTGTTAGGTACATATTCTGGTCAAGAAATTCCGGACGAGTCTCGACCACTTAGTCCAATTGGTCTGGCTCAAGCAGGAAGTCAAATTGCTGACAATGGCTATGTCAACCTTTTTAGTTTGCTTGCTTTTGTAAATGTATTTTTAGCAGTGTTTAATGCTATACCTCTAATACCACTTGATGGCGGAAGAGTTTTATTATCTGTAATAGAGGGTATTACTGGTAAGAAAATTCCTGATAAGAAACTTTATCCTATTGCAGCATTAGTAATTTTTGTCTTTGTCTTTATTGGAATAACAGCATTTTATCTAGATATAACTCAACCAATTAACTTATGAAAATAAATAGAAGAAAAACTTCACAATTATCCGTAGGTAAAGTCGGAGTTGGTTCTGACTTTCCAATATCTGTTCAATCTATGACAACAACAAAAACAAAAGATGTTGAAGGAACTCTTGCACAAATTTATGAGATAGCTTCAAATGGAGCAGATATTGTGAGGGTGACATGTAATGATATTGATGCTGCTAAAGGACTTGTTGAAATTACTAAAAGAAGTCCAGTACCAATAATTGCTGACATTCATTTTCAATATAAACTTGCACTTGCAGCTATAGAAGCAGGGGTAGATGGGTTGAGGTTAAATCCTGGAAACATACGCAAAGAATCACAAATAAAAGATGTAGCTAAAGCAGCCTTAGATGCAAATATACCGATTCGAATTGGTGTAAATGGTGGCTCCCTTGATAAAGATTTGCTTGAAAAATATGGAGATTCTACACCGGAGGCGTTAGTAGAGTCAGCACTCAAGGAACTTAGGTATTTAGAAGATGTGGATTTTAATGACATAAAAATTTCTGTGAAACACTCAAATGTTCCATTAATGATTGAGTCTTATCGTTTATTAGCTGAAAAAGTAAATTATCCATTACATCTTGGAGTTACCGAAGCAGGCCCTCTTCCAGGCGGATTAATTAAATCAACTGCAGGTATTGGAACATTATTAAATGAGGGAATCGGTGACACTATTCGTTATTCATTAACTACAGATCCAGTAGAAGAAGCAAAGAGTGGTCGCCAATTATTAGAATATTTAGGCTTACGTGAAAGAAATTCTCTAGATCTAATTGCGTGTCCGAGTTGTGGTAGGGCAGAAGTTGACGTTATCAAAGTAGCTGAAGAAGCTCAAAATGCGCTTAACAATGAAAACATTCCTCTTCAAGTTGCAGTAATGGGATGTGTTGTGAACGGACCAGGAGAGGCTAGGTCTGCTGATTTAGGTATTGCTGCTGGAAAAAATAAGGGTCATCTTTTTATAAGAGGTGAAGTTGTAAAAGTTGTTAATGAAAAGGAAATGGTTTCATCTCTTTTGGATGAAGCTAGATTAATTGTTGAACAAGGCATTGAAGCAAGACTTGCTAAAGCTGATGAAAATGCAGCGGAACTTGCACAAAAAGATGTTGATGATTTGTTAAATTCTCAAGGCGACATAAATAATTTTCTTGAAAGAAAAAAATCAGTAGTGGAGATTACTTCAAATCAAGATAATGAATAGTTAACGTAATAGAATACAAATATGGTAAAAAAATTAACCCCTATGTCAGAGGATTTCAATCAGTGGTATACAGAAATTGTTCAATCCGCTGACCTTGCTGACTATTCACCTGTTAAAGGAACAATGGTAATAAAGCCATATGGATATGCACTCTGGGAAAACATTCAAGCTTACTTAGATAAGAGATTTAAAGAAACAGGACATCAAAATGCATATTTTCCAATGTTTATCCCAAAATCCTTTATAGAAAAAGAA
The DNA here is from genome assembly GCA_902533795.1 of uncultured Candidatus Actinomarina sp. GTDB lineage: Bacteria > Actinomycetota > Acidimicrobiia > Actinomarinales > Actinomarinaceae > Actinomarina. Next base: position 150,219 of record CACAND010000002.1, on the reverse strand, counting down.
GCTGAGCATGTTGAGGGCTTTTCCCCAGAGCTTGCTACGGTGACCCATGCCGGTGGAAAAGAGTTAGAAGAACCATTGATTGTAAGGCCAACTTCCGAGACCATTATCAATTATATGTTTTCTAAATGGATATCAAGTCATAGAGACTTACCTATGTTAATAAATCAATGGTCCAATGTCGTAAGGTGGGAAATGAGAACGAGACTTTTTCTAAGAACCTCTGAGTTTTTGTGGCAGGAAGGTCATACTGCTCACGCAACAGAGGACGAAGCAAGAGAGGAGTCACTTAAAATGCTTGATATTTACGAAGAGTTTGCAAGAGATATAGCTGCTGTTTCAGTGGTAAAGGGAACAAAATCAGAAATGGAAAAATTTGCTGGAGCAACAACTACATATTCAATCGAAGCTATGATGAACGATTTGAAGGCACTACAAGCTGGGACTTCGCACGAGCTTGGTCAAAACTTCTCTAAAGCATTTGATATTAAATTTTCTGATGAAAATAATAAATTACAACATCCATTTCAAACAAGTTGGGGTGTAAGTACAAGATTAGTTGGTATGATTATCATGGCACATGGTGATGATAAAGGATTAAAACTTCCTCCTGAACTAGCACCGCACCAAGTTGTTATTGTTCCTATCATTCCTAATGAAGATGAGAGATCACGTGTTTTAAACGCGGTAAACAAGTTAATTGAATCATTAGATAATGTGAGAGTTTTTATTGATGATAGACCTGAAGTATCTCCTGGATTCAAATTCAACGAATGGGAGCAAAAAGGTGTACCAATCCGCATAGAAGTCGGTCCAAAAGATATTGATAATGGATCGGTATTAATTTATAGAAGAGATGATGAATCAAAAAATCAATATCCCTTTGAAGGAATCGATAAAGTTGTAGATAAAACCCTGAATGATATTCAAAAGAATCTATTTATTACTTCAGAAAATACAGTTAAGTCAAATACCTACCATGTTGATTCATATGATGACCTGATTGAGACTTTAAATGATAAAAAAGGATTTGTTTCATGTTATTGGGACGAAAACAAAGAAGATGAAATAAAAGTTAAAGAAAAGACAAGTGCGACATTGCGGTGTTACCCAATTAATAATAAAGAAATTGAAAAATCAGTTAACTCTAAAGAAAATGATGGTAATTTTGCAATATTTTCTAAAGCATATTAAATATTCTTTATCTAAAATTATTTATCGGTTAATATAAACTTATACAACTTAACTACAAAATAGTGGGTTCTAAGCCCACTTTTTTTATGAATGGAGGTGATCAGATGATGATCAAAGACAACATTATCACTGCCATTTCATCTTTTTTATCATCAGAAGATTTAGAACTTTATGATTTAAATATTGCAGGTAATGAAGCCATTTCTAAAATCGAGATATTTATATTTTCTGATGAGGAGTTGAGTTTAAGTATTTTTGAAAGATTGAACTACCAGATTCAAAGATTAATAGAAGAATTAGGAGTTGAAAAAGGATCATATGAATTAGTTCTTTCCAGCCCTGGAATAGAGCGTTCATTAAAAACAAATAGACATTTTGAACTTGCTTTAAATCAGGAAATAAAAATTAAACTTTCAACTCCTCATGATGGTGTATATACATTTATTGGTATATTGACCCAAGTAAATACCAAGGACATAAAAATATTAATTGATAATAAATCTATTGATTTTGAATTAGAAAATATTAAAAAAGCAAATATTAGTTTTGATAAATTTAAAGAAAAAGTAAACAGTTGAGGTAATTATGCAATTAGGAAGTGATATTAAACAAGCAATAGAATCTTTAGCTCTTGATAAAGGTGTTGCAGTAGAAAGTATGTATGAAGCTTTGGTTTCTGCATTTAGATCGGCATATATGAGAATCCCTGGTGCTGCAGAAGAAGCAAGAGTAACTTTAGATCCTGAGAGTGGACAAATTACTGTGTATGCACAAGAACTGGATGTTGATGGAAATGTGATTAAGGAGTGGGAGCCTGATATAAGTGATTCTGATTTTGGTAGGATTGCCGCACAATCATTTAAGCAAATGATGTCTACAAAAGTACGTGACGCAAAAAGAGCAACTGTTCTTGACGCTTATATTGGAAGAGAAGGTGAGTTAGTAACTGGAATCGTTACTCAATTTGATGCAAGATTCAATCAGACCATTATAGATCTACAAGATGCTGAAGCAGTTATTCCATCAAGTGAAAGAATCCCATTTGAAAGACTCGAAAGAGGAAACAGAATAAAAGCTTTAATTACTGAGGTACGGGAAGATGCAAAAGGAATACCAATTGTTGTAAGTAGAAACCGTGGCGAATTTGTTCAAAGAATGTTGGAACTAGAAGTACCCGAACTCACCGATGGAACAGTTGAACTACGTGCTATTGCAAGAGAAGCAGGAAGTAGAACAAAAATAGCTGTTTTTTCAAACGATCCAAATGTTGATCCAAAAGGTGCGTGTGTTGGTTCAAGAGGATCCCGGGTCAGACAGATAGTAAATGAGTTAAAAGGTGAAAAATTAGATGTAGTTGAATGGAGAGAAGACAAAGTAAGATTTATAATCGAAGCGTTGGGACCAGCTGATATTGATGAAGTCATTATTGATGAACATACACAATCAGCAAAAGTAATTGTTAAAGATTCACAACTATCATTGGCTATTGGAAAAGAAGGTCAAAATGCTCGTCTTGCTGCGAAGCTTACTGGATACAAAATTGATATTGAAGGTCTGGGAGATTCACCTCCAGAGGAGGAAGAACCAAAGCAAGAAGAAGAGTAAGTATTAAATGGCAAAAAAACGAATTCACCAAATAGCTAAAGAACTTGATATTGCATCTGCAGATGTTTTACATAAAGCTAAAGAACTAGGTTTTGAAGTTAAAACAGCTTCTTCAGGCCTTACTCCAGAAGATGAAGAATTATTGGTTTTAGCAATTAATGAAGAATCGACCACTTCTGAAGATCCTAAAGAGGAAAATAAAGATCCTCAAGTGGAAAATATTGACGATTCCCAAGAAGAAAATATTGATCAACCGATTAAAGAAGATGATCCTGTTCTTGAAGAAAATGATGTAGAAGTCAATATTATTGAAATTACAGAAGGATCAACACCTGAAGATATATCTTTGATTTTTGACACTGATGCTACAACAGTAGTTGGAGACCTAATGTCCTTAGGGATTATGCAGTCAATTACTTCTAATCTTCAAAATGAAGAAATTGAAAAATTATTTGAAAAATATAGTGCAATCCCAGAATTTATTGAAAAAATTGAAATTAAACGATCAGATATAATTCAATCTGAAGATTTTGATGATGATGAAAGTTCCTTAAAATCAAGGCCTGCAATTATTACTGTTATGGGCCATGTAGATCATGGAAAAACAAGTCTTTTAGATTATATAAGAAAAGAAAAAGTGGCCTCTGGCGAAGCTGGTGGAATTACTCAACATGTTGGAGCATATAATGTTACAAGTGATTCTGGAAGCGTTACTTTCATAGATACACCTGGTCATGAGGCATTTACACAAATGAGAGCAAGGGGAGCTGATGTTACAGATATTGTCGTCCTAGTTGTAGCAGCAGACGATGGTATTATGCCGCAAACTGTTGAAGCTATAAATCATACAAAAGCTGCTGATGTGCCAATGATTGTTGCTATAAACAAATGTGATTTACCAGATGCAAATCCCGCACTTGTAAAAGCTGATCTAACAAAATATGAAGTAGTTTCAGAAGACCTTGGAGGAGATGTTCCAGTAGTGCAAATATCAGCCATTACAGGTGATGGTATTGATGATCTACTAGAGACGCTTAATTTAGTCGCAGAGATAGAAGAATTAAAAAGTAATTATGATTCTGAACCTTCTGGATTCATTATTGAATCGAGGATGGAAGTAGGCAAAGGAAATGTTGCAACAATAATTGTAAAAAGAGGCACATTGAAATCAGGTGATTTTATATATGCTGGATCAGCATTTTGCAGAGTGAAATCTATTTTTGATCACAATGGAAAGACTTTAAAATCAGTAACTCCTGGATCACCAGCTGACATTATAGGTTGGGACGATTCACCCATCGCGGGAGATCAATTTGTAGCAACCAAAAATCAAAAACTTGCAAAGAGTAAGGCAGAAGAAAACAAAAATAAATTAAAGGAATTTGATGATACAAGTTATACCGTTGAATCAAGAGTTTCTGAAATGATGCAACTTCTTCAAGAAGGTGAATTAAATACAATAAATATAATTGTAAAAGCAGATACAAACGGTTCGGTAGAAGCTATAAAGGACAGCTTACTAAAACTTTCAGATGGTGATGTAAATATCCAAATTGTTCATGCTGCTGTCGGAGGGATTGTATTATCAGATGTTGATCTTGCTGGGGCAACAGGATCATTAATTGTTGGATTTAATGTAAGACCTGATAGTCAGGCAAGAAATATGGGACAAAGTAAGGGAATAGATATAAGAACATATAATATTATTTACGAACTTATTGATGATATTAGCGAGGCAGTTCGTGGACAGCTTACCGTCAAAACAGAAGAAACTGTTATTGGCATGGTGAATGTTCAAACAACTTTTAGAGCACCTAAAGTTGGTGTTGTAGCTGGTTCTGTTGTAGCCGAAGGAAAAGTTGACTTAGATGCTAAAGCCCGACTCCTTAGAGATGGGGTAGTAATTTATGAAGGAAGTATTGTCTCATTAAGAAGGTTTAAAGACAATGTTGAGACTGTTAATGAAGGACTTGAATGTGGAATAGGTTTATCTGATTATAAAGATATAAAACAAGGCGATGTAATTGAAGTCTTAGGAGAAGTTGAAGTATAAGAATATGGAAAAGGGCTTGAGAGGAGGAAGAGTAAATCGGATCAATCCGATGATACAACAGATAATTTCTGATTGCTTTCTGAACAGCTCAGACCCTACATTAAACAAGGCAACAGTAACCTTGGTTTCTACGTCACCTGATCTAAAAAAAACTACTGTACTTGTTTCTTCGATAGAAAATAATAAATCTTCCTTGAATCAGTCATTATCTAGAAGTAAACAAAAAATCCAAAGGGTTCTTGCAAAGGAAATGAAAACCAAATATGTTCCAACAATTATATTTGAGTTAGATCATTCTTTTGAAGATATCGATAAAATTAACAAAATTATTGGATCATTAAATGACAAATAATATTTCAGATTACTTTAATAGTGGTTCTGTTTTTATCACTGGGCATGTAAATCCCGATGGTGATGCATTAGGCGCAGCATTTGCATTAAAATTGCATTTAGACAGAATAGATCTTTCAGCTGATATCAATTTTGACATAACTACAAAATTACCATCTAACTTAAATCATTTACCATATGATCTAATCTCAAATAGTAATAAAGACAAATATGAAACAGCTTTTGTTTTTGACTGTGGCAATTCATCTAGGCTAGGTAAATTTGAAAATCTTGTTTTAGAAGCAAAAAATATTATTGTAATTGATCATCATGTAGATCCTTCATTTGGAGATGTACAGATCATTGACTCAGATGCCGCGAGCACTACCCAAGTTTTATTCAGACAATTTAAAGAAGAAAATATTGAAATTAGTAAAGATATGGCAAATTGTTTATTGACTGGTTTAATCACAGATACTGGAAGATTTCAATATTCAAATACTACATCTGAGGTTTTTAATATTGCTTCTGAATTACTTGATGCAGGTGCAAATCTATCACAAATAAGTGAAAATATTTATGGATCTATAGAATTTAATGCCTTAACACTTCAAAGTAAAATCATTGAAAGAATAGTTCTTAAAGAAGAAATTAACTTCGCACATTCAATTGTATACCAGAATGATTACACCGATTACCAGGTTGAACCAGAAGAAACAGATTTTTTAATCGATGTTATCAGACTTGTAAAAGAGTCAAATGTAGCTTTGCTGTTAAAAGAACAAAAAGATGGGACATTTAAAGGAAGTTTAAGATCAAGAGGAGATATTAATGTTCAACAAATTGCTTCAATTTTTAATGGTGGTGGGCATATAGCTGCTAGCGGATTCTCAAGTAATGAATCACCTCAGAATATCATTGAAAAAATCGAGTATGAAATTAGAAAATCTCTCTAACTTTTATTTAGTAAATAAACCTCGTAATTGGACATCCCAAGATCTTTGTACAGTTTTTAAAAGAAAATTTTCATTTTCTAAAGTTGGTCATTCAGGAACGTTAGATCCAAATGCAAGTGGTTTGATGCTTCTTGCCACGAATAAATATACAAAACTCTTCGATTATTTGAAAGATACAAATAAAACATATGAATTTGAAGCATTATTCGGTGTTGAATCAGATAGTTTTGATACTGATACAGACATTAGGGAACTAGAGTCAATAAACTTAAAATTATTACAAAAAGAGCTTGATGAGGGCATTGCTAGTCTTACAGGAAAAATAAAACAAACACCTCCAATTTATTCCGCTGTAAAAGTTGATGGAAAAAGGCTATACAAATACGCTAGGCAAAATAAAAATGTTGATATTCCTGAAAGGGAAGTGGAAGTCAGCAGTTTTAATCTATTAAATATTGAAAATAATAAAGCTACATTCTCAGCATCAGTAAGCAAAGGAACATTCATCCGATCATTGGTTGTTGATCTTGCAAGTTACTTAGGAACAAAAGCTGTTGTATCCTCAATTGTCAGAACATCTATAGGTGATTTAAATAGTAAAAATTCACCAATTATTGATGAAATTGATACGAAAACAGTAAATGACATACCTGCTCCATTAGTATGGACTGAATTATTCAATCTACCTGTCATTTCAGTCGGTGATGATTTAATTGAAGAAATTAGTAATGGCAACTTTTTATCCAATGAATATTTTGGAGAAAAGAAACTTTCAATTATTGAAAATAAAAACACTATTCTTGCAATTTACGAACCTTACAATGAGAATAAATTTAAACCACAAAAAGTATTGATATGAAAATTTACAATAATTCAACACCTAATACAAATATAGAAAATAGTTCTGAAGTTGTATGTATTGGTGGATTTGATGGGATTCACTTGGCCCATCAACAATTATTTAAGAAAACAATAAGTATTTCGACAGAATTTGACATAATCACTTTTGAAGTAATACCAAAAATTTACTTTAATGAAGATTTGAAACCTCTGATATCAAATAAAGGTAGGGAAAAAATTTTTTCTAGTTTCAATCCAAATAATCTAATTTATTTAAATTTTGAAAACTTTAATAAAATTTCACAAGAACAATTTTGTAAGTTCTTGAAGAATAATTTAAATGTTAAAAAGATTGTCGTTGGCAAAGATTTTAAGTATGGCAACAACAGGTCAGGTGATATAACTTCACTAATTAACTTTTTTGGTGTTGAAAATGTTTATTTACTTGATGATTTTCTTATAGATAATGAGAAAGTCTCATCTACAAAAATTCGTTATTATCTTTCAAATGGTGAAATTGAAAAAGCTAATGTTTACCTTGGAAGAGAATTTTCACTTATTGGTACTGTAGTTGAAGGCAAGAAGCTTGGAAGAAGTCTGGGTTTCCCAACAGCTAATTTGTTATTAGACCAAGATACTTTTATTCCTAAGTTCGGTGTTTATACAGGAACAATAAATATAGATAATGAGATTTTCAATGCAATAGTTAATATTGGAATAAATCCTACTGTGGACAATCAGTCAACTGTAAAAATTGAAGCTCATATTTTTGACTTTTCATGTGATATATACGATAAAAAGGTAGAACTTTCATTAAACAAATTTATTCGTAAAGAAATAAAATTTAATAATATTGATGAATTGAAGAACCAAATAACTGAAGATATTAAAACAGCAAAGAAATACTTTTAATTTACACTTTAGATTCATTAACTACTATCATTATCTCGAATGAAGACCAAAGTAGAATTAATTAAAGAATACGGTAAATCAGATAATGATACCGGGTCAACAGAGGTTCAAGTAGCCTTACTTACAAAAAGAATTGACGATTTAACTGGTCATTTAAAAGAACATAAGAAAGACCATCACACACGAAGAGGACTTTTGATGCTTGTAGGCAAAAGAAAAAGGCTTCTTCAGTATCTTGAAAATCAAGATGTTGAGAGATATAGATCTTTAATTGATAAACTTGGTCTAAGAAAGTAAATAAATATAAGATAGAGCGTTGTTAATTGAGAGCTTTTAAGGAAAGCTGGCAATTAATAACCTCATCTTGGAAAAGAGGATAAATGTCCGTAACAAATGTCACATGTAATATTGGTGACAAAGAAATAAAATTTGAAACAGGTAAATTAGCACTTCAGGCACCTGGTTCAGTAGTTGTAACATCTGGAGATACAAATGTTTTAGTAACAACTGTTGCTAATACGTCTGTTAGAGAAGGTATTGATTTCTTTCCTTTAACTGTCGATGTTGAAGAAAGAATGTATGCTGCAGGTAAAATACCTGGAGGATTTTTCAGAAGAGAAGGAAGACAAACTGAGAAAGCTATTCTGGCTTGTCGATTAATAGATAGACCTTTAAGACCTTCTTTTGCAGATGGTTTTAGATGTGAAACTCAAATTATTGCAACTGTATTAAGCGTTGATAATGAAAATGAATATGATGTGTTATCACTCAATGCTGCATCTCTTGGACTTCAGTTAGCAGGCATACCACTAGAATCTCCCGTTGGAGCTGTAAGAATGTCCTTAATTAATGACAAATGGGTTGTTCAAGCTACTAATACTGAACAAGAAGAATCAATATTCGAAATGGTCATCGCTGGAAAGCTTAATGAAAAAAATGAGATTGACATAGTTATGGTTGAAGCCGGCGCAAAAGAAAACACCTTTGAAAAAATTGATTCAGGTAGTGTTGCTCCCTCTGAAGATATTGTTGCAGACGGGATAGATTTATCTAAAGAATATATCCAAGCCTTAATAAATGCTCAAAAAGAATTAGTTTCTATGAATGATGTACCTTCTGTAGATTGGCCAATTATTGAAGACTATTCCGACGAATTAAAATCAAAAATTGAAGCAAGTTGTAAAGAGGAATTAAATGAGATTTCTTCCATTACTGAAAGATCTGAAAGAAGTAGTCGACAAAATGAATTACAAGAAAAAGTTGTAGAAGAGTTTTTAGATGAAGAAGAGGATAACTCGAAAGCAATTAAGTTAGCCTTCAAATCAATATTTAAAGAATTGGTAAGAGACAGAGTAGTTAGTGGTGGTCCAAGACTTGATGGAAGATCACCAACAGATATTAGAGATATATCTTCAGAGATTAACTTACTACCAATGGTCCATGGTTCATCTTTATTTCTAAGAGGAGAAACACAAGTATTGAATGTAACAACTTTAGGTATGTCAAGACTTGAACAAATGCTAGACACGATAGATACTGTTACTTCAAAGAGATATATGCATCACTATAATTTTCCACCATATTCAACTGGTGAAGCTTATATGATGAGAGGTCCAAAAAGAAGAGAAATTGGTCACGGAGCATTGGCTGAAAAAGCAATGCTACCTGTTATTCCTCCAAAATCAGATTTTCCTTACACTATAAGAGTTGTTAGTGAAGCAATATCATCTAATGGATCAACATCTCAAGCCTCAGTTTGTGCATCTAGTCTTTCTTTGATGTCAGCAGGAGTCCCAATAAGAGAACATGTATCTGGGATAGCTATGGGTTTAATATCTAAAAATAGTGAATTTGTAACACTTACAGATATCTTAGGTGCAGAAGATGCATTGGGAGATATGGACTTTAAAGTTGCAGGAACAAGGGGAGTGATTACTGCTCTTCAATTAGATATGAAAATTGAGGGCTTGCCATCAGATATTTTAAGAAAAGCTTTGGAACAAGCAAAAGATGCAAGACATCATATCTTAGACATAATGGAAGATACCATTTCAGAACCAGCTGATTCATTATCAGGCAATGCACCAAGGTTAGAGTCAATAGAATTACCAAAAGATAAAATTGGTGAAGTCATAGGACCTAAAGGTAAAAATATTAGAAAGATCGAAGAAGAAACTGGAGCTAGTGTAGAAATTGATGATGATGGAATTCTTACTTTAGGCTCTACTGAACAGGAATCTTTAGATACTGCTAGAGAAATGGTAATGGCAATTATTGATCCAGAAGAGCCAGAATTAAATCAAGAATATGAAGGTGAAGTTGTAAGTCTTGCTAAATATGGAGCTTTCATTAATATACTTCCTGGTAGAGACGGATTAATGCATATTTCTAAATTTCACTCCGAATTACGTGTAAATAACCCTGAAAAAATCTTAAATGTTGGGGATAAAATCATGGTCGTAGTTGATTCAATTGAAAATGGTAAAGTTGGTCTTACACCAGTAAATGATTTAGAAATTCCAGAAGATGCAATTGAAAAAAGACAATCTAGTAATAAAGACAGAAACTCAAGATCATCAAAACCAAAAGATAACAAAAATGGTAACAAAAACCGTAAAAGAGTATCTTTTGAAGATGAATTCGAAAAAGGTATCTAGTTACTTACGATTTCCGGTTAGTTTTGTAGGATTTGTCGATTCAGTAGTTACGTAAGCATCTGGATTAATTTCGGAGACAATTTTAAGAACATCTCTTACTTTTTTACGTGGAGCAACACACCAAGCTATGCTGACTTCACCTTCCATACCTTCACCGTTTATTAAAGTAACTCCAAAACCTTTATTCCTCAATTCAGTTGCAACTTTTTGACTGTCGGCATCTTTGGGTGAAAAAATTCTAACAACAACATCACCTATTGCAATAGTGGACTCAATATAAGAACCAACAATAGTACCTGCTGCAAAACCAAGTGCGTAACCTATTGCTAAAAATGGATCATTTAAATCTCTAATTACTTGTGAAATAGCAATTATCCAAATACCAGATTCAATAAAACCTAATAGTGCGCCAAAAATTGGTTTTCCTTTATTCACATAAAGAGTTCTTAAAGTTCCTAAAGATTGATCAATTAATCGTAAGATGAATATGTAACCCGCGGCTAAAAGTAATTCCATATTTAACTTTTGAGCTTTAAAGTCATCTCGTCATATACATTTTTCATTTTATGATGAGTGTCTTTTACAAGTTGTTCAATACTCTCTTTGTTGTACTTTGACATATCGATTGGTTCTAGTGTTTTTATCATTGCTTTACCACTTTTCATAAACTTGCTTCCTCTTGGCCAGATATCTCCAGTACCAGCAATTACAACGGGCAATATGCGAACATTATTTTGCTGAGCAATATGAAATGCACCATTTTTAAATTCTTTAAATTCATTTTTATCAACACGTGTTCCTTGAGGATAAACCATTAATGACCATCCATTTTTGAATAAATTTTTTGCTTGTTCATTTATAGATTCACGATCATTTGGGTTGTCTCTATCGACTTTTATAAAATTGAAAGATTTTGCTGCTGTTCTAAAAACGGGTAGTTTATACACTTCTTTTTTTGCCATGAATGCCCATTTAATTTTTAAAAGTTTAAAAAGGATCAAAGAATCAATATTTGATAAGTGATTTGAGATAACAACAAAAGATTCATTATTTTTATATTCAACTGCTTTTGTAAATGTAGTTTTTGCACGTGCGGCCCATAACCATGGGTTTACCCAAGATTGGGCTATATAATATTTTAATTTTCCGTATTTATTGAATAGACCAACAAACCAAATTGCATAAGTTACAGGGATTGTGTAGAGAGCCATAATAAACAAATTGAACCAGCTTAATATTTTATTCTTGAGCATGGCCTAATAATACAGTGATATGATATTCATAAGTAAAAATGATTGAAAAAAATAAATTAAGAAGTAACTTAAAAAATTTAGATTATAAGGATTTTGCTCTCTCAGAAATTAATATCAAATTTTTAAATACATTAATTCATCAAAAAAAAGTTTGTACATACATTCCAAATAAAATGGAGATAAATATAAATAAATACTTAGTCAATTTTTTAGAACTTCAAACAACTTATTTAGTTGACGAGGTACTTAATATTTGTTTATTGAACGAACCGTTTGTAGAAAATAAATACAAAATTGCTGAACCAGCAATAAAGATACCCGTCACAGATACTCAAGTTTTTCTAATTCCAGGTTTAGGATTTACAAAAGAAGGTATCCGATTAGGAAGAGGTAAAGGTCTCTATGATAAGCTATTGTCAAAATATTCTACAGCTTTAAAGATTGGGATATGTGCAAATAAAAACTTATTAGATGAGATACCAATGGAAGAACATGATATATTGATGGATTATGTTTTGACAGAGAACGAAAATCTCAAAATACATTAAAATTAAATAATTATGGATGTAAGCATTAATGTTGGATACTTTGGTCCACATATATCAGATGACAAAGATTTATTTAAAAAACTCGATGACATAGGTGTCTCTTGTGTGTGGACTGCAGAGGCATATGGTTATGATGCTGTAACACCACTTGCATATTTTTCAGCCTTAACAAACAATATGAATATTGGGTCTGGAATAATGCAAATACCTGCTCGTACTCCAGCCATGACTGCCATGACCGCTGTTACGCTTGATCAGATGTCAAAAGGAAGATTTAGGTTAGGACTTGGTGTTTCTGGGCCCCAGGTAGTTGAAGGTTGGCATGGCGTACCATATGGTAAGCCACTTGCAAAAACTAGAGAATATGTAGAACTAGTAAGAAACATTATCAAAAGAGAAGGAAAAGTTGAGCACAATGGTGAATATTACGAACTACCTCTGTCCGGAGAAAATACTACTGGTCTTGGAAAGCCATTAAAGCTTATTGATCAACCTTTAAGAGATAAGATACCAATTTATCTAGCAGCAGTAGGTCTTAAAAATGTTGAAATGACTGCAGAAATTGCCGATGGGTGGTTACCTTTTATGTACTCTCCTCTTAAAGGCGAAGAGATTTATAAAGACTCACTAACAAATGGATTTAAAAAATCGGGAGTATCAGACAAAAAAGATAAATTTGAAATTGTAACAACTGTAATTGGTCGTGTATGTGATGAAGAAGAGGTTGATGAATATTTATATCCAGCAAGAAATGTTTACACACTTTATGTTGGAGGCATGGGCGCAAAATCCAAAAATTTCTATTACAACCTTTTTTGTGAATACGGATATGAGGATATTGCCGATGAATTACAAAATCTCTATTTAAGTGGTAATAAAAAAGAATCAGAGAAAATGTTTCCAAAAGAATTACTAGAGGAACTCACATTAGTTGGCACAAAAAAAGATATTGAAAAAAAAGTAGAAATGTGGAAAGAAAGTAATGTAACTGAAATTTCTTTATCACTTCCTATTGATTTTGAAACTGTTAAATTTATAAAAGAATTACTTTGAAAATTCTTTTAACTTCTTTTTATGATTTAGGCAAACAGCCAAAAATAATTGCAGAGATTGCCGATAGATACAATAACACTGAAGTACATTTTGATTTTATTGATTTTTCAGTAGATAATCAAAATATAGATTTAGATACTTATGATGTGCTAGGAATTTATGCACCAATGCATACAGCAACAATCCTTTCAATTGAATATATTAAAGATAAAAAACTGCCCGATAAAGTATTTACATTTGGATTGTATGGATCTGTTCTTGAAGATTTCAATCCTTTAATAAAATATATCAAAGATATTGAAAGTGAGGAACTTACTTCTTTTTTAAAACTTAATGAAAACCAAAAATTTTCATTAAAAGACAATATACCTAATAGACAAATATTTCCCGATATTTCAAATTACGCACATTTAGTAGATGGATCAAATAATCTTATTGCTGGATCAGTAGAAACTACTTACGGTTGCAAGCATTCGTGTACTCATTGTCCTGTCCCAATCTCTTTTAATGGAAGTTTTAAAACGTATTCTTTAGAAAAAATAGTCAATGATGTTCAAAATCAGGTGAATCAAGGTGCAGAACATATATCATTTAATGATCCAGATTTTTTTAATGGCCCAATTCACGCATTGAAAATTCTTGAGGAATTAAATCACAAATTTCCAAAAATAACCTATGATTCAACAATAAAAGTAGAACACATTATAAAATATCAAAAATATTTTAAAGAACTAGCGTCTTTGAATATGGCTTTTGTGATTTCTGCATTCGAAACAACTAATGACAAAGTTTTAACAATTCTTGAAAAAAACCATACAAGCAATGATTTAGATAATTCAATAGAGATTTCAAAGGAATTTGGTATTGATATACGACCAACATGGATGCCTTTTTCACCATGGACAGAATTAGAAGATTTATCAAATATTGTAGAATTAATCGAAGGTTATCAATTACGTGAGACTGTAGATCCCATTCAGTTAACTATAAAATTGTTAATACCTAAACACTCCCTCATAATTAAAAGACCAGAAATAAAAAAATATTTAGGTGATTATGAAAAAGAATCATTAAGTTTTCAATGGCAATATGAAAATATTCATGCTGAAAAATTACAATTTACCCTTTTTGATTTTATTTTGAATAATTCAGAATTAGATGAGCATAAACAATATCTAGGGATGGTAAGTATTATTGAAGAATTTACACGTACAAAATTAATAACAAATACAAACTATAACTTTAAGAAAGTGCCTAAGTTATCGGAAACATGGTTTTGTTGCGCAGAACCCAGTAAAATTCAACTCGATAGAATTAAAACAAATAAGGCATTGATATGACAGAAATTTCAAGTGAGGAGATAAATGTTTCAACATGGAAAATTCCAAGTCCATTAGGTATTATCGGTAGTCATTCTGAGGGGCAATTCAATGGAATGACAGCTAGTTGGATAACACAAGTTAGCATGGAGCCAGCGCTTATCGGTGTTGGAATAGATAATAAAAGTGTTACTTTTAATCTAATGAGCAGCAGTGATTATTTTTCATTAAATATGTTCTCTCCTGATTACACTAAAGTTTTTGTAAAATTTTCAAAACCAGCAGAATATACAGAAGGTTTTTTGAATAAGGAACCGATTACATTAACAGACAACTCTGTTCCAATTTTTGATAATGCGACAGTATGGTTTGAATTAGAAACTACTCAAAAAATAAATTTAGGAACTCATACCCTTTTTATTGGGGAAATTATTGATTGTAAGACTATTAATCCTGACGAGCGAGTTGCATATATGGGTGATACTCGAATGAAGTATGGCGGAGTCCCTAGAGGTGGACACTAGTTTACAATATATTAACAAACTCAATGTCTTATATTTAACATCAAACTTTATAATTGACTATCTTCGAAAGGATTAAATGAAATTAAAAAAAGGCGACAAGATTGAAGAGATAACATTACCTTCAATTGATGGTACAACTTTCAACTATGAGGCAATAAAAGGAAAAAAAGCTATGGTATCTTTCTATCGTTATTCTTCTTGTCCATTTTGTCACTTACGAATAAATGAGATTATAAATAAAAAAAATGAATTTGGTGATAATTTTGTTCCGATAGCAATATTTGATTGTGATTTTGATGATTTAGTTAAGAATTCGAAAAAACATGACGGCAATATCACAATTTTATGTGACGATGACCGTGTTTATTTTGACAAATATGAGGTACAAAATAGTTTCTTTAGATTTTTATTTGGTATAACAATTAGAGTAGATCGTTTTTTTCGAGCCCTTTCCAAGGGGTACAATCCTGCATCAAATATGAGTGGTGCTTTTTTAGGATTGCCAGCAGATATTTTAATAGATGAAAATGGTGTTGTCGAAAAAGCATTATACGGTGCTCATACTGCAAATCACATACCAATGAAAGAGGTAATTGAGTTCTCAAATAGTTAATATATAAATTATTGAGAAAACAAAATTTAGAATTTAAGTTCACAGATCTTGAGCAGGTTTATAACGTTAATGAGAAAAATAATACATCTCTCTTAATTGATATTAAGTCTAGTAACGAAGATCCATATTCCTTATCACCTGCTTTTGAATCAGTGATTGAACGTTATTGTTGGGTACCAAAGAATAATAGTGATGTATTAAGTCTTGATTTATCAGTCCAAAAAGATACAAAAATCTATTTAAATAATAAACTTGCTGACTCAAGCAAAATCAAAATATTTGCGAAAGACGGTCCCCAAGAATATAATTTTATATTTCGCAAAGATGACCAGATTGCAAAATATTCTCTAGTTTGTTTACCCGTAAATTTTCCCCCCTTAAATATCAATATAACTAATTCATCCATGGTTGCAGATGGCAATATATTCACTAGTGTCTTCATCGTTCCTAAAATTGTGCATTGGCCTCTAATTATCAGAGATGTAATTAAATATTTTCCAGAATTAAAGAAATACTATATTAAATATCTTTATCAGAATATAAGAACAAGAATAAATATTCCAAAAATAGTAAAACATCAAACTGAAAAGAAACTCACTAAATCCAGAAAATATCTTCCTTACATCATGATGCTAGATAAGTTCGGTGTTCCAATATGGTACAAGATGGCAGGTATAGGTTTTTCAGCATTTCGTCCATACAAAAATGGATATTATTACGGAGCAGTAAGCAACTACCCACAATTTGCTATAGGTTTAGGAAAAACTGTTCTATTAGATCAAGATTTCAATATAGAAAGTTTTAAACAAATTATGGAGAAAGATATTTATACAGAACTTCATGAATTTCAGTATTTAGATGATGATACTGTAATCCAAATAGGATCAAAGACTCATAAATTTCAAGATCAAAAAGTAGAAAGTGGGATAATCTCAATCGAAAATGAACAGAAGGGTACTAAATTTTTATGGGACTCTATTGATCATGTTTCCCCAGAGTTTTCAAAAGTTCCAACCAAAGAGTGGGGGATGAATACTAATGATTATTTTCACATGAACGCTGTAAGAATTCTTAAAGATGGTAACTACTTAGCTTCTGCTCGTCATACACAAACAATAATGAAAATTGATAAAACATCAGGAAAAATTTTGTGGCATATGGGAAAAGGAAAATTAAATAATTTTAAATTTGTTAATGACCCTTATGATGGTTTTTCTCATCAACATGCTCCAGAAGAACTTGAAAATGGAAATATACTGATTTGGGATAATGGTATTGATTCGATAAAAGATGGATCAAGAGTCGTTGAATATAAAATTGACGAAATTAGTTATACTGCGACACTTGTTTGGTCAAAAGAATTTAAAAATCTACAAGCCAATGTTGCAGGAAATTGTCACAATATAGGTAAAAATAGTTATATAGCTGCATTTGGATCTCAGGGATATATTGAAGAATTTAATAAAGACGGGAAAAAGGTTTTATCTATTGACCCAGGTGGATTGATCTACCAAGTTAGAAAATCTTAAGTTTTAATTTCTACTTTTATATACAGCGTAAAATCCAACCAAGATTGAACTTATTAAAAAGTAATTTAAAGCTACAATCGTTATCACATTTATACCTAACAATGAAGCTACAGCTGCTGCCACAGGAAAATTTTGTAATGTACCTTCAGCAAGTATTCCCATTCTGTCTTCCTCACTAATTTTCGTTATTTTGGAAATTAAATTAATTCCAATAAAAATAGTTATTAAATTTAAAATTACGAAAATAGATGATGATCTGAAGATATCAAATATAATCTCTCTTAATTCTATCGGCACTCCAATTGCTATAACTAAGGTAACAACGGTGAAGACTTTTTTAATAGATGTTTGTGAATCCAGTGCCTTTTGTGGAAAGTAATGTTTTATAGCCATTCCAATAAATACAGGAATAAGTACAAGGTACAGTAGTTGAATTAATAATTCTGTAGAGTTAATTTGTACTTGAAGACCAATATCTTCATTGAAAAATGAGGCAATATTTAACCAAAGAGGTATTGTTCCAAATGCTATAAGTTGAGTAATAACTGTAAGAGATGTTGTAAGTGCAACATTACCTTTCATCAAAGAAGAATACATTGAAGAAATATGACCTCCAGGTGCACACATAATTACTATTATTCCAATTGAAATTGATTGATTATCTATAAACAAACTTGTAACTATTCCAATAATTGGTAGAAGAGTTATTTGTATCAGAAGACCTACTAGTGAACTTTTTTTATTTACTATTAAATTTTTAAAACTATCTATGTCTAAATCAGTACCAACACCAATCATTAATAAAGGAATTAAATAAGGTATTAAATCTAAAAAGATAGAACTAATTTCCATTTTTTAATTTTATTAGCAATTCATATGAAATGCATTGATTAAAAAACTAGAATCACAATAAGAACTTTATGAAAAAAATTCAATATTATTTAGTTTCAACCATTGTCATTTTTATAGTATCTCCATTGTTGAGAGTTATAAATAAATCGTGGTATAACAGAAAAATCTTACCGCTAACTATTAACAGAAGTTGTGCCTCAAAGCCTATGATGTATCAACGAAAAAAAATTATTCCTAATGCATCAGGCACAGTCCTTGAAATTGGAATTGGACCTGGACATAATTTACAATTTTACGACTCATCAAAAGTAGATAAGGTAATTGGTGTTGATCCTTCGAATGAATTAAATGAGATTGCTAAGAAAAAAGCAAATAAAAACAACATAGATATTGAATTTTTACTAACAACTGCAGAATCAATTCCATTAGAAGATAATTCTGTTGATACCGCTATATCGACTTATACTCTATGTTCAATTCCAAATCCAGATGCCTCTCTTCAAGAAATAAAAAGAGTCCTAAAACCAGGCGGTAATTTATTATTTTCTGAACATGGAAAGTCGCCGGATAGAGGAGTTGCTAGATTTCAAAATTTAATTGACTTTTTTTGGCCTGAAATTGCAGGTGGATGTCATCTAAATAGAAATATGTCTGAAATGATACAAACTAATGGTTTTGAAATTAAAGAATTAGATACCATGTACGTACCAGGTACACAGAAGTTTGTTGGGTTTAATTACTGGGGAGCAGCTACACCCTAAAGATCTTTTATTGACAAAATAGCATTAACACATGCTTCTGGTTGATCTTCCTGTAAAAAGTGACCGGCATTTTCTATTGTCACGTGAGGCATATCTTTACAACCAGGTACTAATTTGTAAAAAGAATTTTCAACTCCTGAAAAAATAGGATCCTTATCACTGAATGCACATAAAAATGGCTTTTCCCATGTTCTTAATATATTCCATGCTTCTTTATTAGGTTCTGCACTAGGAGTTCTTGGTGTTCCAGGAACTAAATTTGGAAATTGTCGAACACCTTGTTTATGATCATCATCTGGAAATGGAGCATTATAAGCAGCAAGCGCATCGTCATTAATTCCTTTTGTTGTCCCATTTCTTACTTGACCAGCAACATGTAAATCGGGTTTAATCTGAAGAAATTCTCTAAATACAGCAAAACCATCACTTAATGGGGCTTTCCCAGTTGGAAGTCCGGTATTTGCAGTTATAATTTTTTGAAATCTATCGTCATATTTAGCAGCAAGTCTTAAACCAATTAATCCGCCCCAATCTTGACAGAAAAGTGTAATATTTTTTAAATCAAGACTTTCAACAAATTGTGACATCCAGTCAACAAATCCTTCGTAGGTGTAGTTGTACCTAACTGAAAATTTATCTGATTTTCCAAAACCAGGAAGATCTGGAACAATTACCCGATATCCACTCTCTTTTAAAGGATTAATCATGTTTCTATAAAGATATCCCCATGTTGGATTTCCATGCATTAACAACACAACATCATTACTTTCACTGTTTTCATCAACATAGTGAATATTGATATCGCCAAATTCAGAAGATACAGTAACAAAATTTTCTTCGAAATCCCATCCAGCAATATTTTCAAATAAACTTAAGTCAGTTTTTAAAATTGTCATTGTATTCATAATAGTTTTAAACATAAAACTTTTCATCTCAATCTTTTTTAAAACTATCAACCACCATCAGTTTTAATTAATATGTATGTAATGATTAAGTTACTTAAAAACTTCCTACCATATCTGATTGGAATTATCTTAGGAATTTTAAGTTTTATTCCCTTTACAAGACAAACTACGATTGCATCTTTTTTAACTGGATTTGGAAGCAATACTGTTAGTCAATGGAATTACTTTTTAGATTATGGTTCAGAATCTCAGAATATGTGGCAAAGATCATACGTTTCACTTCTTGGATTATTACCCAGCGCAAGTCCAGAAGTCATATATTTATCAGCATCAGTCGATGATAACGGTGATGGATTGTTGGGTAATTGTGAATATACACTAAACGGTGTAGTCCCAAATGCAAGATATTGGAGTTATGCGATTTATGGAAATGATAATTATTACTTACAAGATCCCAATAATTTAAAAAGTGATCCAACTTATGAAGACCTATTCGCTCAAGTTACCAATGGATATGAAATCATTAGAAATATTGGTGAAACCTATGAAATCAAAATAGGAAATAATTTAGTAAATCATGATGGAACTTTAAGTCATTTTGGAAATGATTTCAATCTGATATTAAGGATATATGGACCAGATTTACAATATTATGACGATCCAGGCACAATACCTGTTGCCAAAATATTGAAAGAGAGTTGTAAATGAATAATTCTCTTTTGAAAATATCAATAATTGCGATTGCAACTCATCTTCTTTTAATTTTTTTCGGTCCGTATATAGTTATGAATCAATTAGATAGAAATATTGCAGACGCTATAGCTAATCCTTTTGAAGGTTGTGAAGATACTTATGATGGAATTGTCGGCAATTTAGATCAAGTTTGTATCTCTAGGAGATCAGCTGCGAGAATGCCAAATTATGATTTTATTTACACCATGTGCAGATATGATTTATCAAATGGAGACTTATATGTTTCAATGCCAGTTCCTGAAGACGAAAGATATTGGGTTGTTCACGTTCATAACAATAATACAAATGTTGCTTTCAAAATAAATAATTTAGAAATAGAGTCAGATAGATATGAGTTGTTAGTAACAAATAAAGAAAATATAAATAGTTCTTTAAAGACAATCAGAACAACTGATAAAGGGACTGTTTTTTGGAGATTGCTTGTCAACACAGCTGAAGAAATAGATATATTAGATAACCAAAGAAGGACAACTGTCTGTGAATACAGATAACCAATATAATCCTATAGAGCTTTCAAAGGAATATCTAAAAAAATCCACTTTAGATAACCAAGTAAGCATCGAGCAAGGATTTAATGTTGAATTGTACGAGGTATCAAACAATCTTGCATTTATTAAAAACTTTGGAAATATAGCTGTTTTCAAAAATGATACAACAGGATTATTAATAGATACTGGAATGGGTGTGTCATCTTTACAAGTTGTTGAAAAGTTAAAAGAATGGGGTATATCCAATATTGAGTATGTAATTTATACACACGGTCATGTTGATCATGTTACAGGTACTGAATATATTTCAGATGCATTTGAGGGCACAACGAAAGTAATCGCACATGAAAATGTAACTAAAAGGTTTGATAGATATAAAAAAACAATAGGGTATAACGGAATTATTAATCAAAGACAGTTTGGACTTCCATCTCCAGTATTTCCCAATGACTTTACCTACCCAGATATTACTTACAGCGACGAGTATGAGCTCGAATTTAACGAATCAATCCTTACACTAACTCACGGCAAGGGAGAAACTGACGATGCAACGTATATTTATTCCAACAAAGATAATGCTCTATTTACTGGTGATTTCTTTATATGGTCCCTACCAAATGCTGGCAATCCTTCTAAAGCACAACGTTATGTTGGGTTTTGGGGTGAAGTATTAAAAAAAATGTCTAAATATAATCCAGAATATTTATTCCCTGGGCATGGTCCTTTAATCAAAGGAAAAAAAACAATAAAAGAAATGCTCTTAGATACAAGTAATTGTTTATTGTGGATTGAAGAAAATGTTCTTAATTTAATGAACAAAGGTTATTCATTACGTGAGATACATTCAGAATTGGATTTACCAGAAGAATATTATAAACCTTATCTTGTATCTGCATATGATGATTTTTCATTTTTAATCAATTCTGTCTGGAGGCAATACGGTGGTTGGTATTCTGGTACACCATCTGAGCTCAAACCTCCAAAACTTGAGGATATTGGAAGAACATACATAGATATGGCTGGTAACGATGACAATTTACTTAAGTTTTTAGAATCTTTGGTAAACTCTCAAAAGTACAAAGAAGCTTCTGTAATTGTTGATGCAGCTTACAGTGTAAATTCTGAATTATTCTCAGATATCAAGAAAGAGATTTATTTGAAACTAGCCGGGCAAGAAACCTCTCTCATGGCAAAAGGAATTTATAAGTTTAATCATGATTCTTGATTAGAGATCATGTATTACACTAGTGACCACACCCCATATCTGGGCTTCACTTTTTCCATTTAACTCAATTGGTTCGTAGTCTTCATTTTCTGGCTGCAAAACGATGGACGACCTTTTTTTTAGGTATCTTTTTACGGTAAGTTCACCATCAATTATTGCAATTACTACATTTCCATTTTCTGCTTTGATACTTTTATCAACTACCAAAATATCATTTGGGAATATTCCTGCATTTATCATTGAATTTCCGGAGGCACGAACCAAAAAGGTTGATGCGGGATGCTTTACTAGGTATTGATTAAGATCAATCTTATCTTCTAAATAATCATCAGCAGGGGATGGAAAACCTGCTGCAACCCTCTCTGTATACAATGGGATCTCATAAAGACCTTTACTTACTATCTCTGAAATGTATTTAACTTTGCTTTCAGGGACTCTTATAGCTTTGGTTGACTCTCCATATTTTCCCTGCCCTTTTGGTCTACCAGCACCTTTTCTTGCTCCGCCTTTTGTCATAAAAATGTCTTTCTTTTATCTTAGAATAGTGTACAGTATTCAAAGGAATAAATAAAGAAATGAACAATAAAATTTTTGCTTTGGTCGACTGTAATAACTTTTATGCATCGTGTGAACGAGTATTTAATCCAAAACTTGAAGGAGAGCCAATCGTTGTTCTTTCCAATAATGATGGGTGCATTGTTGCACGATCAAATGAAGCAAAAGCACTAGGTATTCCAATGGGAGCTCCGCTATTCAAATATGAACAATTAATAAAGAGAAACAATGTTCATGTATTCTCATCAAACTACACATTCTATGGTGATATGTCAGCAAGAGTGATGACATCTCTTCGTTCAATAGTTGGGGATATCGAGATTTACTCAATAGATGAAGCTTTTTTAGATATAAGTAAATTTTATTATTGTGATTTAAAAGAGACAGCAGATGAGATACGAAGACAAATAAAACAATGGACAGGAATACCAATCTCAATAGGTATTGGGCCATCCAAAACATTAGCAAAAGCTGCAAATAGACAAGCTAAAAAATATGAAGAATCAAATGTCTTTGATATACGAGAGGAGTCAGAAAGAATCAGAATCCTAAAAAGTTTAGAACTTGAAGACATATGGGGGATATCAACAAGATGGGGTAGGAGGCTTAGAACTATCGGGATCAACTCCGCGTACGAGCTTTCAACAGGAGATCCAAGACAGATACGAAAAACACTCAGCATTGTCGGAGAGAGGATATATCACGAACTTAATGGCATATCGTGCATGCAAATTGAAGAAGTTAAAAATAAAAAAAATATAATCTCATCAAAATCTTTTGGAAAAAAAGTTACAAAAGTATATGAACTTGAAGAAGCTGTTTCAACCTATGTTGCAAGAGCATGTGAAAAATTACGATCCCAGAACTCAAGAGCTGGAGGAATCCATGTATTTTTGAGAACTAGCCCATTTATAGATATTGATAAAAAATACAGCAATGGAATGAGTTCATTTTTTACAATTCCAACCAGTAACACTTCAAAGATAATCAAAGAAGCAAAAAGATTAACGAATAAATTATTTCTCCCAAACTATGAGTATCAAAAAATAGGAGTTATTTTATTAAATATTTCTGATGCAAGGAATGAACAATTCAGCTTTCACGAGAGGGAGAATTATGAACAGTCAGATATCCTCATGGGATCGTTAGATCATCTAAATGACAGGTTTGGAAATGGAACTATTTTTATGGGAGCACAGGGCATTCAAAAAAATTGGAAGATGAGAGCTGACAGAAAGTCAGCGGCATATACAACAAAATTATTAGATATTCCCGAAGTAAGTTAAGTTTTAATTGATTTCCAAAAAGATCTAGTTCTTAAGAACCAAAAGAAACCAACACTAAAACCTAAAGCTGGAAATACTGTGAATAAAGTCATCACATCGTATTTTGTTGCTAAATAACCAATAATTAGATTCGAGATAGTAAACATTAAAAAATAAAAAGAATAATCCAATCCTGCAATTCTTCCGCGTATATTATCTGGTGTTAATATTTGAATTCCATAAGATGAAAATGCCCATTGAGCTCCTCCACCACAATGTCCCAACACAAGAAGAATTGTCGTTACATACAAAGTAGGAGAGAAAGGTATAAGAAAATAAAACATTCCCCAAATCATAATGGAAGGACCTATTGTAGATAAAAGTTTTTGATCAGTTTTGCCAAAAAAATATCTAAACAATACTGGACCTATAAATGCACCAATACCTCTCGCACTCCACATAAGTCCAGCGCCTAAATCACCAGTATCATAAACTTCTAAAGAAAGAATTGTAAATAAAGAGAGTAATCCAGCTGCTGAAATACCAAACATACCTTTTGTAATTGTTAAATAAAATATTTTTTTATCAGATAAAACAAAATTAAGTCCATCTTTAAATTTAACTTTCTCATTTTCAGACGTAGATAATATATTTTCACTTAAGTTTGTTTTAATTAAAAAAACTAAAAAAGCTGAAAACATAAATGATAGAAAATTAATAGTAAATAATTGGTTTCGTGATAGAAACTCTGATAAAAATCCACCTAAACCTGCACCTAGACCAGCAGCTATTCCCCATGTAGAGAAATTTAATACATTAGCTTCTGGTAAATTATCTCTGCTAACTACATTTGGTAAGGCTGCATCAGAAGCTGGCATATATGCACAGTTAACAACACCAAGAAGTGAAAACGATAAAAGAATAAATACTACATTTTCAGTTGATACAGAATACATTATTAGTAATACTGCACATCCAGATAAAAACTCAGATATAGATATAACGACTTTACGATCAAATTTATCAGCTAAGAATCCACCAAAGCTACCTAGTATGACATAGGGAGCACTTTGTACAACTAAAACGATAGATGTAATAAGAGGACTATTTGTAATTTCATAGATAATACTTAGTAAAGGTACTGTTAAAAACCAATCTCCCATGTATGTGATGAATTTTGCATAAAAAAGTTTTTGAAAATCTTTATTTTTGGATAATAAATATGAATATTTTTCAAAATTTTTCATAACTCAATTACTGTAACTGGTATCTGTTTTATGGGTATAATTAAGTCTATGAAAACAGTACTTATAACAGGTGGAACAAGAGGAATAGGTTTATCTATAGCTCAAAAATATTTAGATGATGGCGATTCAAATGTTATCGTAACCGGACGAAAACCTGACACTCTTGAAGAATTAAAACAAACTGTTAACAATGAAAACTTCCATACGGTTATGGCTAAAGCTGATGATGAGGCAGCAGCTGACCAAACATGTAAAGAAATTAATGAACAATTTGGATCATTAGACATATTGGTCAATAATGCTGGTACTAATCCAGCTGGTGGAAATCTTATGGATGTTGATATGGGAGCACTCGAAAAAACGTGGGCAGTTAACCAAAAAGGTCCACTACTTTGGGCTAGGGCAGCATATAAAAATGAGTTAAGCACCGCAATTTTAAACATCTGTTCAGTGGCAGGTTATTTTCCTTCTGATTTAATGGGAGCATATAATATTTCGAAAGCTGCATTAATTTATATGACAAAACAACTTGCTTATGAACTTGCTCCAGATATAAGGGTTAATGGAGTAGCTCCAGCAATTGTACGAACTAAGCTATCTCAACTTTTATGGGAAAACGAAGAATATTCAAAAAATTTACATTTGTTACAAAAACTAGGAGAGCCGGAAGATATTGCTGAAGCAGTTTATTTCCTATGTTCTGATGACGCAAGCTGGATTACTGGAGAAATTTTAACGATAGATGGAGGATTTAGTATTAACGGAAACTCGTTATCTTAATCACTCCATACATTTAAATTTAATTCTTTATCATATGATCTTCTGATAAATAATCTTTTAATAAAGGTTGGCTCTCTTATTATTGCTTCAATCAACCAAGTTTTAGATCCCTCTGTGAGATGTCCACCAAAAGCTTTTCCATCTTTGTCAGATACAGATATGTGTATATGAACTAGTGGTTTGTCATCAAATAAAGTTATATTCCCAAGGCCACTTAAAACTTCAAAGCCACCTTTAAAAAAGTGTTCTTCGTATTCTTTTGATTCTTGATTGAAATAAAGTACATTTAAATTCTGAACAGCTCCAATAAATGATATTTCAGCTGTTTTTATTTTATTTTTGATTGCATACTCAGTAAGTGATTCAAGCAATAATGTATCTTTTTCAAACTTTACATAGTGAACAATTTCTCTATTTACTTTATATTTACGAACGTACATTTTATATTTTTAAGTTTAATTAACCTATAAAATATTTTGCTAATTCGTTATACAGAGGAATACCGATAATGATATTAAATGGAAAAGTAACACCTAAACTCAATCCAAGATATATTGCGGGATTTGCATTTGGAATTGCATCTTTTACTACAGCAGGAACTGCTATGTAACTTGCACTTGCTGTTAAAACCATTAGCAACGTTGCATTTCCAACCGTTAGTGTGAACAAATTTGATGCAATTAATGCAAGAATAGATCCTATTAGGGGAGTAACCAAAGCAAACAAAATTAAATTCAAACCTTTTTCTCTTATTTCTGATAACCTTCTTGCTACTCGTGTGCCCATTACAAATAAAAATAGATAAAGAACATAATCAAAAATGGTAACGATAAAAAAGTCAATATTACCAATTAATTGATTTTGAAAAATTATTCCAACAAAAAGTGATGTTATTAACAATATGTTTGGTACTTCCAAGAAAGCTTTTTTTATTGTTTCAAAATTATTTTGTTTCTTATTTTTATTTTTTGTCACTAAATAGAGTGCCATAAATATTGCTGGAAACTCCATCACAACAAGTACTGCGGACATATAATTATCAAATTCTTGTGAACTTGAAGTAAGGTATGTTAATGCGGTAACAAATGTTATTGCACTTACTGATCCATAAGTACCTGAAAGGGCTGCAGCATCATCGATTTCTAAAATATTTTTTAAATAAAAATATGCGATTAGGGGTATTATTAACGCAAAAAATACACCAAGCGATAGAACATTCGTTACTTCTGAGGTAAATCCATTTTCTCTTAAGCTTATTCCACCCTTTAGTCCGAGCGAAACTAATAAATAATATCCCAGGTATTTAGAAAGAAATTGAGGAAGTGTGTCCTTAAATATTTGTCCAATTGCAATTCCTGTCAAAAATAAAATAATTGCTGGATTGAGTATGACTTCCATTCAAATAGAAATGATAGTAACCAATGAGATATTTTAGAGTTTTATTAGAAATTAATTTATTTGGTCGATTATTTTCTTTGTTCTCTCAAAATCAACAGGATTTTCTACGTTGTTGTCTAACTTAAAACTTGTTCCAATGATCAATATATCTGCAATATCTTCATATTTATCTATATTTGTTTCATTTACGCCAGATCCAATTGCTAACTTACCAGATGGAACTATATTTCTTACTTTGTTCAAATCATCAATATTTATTTCATGACCTGTCCCATCACCAGTAACTATTACAACATCTGCTCCTGCGCGGTTGATTAATTCCTCAGTATGGTTTTCTATTTTTGATCCTTCTGGCGGAACAGCATGCTTAACGAAGACATCGGCAAAAATTTCTATATCTTTATTTAAACTTTTATTGAATTCTGCGATTTTATTTGCTTCACCCTCAATTATTCCCTGATCTGTAAACATCATTACATTATTCAAGACATTTATTCTTACAAAATCTGCATTTGTTGCTTCAGCAATAGACAATGCAGCAATTCCATCATTTCTTAAAACATTTACACCTATTTTTAATTTTGAATCAATATTTAGATTTTGTATTACCGAAGTTAAACTTGCTACAGTTCGCTTTGAAACATCATTTTTAACGAACGGTACATCACCAAAATTTTCAACAATAATTCCATTAACGCCAGCTTTTGAAAGGTTGTCAATGTCATTTTGTGCTAGTTCTGTAATTTCTTCAAGATTTAATTTATTAGACGGTGAGCCAGGTAAACCTTTAAGGTGTATAACACCAAGAATTATCATATTCTATATTTTGGCGTGTTGCAGTTTGATAAATTTTTTAGCATAGTCACCTTCGGTAGTTAACGTAGGCTTAAATCCCTTACCCGTTCTTCCGGTTACGATTCTACACCAATCGCTTGCATTTCCTTTTATGCTATTTTCAGATTTCTCATTTCCAAATTGCCAGGCTCTATATTCTGGACCTATTAATTCAATTCTTAAATCCTTATGTTTAAGTTTATTTTGTTTACTTGTAAATTCAGCATTTAGCCATCCAAATAAAGCTACGTGCTCAATTCTCACAGTGTCTTCGTAGTCTTTTTTCATACTGTCATAAATATCTAATCCATGAGCCCATGTTTCGGCAAGCTTTGAAGATGCAAATGTTTGATAGTCTATTTCTTTATTCCACCATTTAATTTTTTTACCAGCTGAACCTTTAGCTAAATTTTCAACAACTTTTGCTCTCGATAATCTCCACCACTCAATAACGTCTTGTGGTCGCATGTCGTTGCCTTTTTTAATGCATTCTTTTTCAAATTTTCCTAATCCACTTGGACCTCTAAATCTATTAAAATCAGTGCCTTTGCCCTTCATTGCATTAAATGCTAAATCTTCTAATCCTGCAAGGTAGCTTACATGGTTTGTTATATTCCAATTTTTAAATGTAGTTTTAGTGTTCCAGTTTCTTACGGGAATACTTTGGAGATACTGGTCTAGAAGTTGTTGCTCTGCAACTAAACTACTTAATAAATCTTTCACAATACAATAATAATTGTGAAAATCACTTTTCCCAATAAGAACATTAAATAAAATGCTTTATTTATAACTTAAATCTTCTTATTATCTATATATGAAGAAAATCTTAAAGTTATTAATTTCAACAGTTTTGTTAAAAGTTTTTTATGATGTTTTCAATGAAAATAAGTTTGTTAAAGAGCAAATCGACAAACTAAAAGAAGAAGTTACAAATTTAGAAATGTCAGATATTGATCAAAAAATAAAAGATTTTCAAAACAAAATCGATGGTTTTAAAAATAAGAATCAAGACTCTCCGGAGTAATTTATCTGGAAAATATTAGGCAAAACATTTTCTTATTGGCCTACGTGGCTCGTCAGATTTATCACATTTTTGCACACAAAGCTGATAAAGTTTAATCAAACAAAAGCTGGCAAGATATTAATAGGGGACAATATATTACTTCTTGAAACTATTGGACGAAAATCAAATAAAATTAGAAAAACTCCTTTGACTTATGTTCAGATCGATGACGGGTATTTAGTTGCTGCATCATATGGTGGTCGTGATAAAACTCCTGATTGGTTTTATAACATAGATAATCAAAATGTGAGAGTATTTGTTAATAAAGAATACCAAAACGTAAAACCTTCCGTTGTTAAAACTGATGATAAAGAAAAATATTGGAGTTTGTTAACTGCTGTATATCCGACTTTTAATTTATATCGTTCAAAAACTGATAGAGATATTCCTTTAGTGAAATTGATTACAGAACAGGTTTGAGATTAGGGCCATTTCTCACAACAGTATTCCATAACGTAGAATAATGGTCTAAGTCCTCTGGGTTAACATGAGGAAGTACCATGTTGTTCCAGGTCTCAAAAAGAGGATCAGATGAGTTTTTGTATAGATCTAAACCAACTGGAATCCTTTCAACTACCGTTCTTAAACTCATAGGTGTCTCAATGTTTACGCTTATATCATCTGATAAAAATGAGTTATTGATTTCGATAGCTAATTTGATAATTAAATCTGTAAATTCTTTTTGTAATTTTGGATATCGTTTTTTAAAAATTGATTCAAGTTGTTCTTTATTAGGAAATGGCTTATCCCAAATAACCCATCTATCAGCAAATGCTTTATTTAATGTTTGTGTACCTGCATAATCTCTAAGGCTAGTTGGGTTCATTGTTCCAAAAATGTAGGAATCATTCCTTAATTCAATCACTTCACCGTTTGGTAACTCTAATTTTTTATGCCTATCAAGCAAAGAGTGCAAAGCAAAAAGTACTTCAGGTCCAGCAGCATTAAGTTCTGATAAATTAATAATAGATGGACCTCTCAAAGCTCTTGTTAATTCACCATCTTGCCATTTGCTATCAGTTCCACCCACACCATCACCATATAGCTGAACTGATCCAAGTAATGTAACATCTCTAACTTCACCAGAAAGTGGAATTCGATAGTATGGATATTTTAGCTTTGCAGCAAGTTGTTCAATATCATGATCTTTACCTGTGCCCATGTGTCCTTTTAGCGCAATATGAATTGGTATTTCATTGTCGAATGTCTTTTCTTTACTTTCAATGATTTGTGCTAATTTAAATTGAATTCCAAAATCTACATAATTTTTATCAACATCTGGAATCCGCTCCGACCTTGAGTCGTAATCGTTTGTTGATTTTGTTAGTTTACACTCTTTAAGAGTTACATTTCCCTTTCCATTGGGATTTTTAAAATTTTGATCTGCCATTATGCTACTCCTGTAGATTCCTCAATATTCTTTATAAGTATATCCTTTGTGATGTTTACTATTGAATGTATTAGTTCTTCAGGTTGATTTATCTGTGTTTTGTTTATATATTCTTTCCATGTTCCTCTTTCACCTATTCCGATACCAATGACATCAATACCAACTTTTGTTGCATAGTTGATTGAACTTTTCAAATCGTTTAATGAGCCACGTGTCATACCATCTGAAAGTACAGCTAGCAATTTTGTTTTCGATCCTTTTTCCAATAGTCGTTTAGTTGAAAACATAATGTTTCTTTCGTCAACATTTGTTCCTCTCTCAAACATACTTGCTGGAGGATATTCATCTTTGATATCTAATTTATCCAAGGACTCTCTTAAATTCCTTGAAAACTCGATTAGTCCAATAAATTTTTCGTAATTTGCCTTCCAAGAATCATCAAACCTTTTGATAAAGTAATGGTTTGTAGTATTGAAATAGTACTCAGCATTTGAACCGTAATTTGTATTTAACATTGATGATACTGCCATCTTTCTTTTTATATAAAGCTCTTCATTTTCTAATTCATCAGCAGCAAAACTTCTATTAAAGATTGCAACTTCAAAATCTATATCTAATTCATGACATATTTGAGCTAGATAACTTGCTCCAATTAGTGCAGCTGATAATGACCATGGATAAAACTCTCCTTTATCTTTTTCAAGCATTGAACCACTTCCATCAATTAATAATGAAACAGCATAAGACTTATTTGATAGTCTTTGTTTTTGCTCAAACATTCTTTCGTATCTTCCTGAACCAAGCATAAGTGGAACATGTGGTGATAAATCCCCCTGATCATAACCACTTATACGAAGCCTTTTTTTGTTATGAATAAAGTAAGGCTTTATTTTATTAGTAACTTTAAATACAGGAAGGTCCCATTCCTCTAAAAGTGAATTGTAAGTTGCCAAACCATTTTTATAAAGGCTATTAAATGTTCTTGGTAAATTAGTACTTACAAGCTTTGAAACTTTTCCATTTGGAAGGTATACAGTTGTCGATGTACCGATTTTAGAAACATGATCATCCATAAAATTTAGGTTTTCATCATCTGATTCTTTACCTTTTTTTCCAAGAAACTTTTCGAGTGTATTGCCTGTAGTTATATTCGTACTTGATGGGATTAAAACTTTATTTAGATCGTCTATGACTGAATCTTCAAATTTTTCTATAGACTCTCTTCTTTCACCTAATGTTTGACTATCAACATCAGGTAAAAGATTGTACCTTCTGCAAATATCAGCAATTTGGATCGTAATTTCAATGGTGTCCTCTACAAGGTCTCTGTCATAAGAAAAATTATTTAAAATAGCCAAAGTTTCTCTAACTGATTCTTTTATATTTTTTGGATAAGATTGAAGGTCGATTTCTACATAACCAGCAATACTATGAAACATTAAAATTAAAAATTTATTGAAAGGTTTTAGATTTTTGATATTGATACTGGATTCCTCATAAATATCCTCAAGGATTGAGCTTAGGCCTTTGAAATCTTTTACAAATTTATATTCTTCAAAAGAATGAACTAATATTTCAAAGATGTATTTCCCAAATGGTCCGGAAAGCACCTCAAGAACTTCATCAATATCACTTAACCCATCAGTCTCATCTTGAAATTTTGATAAGTCTTTATCTATATTAAATTTATAATCTTCCATAGAGTGTATGGCTTCATGGATGACTGTTCCTATGACGACTTCTTTAAATTCTAAGTCAGAATCTGAAACAGAGTTAACTAATATGGATGGATTTATATTTATTTCATTTTTATTTTTACTTTTTGTTTTACCAAGATTTAATACTATTTTGTCATTATTCATTGTGCTTTGAATAAGCCGAGTTATAGCTGGGCTAATTTTTTGAAAAATTTCTATTATCTGAGTTTCTAAAGTTTTTTTCTTAAATTCCATTTTTTATCATTATCATTAAAGACTGACTATATAAGTATAAGGTGAAAAATAAGTTGAATGAAATTACAAACAAAACCGTAGTTGTCGTTGGTGGCAATGGAAACATGGGAACTATGGTTTCAGAATACATAGATGGACTTCAAGGTTATGAAGTTATTGGCATCATAGATCCAAATAATTCTGGTACTAGATTTAATTCATTGTCTATAAGTGATGATATTATTTGCGACTATATGTTTGAGTTTTCACCATCTTCTGAAGTCAATAAAAACATTCCAAAACTAATTAATAATAAGTCTAAATTAATAATTGGCTCGTCTGGGGTAAATAGCGACTCGTTAGAGCTGTTAAAGAATGCTAATAAAGCTGTATCAGTCATTCCTAACTTTTCTATTGGAGCTGCAATTCAAAAACTTTATTCACAAAAACTGACATCTATTTTTCCAAGTGTTCATATTGTAGAAAAACATCATAAAGGAAAAGAAGACGCTCCATCAGGAACTTCAAAAGACTTAGCCAGTTCACTTGAGAATGTTGAACCGTCAGAAATAAGTGGTGATTACTATGCTGTATCAAATGAAAATTCTTTAAACATATATTCATTAAGATCAGATGAATACCTAGCTGAGCAGGAAGTCGTATTTACAGATAGTCATGAAGAATTTATTCTTGAACATAAAGTATTTGATCGGAAAGCATATTTGTCGGGCGTTCAATTAGTATTGCAAGAAATGGAACAACAAAATTCATATATTCACGGACTTGAAAATTTATTAAATAAATCGATGGACATATAATGACTGATTTTGGAAAATTATTAACTGCTTCAATCACTCCTTTTGATAGCAATGGTGTAATCAATACAGATACATTTTGGAGACTCTGTAGAAAATTAGTTCATGACAAATCAGATGGACTTGTTCTTACAGGAACTACGGGAGAATCACCTAATCTTACAATAAAAGATAGAGAAATTATTTATACAACTGCACTAGATTCTGTCGGGGATAAAGCAAGCATAGTTGCAGGAACTGGAACGTACTCAACTTCTGAAACTATAGAAATTACAAAAATGGCAGATTCAGTTGGTGTTCATGGAATAATGATTGTTACTCCTTATTATTCGAAACCGTCACAACTCGGAATTCTCAAACATTTTGAAGAGGTATCAAAAGTTACAGATCTTCCAATTATGGCATACAACATCCCAGGTCGGACAAGCACCTTGATTGAATTAGAAACATTAGTATCACTTGCTGATGATATTGGTATACATTCAATTAAGGATGCAGTAGGAAATTCTGATTTTTCTAAAAAAGAATTAGAAGCCCTACATGATAAAGTTGACATTTATTCAGGTAATGACAATGAAACTCTTGATTTCATAAAAAATGGTGGCAAAGGTGTTGTTTCAGTAGCTTCTCATGTTGTTGGAAATGAAATATATGAGATGATGGAGTTGGTTCAAAATAATGATATTAAAAAAGCTGAGGCAATAAATAATGATTTAGGCGAACTTTTTAAAGCACTTTTTGAAGAACCAAGTCCAGGTCCAATTAAAAAAATATTATCAGAAAGTTGGGAGGATGTAGGGGAGCCCTTGCTACCAATTACTGATATTTCTACAGAATTAGCCAATAAAATTAGGGGTTTTTACTCAAAAATAAAGGAAAAATAGGCTTTTTTCTATTATTTTATGGTATAATTAGGCGTGGCTGTTAAGACATCCACTCGCGAAAGGGTTAGTGGGCGTAAGCGGGTGTCTAAACCGAAAAATTTAATAAAAGTACCAAGTTCTTTAAAAAGCTTAGTTAAAGGTACAAAATCTCTTTCATCTCTTTTTTTCAAGTCATATCAAACTGTATCTATCTTTATGCTTTCACTAGCGATTCTTATAGCTTTATCTTCTTTTGGTAAAGCAGGACCAATAGGAGAGTTTGTAAATAATTTAATTACATGGTCCTTTGGTTATGGCGTTTATTTGTTTCCACTACTACTTATCTACGGATCTGCAATCTTAATTAGAGATAAAGATTTTATTAATACTCAAAAAGTATTTGTTGGTACGCTGTGGGTTCAAATTTTTACATCAGCTTTGTTTCATTTTTATATCCATGCTGAACCATTATCAATTAGCGTCGGTACATCTGCTTTACAAAAATCTGGTGGATTTATTTCTGCATTTATTGTTTACCCCTTAAATAATCTGCTTGCAGCAGAAATGACACATGTTGTTTTATTATTTGGATTGATCATATCTGTTCTTTACATGACCGATATTGAGCTAAAAGATCTTATTGGTGGAGTTCAAGCTATATTTGTATACTCATATAGATTTATTTTTGCCTTCTACAAAGCTAGAAGAGAAGCTTCCAAAATTAACTTTGATTTAATTAATAATGAAAATGATGAACCTAAAGAAGATTTAAAAACTAATGTTGTTACATTAAAAAAAGAAAAAAGTAAAAAATCTGTTAAGTCTGAAGTTACTGAGAAGCCTAAAGCAGTAAAGTCAAAAGCTAAACCAAATAAGAAAAAATCGGCAAATTACGTTCTTCCACCATTAAAACTTCTTAAAAGTGGAACTGATGTTTCTACTTCTAAAAAGCTTCTTCAACAAACTGCAACAGATCTACAAAATTTATTAAAAGAGCATGGTGTTGAAGCTGAGTTAACAAAAATTGTTCCAGGCCCTACAGTTACTCGTTATGAGATTGAGCTTTCTCCAGGTGTTAAAGTTTCAAAAGTTACTTCACTTTCACATGATATTGCTTATGCTTTAGCTACTCCAGACGTCCGTCTTTTAGCACCTATTCCAGGAAGAAGTGCTATTGGTATTGAAATACCTAATAGACAGAGAAAATTAGTTTCTCTTGGAGATGTCCTTTCTTCTTCAGACGCTCAAAAACTTGACCACCCATTAAATGTTGGTCTTGGGTTAGATATATCAGGTTCGCCAAGGCTTATGAATCTCTCAGAACTTCCTCATGTACTTATAGCTGGTCAAACAGGTGCAGGAAAATCTTCATGTATAAATTCAATTGTTACTTCGTTGTTAATGAGAACTAACCCTGACGAAGTAAAAATGGTAATGGTCGATCCAAAACGTGTTGAACTTGGTCAATACAATAATGTTCCACACCTTTTAACTAAAGTCATAACTAACCCCAAAAAAGCTGTCGATGCACTTTCATGGGCAGTTTCTGAAATGGACAGAAGATATGATCTTTTAGCTGACGGTCAAGTCAGAGATATAAACGGTTACCACGAAAAGTATGATGCAGGTTTACTTGATACTGACAAATTTGATAGATTTCCTTTTATTGTTGTTTGTATTGATGAGTTGAATGACTTAATGATGGTTGCTGGTAGGGAAGTAGAATCTGCTATCGTTAGGCTTGCACAGATGGCTAGAGCAATCGGTATTCATTTAGTTGTTGCAACACAAAGACCATCCGTAGATGTTATCACTGGCGTTATGAAAGCAAATATTCCTTCTCGTCTTGCTTTCTCAGTTGCTTCAACAACAGATTCACGAGTTATTTTGGACCAATCAGGTGCTGAAAAATTAATTGGATTAGGTGACATGTTAATTGTTACTGCCTCAAATCCTAGGCTTGAACGAATTCAGGGTGCATGGGTTACAGAAGGTGAGATAAAAGATGTTGTATCATGGGTTAAATCACAAAAAGAAGCTGAATATAATCCTGCTGTCATTGAAGAACAAAAGTCTACAGCTGTTCAAAATAATGAAGACCTTGGAGAGGATGAAGATCTCATTAAAACAGCTACAGAACTTGTTGTGAGATCACAATTAGGTTCTACATCAATGTTACAAAGGAAGTTAAGAGTTGGTTTTGCTAGAGCAGGACGATTGATGGATATTCTTGAATCACAAGGAATTGTTGGACCATCAGAGGGTTCAAAAGCTAGAGAGGTTTTAATCACCGTAGAAGAGTTTGAAACAGATTCACTTAGTTCTATTGAAGATGATGTTTCCGAAGATTTAATTGAACCTGACAAGGCAATTGTTGAAGAAGTAAGTGACAGTGAAGACGACGATAACTGGTACGAAGAATAATTAACTTTTAACAGTCTTTCCTTTAATAATACGATTTCTAATTGCTGCTGATATTGTATCTGCAGTTAATACCAAAACAATAGTACAGATTAATACTGTACCTGCTCTTGGAAAGTCCCTGAATCTAAGCTGATTTATCAATTCTTGACCAACACCACCAGCACCTACAACGCCAAGAACTGCTGATGCTCTTAAATTAATTTCAAAGCGATAAAGCCAATAAGATGTAATAGTTGGCATAACTTGTGGAATAACCCCAAAAGTAAGTTCGTTAATTTTTGATCCACCTGACGCTTTAATAGACTCAAGAGGTCCTTCATCAATGCCCTCTATAACTTCTGAAGATAGCTTCCCTAAAGTTCCTATTGAATGAATACCTACAGCTAGTGTTCCTGTTAATGGACCAAGTCCTGTTATTGGCAAGAAAACAAAAGCTAAAATCAATTCTGGAAATGCTCTTATACCGTTAAGAATTTGTTTAATTACTCTGTTAACAGATCCAATTGTTATATTATTTGCTGCTAAAAACGAAATAGGAAAACTAAATATTGCTCCAATTACTGTTCCTGCCCATGCGATAAACAAAGACTCAAATACTTTTGGAATAATTCTATCAAATGCTTCTGAACTTAAATCTAAAGGAAACATTGCACCAACCAAAGTGGCAATTTGTGCTGGAGCATTAAGTATTCTATCAAGAGTTATTTCTAAACCTGATGCTGACCAGATTGCAGAAATAACAATCAAACTAGTTAATGAATACTTAAATATTCTTTGGTTCAATGGTTGCTTTGGAATGTTCATAATATTTTTCTTCTTAACCAAACACTAAATTGTTCTATCAATATGACAACTACAAGAATTAGAACAATTATTGGAGAGATTCTATCAAATCTAAGAAAAATTCTTTGTGTTTCAATTATTCTTCCAACTCCACCCGCACCGACTAATCCAAGAATCACACTTGCTCTGATGCATAATTCAAATATGTATAAAAAATAAGCAGTAAAATTGGGTAGTACTTGTGGTAAGGCAGATGTAAAGACAGATTGATTATGCGATGCACCTGTGGCTTTTGCAGCTTCCATAGGCCCAGGATCAATGCTATCAATTGTCTCGGATAATAATTTACCCATTATTGCAAGTGAAAACATTAATAATGCAAGTACACCAGCAAATGGTCCAATGCCAACTGCAACTGTAAAAATCATAGCCCAGAATAAATCAGGTATTGTCCTCACAAGATTTAAAAATGACTTATAAACAAAATAAGAATATTTATTCAGATTTGTAGCCCTTGATGCATAAAAAGATAATGGTAAGGCAACTGCGCAACCTATAATACTTGCCAATATTGCAATTTGAATAGTCTCCACTAATGCATCAGATGAATTCTCCCAAGCCCAGGCCCATTTAGGATCAAATAAAGGATCAGTTACAAGATATCTATTAGATAGGTTGTTTTTAAAATCTTGAAAATTAAAACCTATCTGAAGAAATGAAAATATTGAAAATAGTATGCCGGCAGGTATTCCTATTAAAACTAATAATGAAGGACTTGGTTTTTTTGGATAATTAATCATTACCTATTAAATCTGATTGCTTGATTGATCTTCCATAAATATTTTCAAAGTCTTCATCTGAAACGTCATCAACTTTTCCATCATAAACAAGTTCACCATCGCGTAAGCCAATTAACCTATCACCAAATTCTTTAGCTAAATCAAGAAAATGTAAATTAACTATTGTTGTAATTCCAAGTTCTTTATTTATTTTCTTAAGATAACTCATTACTACTCTTGATGTGATTGGATCAAGCGAGGCAACAGGCTCATCTGCAAGCATGACTTTTGGTTTTTGAGATAAAGCTCTCGCAATACCTACTCTTTGTTGCTGTCCACCAGAGAGATTGGAAGCTCTCACATAAGCTTTTTCAAGAATCTCAACTTGGTTTAATGCTTCAAATGCCATTTTTTTTTGGTCTTTTGGCCATAATCCAAAAATCGACCTAATGGTGGAAACTTTACTTAATCTACCTGTTAATACATTTTTTAACACTGTTGATCTATTCACTAGATTAAATGTTTGAAATATCATACCAATTTCTGATCTAATTTGTTTTAGTTGCTTTTTATTTGCATTAGTTATATCTTTGTTGTCTAAAAATACAACACCATTGCTTGGTTTAACTAAATTATTGATTGTTCGAAGTAGAGTTGATTTACCTGCTCCTGATAAACCCACAATAATTAAAAAATCTCCTTCATTTATTTCTAAATCTAGATTTTTTAGGGCTTCTACGCCACCTGGATAGGTGACACTTACATTTTCGAATTTGATCATATAAAAATTTTAACCGGGCTGAAGAACAACCCGGTTAAAATTAAGATTTAATCGTCGTATAGACCGAATTCTTCAGCTGCTTCTCTTACAACGTCGAATTCTGAGTTAACTGCTGGTACTAAATCAGTCCAACCATAAATTTCATCCATTATGGCCAAACCTTCATCAGTAGCGATATATGCAGCTAATATGTCATAAATTTGTTGCTTGATGTCTTCAGGTAGATCTGTTCTAACTGCTATAACATCATTAGGAATTTCTTCTGTAATACCAAAAGCAATTACCTTTTCACCAACATCTGCATTTGTTTTTCTTAGAGTTCTTCTGGCATCATCATAAGTAACACCAAATTTTGCGTCACCGTTATATAGTCCAGAAATAACTCCATCATGTGAACCAGCAAATCTTTGAACAATGTCACCGGTATAATCGATACCAGCTTTTTTCAATTGTAATGATGGATATAAATACCCTGAAGTAGATCCTTCTTCAACAAAAAGAACTTCTTCACCAAGCATTACAGATAAGTCAGCTTCACATGCAAGACCAGGGCTAGTTGTTACACCATCTCTTACTTCAGGTATAAGTCCGTCGTCTCCAAAACCCCAACCAACTTGTAGTGCCTTTACATCAGGTGGTGTTGTTGCTGAACCTTCAACTAAAGTTGCAACTCCATCGATGTTTTCGAAAGCACCAATCACTGGTGTTGTTTCACAAACGCTTGCATCTGTTGTCCAGAACGTACCATGGTATGATCCTGAACCGTATCTTACAGATTTAGCAATTGCCTCAAATCTTGTAGGGAATGCGTTCATAGCTGTAACGTAACCCAATGTAGCAAACGCACCAACGTCTGCTTGACCAGATCCCATTGCAACTAATAATCCCGAATAGTCACTTGTAACAAAACCCTCAACTTCAATTCCTAATCCGTCAGATAAAACTTGCATCATTGGTTGAATGTTGTCTAAAAGTTCTGCTTGTTCTGCACTTGGGACGAAACCGAAAACAATTTTATCAAGCACTTGAGCTGTAGTGGTAGCTGGTGCATCTAAACTTTCTGTTTCTTCAACAACTGCAGGTTCCTCTACTGTTTCCTCTTCTGCAGTACCGCAAGCAGCAAAC
The DNA here is from genome assembly GCA_902533795.1 of uncultured Candidatus Actinomarina sp. GTDB lineage: Bacteria > Actinomycetota > Acidimicrobiia > Actinomarinales > Actinomarinaceae > Actinomarina. The sequence goes on along the minus strand of CACAND010000002.1, from coordinate 109,819 downwards.
ACAAGAGAAAGACAGAGTAGAATTAAAATTGTTTTTTTCACAATTTCCTCCGCTTGATTACACTCTCATCATACAATTTAATATGACAACTGCTTCGGAATTAAGTTAAATTTTTGTAAATTATAAATCGTTTGGAACGTAGCCATATTCTCGAGAAAGAATGGTTCCATCAGTATCAATGATTAGTGAAATTGGTTGACCAATAATTTTAAGATTGTCTCTCATTTCTGGCGTAGAAAATCCAATTTCTAATTCACCAACTAAATTTTCAGAAATCCAAGTCATTGTTGAATCTTTGTCGCTATGAGCAAGAGCAATTACATTATAATTTTGGCTAACAGTAGCTAAGTTAGCTTCTAAGAGAGGCAACTCCTCCCTACAAATTCCTCAGTAATCGGCCCAAAACACAACCAACGTTTTTTTATTTGTTAAATCTATATTTATCATTGTTCCAGTTGTATCTTCATAAACTAACTCTTCAATATTTGAAACAGCGGCGCTTTGGGTTGGCTCTTCGCTTGTCGAATCTGAACCTGATGAACAAAAGGTGAGCAATAACAGTAAAACTAATGATTTTCTCATAAAACTATGATACATATATTGCAATTAAAGCTTGCTAATCTAAAAATATGAAAATTGGCTTTCTATCAGTCGGAACAGAAATATTACTGGGAGATACAGTAAACACCAACCTGACGAATTTAGGTAAAAGATTGTATGATGCAGGTTTTAAACTATATAAAGAAATCACAATATCTGATAATGAAAAAGAAATACATGATGCGATCATATATCTTCTTGAGAGTTGCGATGTAGTTGTTACATCTGGGGGATTAGGTCCAACTGAAGATGATATAACAAAAGAAGTGATATCAAATTCATTATCTTTAGATTTAGAACTAGACGAAAGCCATGTTGAGTGGATGAAAGAAAGATGGAAGAGTCGTGGTCTTATTATGCCTGAAACCAATATCAAACAAGCTTACATTCCAACAGGTAGTGAAAAATTAATTAATACACAAGGTACAGCTCCTGGTATCAGAATATCTAAAGACGATAAGGTAATATTTATTTTTCCAGGCCCACCAAGAGAATTCATTCCTCTCGTTGAAGATGAACTGTTACCTTATCTTACTGAAAACTTTGAAAAAAATGATACTGACTACCAATTCGTTATGTTATTTAATCAAGCAGAATCTTCACTTGCAGCAGAGATAGATAAATTTAAACCTGAAGGATTAGATATTGCATACCTTGCAAGTAGAGGAATTATCAAACTACGGTTTGATAGAAATTCAGTGAGTAAGAGCGATTTTGATATATTTATAGATAAAATTGACGAAATATTTTCTGATGACATTCTTGCCTATGAGAATATATCTGTTGAAAAAGCACTTGGTTCGCTATTAGCTAAAAATGATGTCAAAGTTTCATTTGTTGAGAGTATTACTGGTGGTCTCTTGTCTTCATTGCTTGTCAAAAATCCAGGTATTAGTAAATATTTTATTGGTTCGGATATCGTTTATGGGAATCAAGCTAAATCCATTTTATTAAACGATAATGATATAGATTTCGAAAATTGGGAAGAACTTTGTGTTAATTTAACCCATTCTTCATTAGAAAAATATAAAACTGATATTTGTTTAACAATTTTGGGTGAAGCTGGACCATTATCTTCAAGCCAGTATTCTGTCGGTACAATTTTTATTTGTATATCTAATGGTGACAAAACTGTGATAACAGATCATAAAATGAACGGTAATAGGGAAGAAATACTGCAGAGATCAGCAAATAAAGCTCAATGGGAGCTGATAAAGTTCATTAAAAACTTGTATTAGAACATTTGTTCTAGTAAAATTGTCATACAAAGATGTTTTAATATATATTTATTATTGTTAAAAAGGAGAAAAAAATGGATAAAGACAGGGCAAAAAAACTAGATACAGTTTTTGAGCAAATCGAGAAACAATTCGGTGAGGGTTCATTAATGAAACTTGGTGCCGATAATATCAAAAAAATACCTGCAATATCTACAGGTGCATTATCTATAGATCTTGCGTTAGGGATAGGTGGGGTCCCAAAAGGTAGAGTTATAGAAATATACGGACCAGAGGCGTCCGGTAAAACAACACTTTCTTTACATGTTGCTGCAGAAGCCCAAAAAGCTGGAGGAGTTGCAGCATTCATTGATGCTGAGCATGCTCTCGACCCTGTTTACGCTAGGGCATTGGGAGTAGATGTTGACGAATTATTAGTATCGCAACCTGACACTGGAGAACAAGCATTAGAAATTGCCGATATGTTGATACAGTCTGGTGGTGTCGACCTAGTTGTAATTGATTCAGTTGCAGCCCTTGTTCCTAAAGCTGAGATTGAAGGAGAAATGGGCGATACGCATGTAGGTTTACAAGCTAGATTGATGTCACAAGCATTGCGTAAATTAACAGGATCAATCAATAAATCAGGAACAACTGTTATATTCATTAATCAGATTCGTGAAAAAATTGGTGTCATGTGGGGATCTCCTGAAACAACAAGTGGTGGAAGAGCACTTAAGTTTTATTCTTCTGTAAGAATCGACGTACGAAGAATTGAAACACTAAAAGTTGGTCCTGAACAGATAGGTAACCGTGTAAGAGCAAAAATAGTTAAGAATAAAGTTGCTCCACCTTTTAGAGAAGCTGAATTTGATATTATGTTTGGTCAAGGTATTTCTCGTGAAGGTAGCTTACTCGATGTTGCTGTAGAGCATGGCATAGCTAGAAAAGCTGGTGCTTGGTTTACATATGATGAGGTTCAGCTTGGACAAGGTAAAGAGAATTCCAAGCGTTTTCTACGAGAAAATCCTGATCTTGCGTTACAGTTAGAAACTGCGGTATACAAAGCAGTTGGAATGATTGAATCTGATGAAGAAGAATCAATTCAAAGTGATGAGACTGCTGAAGTAGAAGAAGAAACATCAGAAGAGCCTAAAAACAAAAAATAACATAGTTTTCTTAAATATAAATTTATAATTTGTATTGTGAAAACATCTATTCATATAGAAAACAAATTAATATCTAAACCATCAAGATCAGGTTTTAAATATCATATTAAAACTTTTGGATGTCAGATGAACGAGCATGATTCTGAAAAAATTGCTGGAATTTTTAATAATGATGGGATGAGTAAATCTGAAGATATTGACCAAGCTGACATCTTATTTGTTAACACTTGTACCATTCGTGAAAATGCAGATGATAAATTATACGGAACACTTGGTCATTTAAAAAAATGGAAAGAACAATCTTCAGATAGAAGATTAATTGTTGGAGGATGTGCAGCTCAAAAAGATAAAGATTTAGTTCGTGATAGAGCTCCATGGGTAGATGTTGTCATTGGTACGCATAATACAAATGATGTTATTAATTTATTAAACCAATCTGAGGACTGGGGTCCGATTACTAAAATAGTCGAAGAAACATTAGACATTGAAACTGAAATATTACCTGTTCGTGAATCTGGATTTAGTGCTTTCGTTACTATTCAAATTGGTTGTAATAATAGTTGTACATTTTGCATTGTTCCCTCTGTTAGAGGTGTTGAAATTAGTAGACGGCCTTCCGATATCATCAATGAAATCAAAAATCTATCAAATGAAGGCGTTAAAGAAATTACTCTTTTAGGGCAAAATGTTAATTCATATGGAAGAGATTTAATGATTGACAACAAAAGAAGTCCATACTTTACACAGCTACTTTATAAAATACATGAAATCGATGGTATTCAGCGAATCAGATTTACCTCACCACATCCAAAAGATTTTAAAGAAGAGACATTGATTGCTGTTTCGGAACTTCCTAAAATTGCAAATCAAATTCATATACCACTACAAAGCGGTAGTGACAAAATTCTTTCCTCAATGCATAGAGGATATAATCAAAAAAAATATCTATCAAAAATAGACATGATTAAAAATATAATTCCTGATGTGTCATTGTCTTCTGACGTTATAGTTGGTTTTCCTGGCGAAGATGATGCTGATTTCGATGAAACAATGAAAGTTGTGGATTATGCAAAATTTGATCTTATTTATATGTTTAAATTTTCACCACGACCAGGTACAGTAGCATCTGATTACTCAGATAAATTTGTTGAGAAACATTTGATTGATACAAGATTCATGAGACTTAAGGAAGAGCAAATTATAATTAGCCAAAACAGGTATAAAAGATTCGTAGGCTCAACACAACAAATGTTAGTTGAAAAGCCTTCAAAAAAAGATCCCAATGTTTTAACTGGACGTATTGAGGGTGGTCATATTGTTCATTTAGAATCTACTCAGAATATTATTGGACAATTAATTGATGTTAAAGTGTATGATGCAACCCCGTTTTTTTTGAAAGCTACTCTTTAAATTTGTTATACTTTCTAACTGGTATGACTGCTTCAGGTAAGTCAGCCCTTGCACACAAAATAGCTATTGAAAGAAATTTAGATATCATTTCACTTGACTCAATGGCTGTATATAAAGGTCTTGATATTTTGACTGATAAACCTACTGAAGTAATGCGGTCACAGGTTTTATATTACGGTATTGACATAGCCGATTGTGACCAAAATTTTTCAGTTGTTGATTATCTCAATTATTTAATAGAGATGGAAATACCTGAGAAATCATTTGTTAAAGATTTTTTGGTTGTTGGTGGAACTGGTCTCTATTTTAGATCATTAATTAATAGCTTCGAATTTAGACCAACCGATCCGGCAATAAGGTCTGAATTAGAGTTACTAAATGTTGATCAATTATTAAAATTTCATAAACTTTATGATATTGATCCACCTAAAACTGAAATTAATAAAAGACGTTTGATCAGAAATATTGAAAATTCTATTCTTGAAGATGTTAAATATATCTTTCCACCTATAAATATTCCTGAAAAGATAGTTGGGGTATTTTGGAATCATCCTGATTATTTGAAGAGAATTCAAGATAGGACTTCCAATATGTTAGATAGTGGATTAGTTGATGAAATGAACAATATTCAAAATCCATCTAAAACAGTTCTTCAAGCTATAGGAATGAATTTAAGTAGCGATTTAGAAAAAAACATAAATTTAAAAACTAATCGGTTAGCAAAAAAACAACTCACATGGTTTAAACAAGAAGATAGAATAAAAATTATTGAAACTAATGATGAATCTATTGTTAAAGATGAATTGGAAAGAATCATAGATGAAAAATGAAGTATATATGTCTGGAACTGGCAATGATTTTATATGCAGTTCGTATGAAAGAGATCTCTCTCAGATTGAAATTATTTCTATAGTTGGAGATTCTCTTCTTCCAATTGATGGTGTTATTTTTATTGAACAAATTAATTCTTCAGCTGTCAAGATGCATTATTTCAATAATGATGGAACGCCAGCAGAATTATGTGTAAACGGTGTACGTTGTACAGCAAAATTTGCTGTTGATAACAACCTTGTGGATAGTTCAAAGTTAATTGTTAGAGCTCCTGTTGGGGACATTGAAGCGGTTGTAGAAAATGATACAGTAAAAATAGAAGCACCAATGCCAACTTTAGGTAAAGAAGTAGAAATTGATTCTTTAATATGTACAACAAGTAATGTTGGTAATCCTCATTTAATGCTTGAAGTAGATGATGTTGATAAATTTGATCTTGATTCATTTTCAGACAAAGCACGCAATAGTGATTTGTTTAAAGATGGTGTAAATGTTGAAATATATTCAGTTGTTGATGAACGATTTATTTACGCAAGAGTAAATGAAAGAGGAGTGGGAGAAACTGATGCATGCGGCTCAGGTGCGTTAGCTTTATATTCTTTTCTTAGATTTAATAATAAAGTCCAGGATGAAGCAGTTGTGTTATATCCAGGTGGTGAGCTTGATATGAGTTTTGAAGACGGAAAAATTTATTTAAAAGGTTCTGTCACATATCTCTAATTAGCGATACAACTTTACCTATAGGTTGAATATTCTCATTTACTTGAATTTTCTTATAATTTTTATTTGCAGGAACTAAGTAGTTCTTACCCTCAATATTTCTTAAAAATTTTATTGTACCTTCTGTGTTATTAATCAAAAAAGCACCAATATCACCATTTTTAATTTGTAAAGATTTATCAATTATAACTAAATCCTTTTCGTGTATTCCTTCATCTATCATGGAATCACCAGAAACTGATAATGCAAATAGTTCTGTTGTTTCCTTTGAATGCGGATAATTTACAGATCCAATTACGTTTTCTTCTGCCATAAGCAACGAACCTGCAGCTATTTCACCAAGAATTGGTATTTTATTCTTAGGTATTTGTGAATTTACGGTCAAAGCTCTAGATTTTTTATAGTTTTTTTGTAGATAACCCGAATTAATTAATTTTTCTATATGATATTGAACTGTACTTGTTGATTTTAGACCAACACCCGTACAAATTTCCCTTACTGAAGGTGCATAACCGTTTTTTTCAACAAAAATGTTAATAAAATTTAATATATTTTTTTGTTTGTCAGAAACCATAATTAAATTTTAGCACATTTGTTCGAATAAAACTGTCGTATCTTATTTTTAACATAAAATTATGAAAGAAAAATTTTTTGTTTTAGTATTTTTGTTAGTATTTTCCTTTATTACAACACCTTTAATTAAACCAATATCATCAACAAATAATGGCCTTAATGATGAATTTACGTATAAAGTAGTTAAAGGAGATTCTCTATGGGGTATTGGTATGAAATTTGATAAAAAAAATATCGAAGAATTTTTAGTGGAGACTAAAAAATTAAATAATTTAATAAATTCGGAGATTTTTGAAGATCAAATCTTAATTATTCCTTAATTTATTTGTTACAAAATTCTCTTATTTCTATAATACACTATATATGGTATGCCCATTTTGTAATGCAGAAGATACAGCAGTAGTTGATTCTAGAAAAAACGTTGATGGAGACGCAATAAGAAGACGTCGAGAATGTTCTGCTTGTGCTACAAGGTTTACAACTTACGAAAAATCAGAAATTGAACTTATTGTTAAGAAAAGAAATGGTAATTTAGAAGAATTTCAATATGAAAAGCTTTTTAATGGAGTAGAGAATGCTTTTGGAGGACAAGATTTAAGTGATAAACAATTGAAAAATCTTGTTGAAACAATTTACCTCGATTTAAAATCACACGGAAAAAGAATAGAAAGCAAAATAATTGGTGAAACTGTACTTATTCACCTCAAAGATATCAATGAAGTTGCTTATTTAAGGTTTGCTTCGGTATATAAAGAATTTTCCGATGTAACTGACTTTGAAAAAGAAGCAGCAGAGCTAAATTAAGGTAATTTTTCTATATTTTCTAGAATTGATCCATACTTTTCCTGAAAATCTAACAATGAATCATTAAAAAAGGAAATTTCAGAATTCTTGTTCAATTCAATTGCAGATATAAGCGTATTAGCTACTTCAACCTCATTATTTCTTAGAGATGCAACTAATCGTCCATGTAAATCTTGAGCAGTTACTAAAGCAGACATAACTAACTGTTGATGTTCTGTAAATTCTTCAATATTTGGCAATGTATCACCATTGAGGTTACTTTTTGCTCCAATTAGTGATAATTCGCTTGCAAGATCATCAATTACTGTATCTTCGTCTATATTTAGGATGTCTTCATATATTAAAATTTCTGAATGCATGATTCTGTATGTAAATAATTGATCTAATTTTTCTACAATATTAAATAACTGATTTAAAGATGCTTCAACATTTGATCTATTTGGAATTTCTCTATCAATTATGTCTGTTTGATATTGAATTAGTGAAGTTTCAATAATTTGTAAATTTGCACTCGCATTAGAGACATCATATCGAGAATAAAAAGGGTTTGTTGCTACAGCTAACAATTCTGGCAAGTTTTCAACAGAAATATTTGTATTTTCAGTAATTGAGTTTGTTAAAGTCTCCGAAGCTATATTTTCATTACGTATATTTATAAAAAATATTGATACAGAACTGACAATGAAGACTCCCGATACAATCAACAAAGCAGGTACCACCCATTGTCTTCTTTTTTCTAAGTCTGTCCAAATTTTCCTAATCTGTGTTGTTATATTTAATGGAACAAATGTCTCTGTATTTGGTGACTCATCTGTTACTTGTTCTTGTACATTTTGTTCAGATGAATAATCAGTATTTATCAATTGTTGAGCAATTTCAACCGCTTCTATTTCCTCATCAACAATCTCTAACTCAGATGATACTCTCAGGTTGTCCATTTCCTTGATTATGTCAGGTGTTTGAACCAAGGTAATGTCACTTTCAAAACCTAAAACATCTAAAATTTTGATTTTATTTGATGATTTCGCTTTCCTTATAAAAAGATAATCTCTAATATTCATCAATGAAAGGTTACCATTGAATAAAAATATTGAGATAGAAATAGAACTTACTAATAATAATGCAACTGTACCATCTCGAAAGCATGATTCTGATATAGGGTATGACATAAGTTCTTCTGTAGATGCTTTAATTCCATCGAAAGAAGTACAACTTATTAATACTGGATTTGCAATAAATTTACCTAATCAATGTGCTGGATTTGTTTTACCCCGATCTGGCTTAGCTTCAAAACATAAAATTACATTAATTAATAGCCCTGGACTAATTGATCCCGGATACACAGGTGAATTGATGGTGCCACTTATTAATCATGGGAGTACTGATTATCAGATAAACATTGGAGACAGAATTGCTCAATTGGTACTTATCAATACAAATAGTGTTGAATTTAAAATTGTAGAGAACCTACCTGATACAGAAAGATCTACAGGTGGTTTTGGATCAACTGATTAAATCTTTTTATAAATAACGTAGATAAACTATTATTAATTTATTGCGGTAGTAGCTCAGCTGGCTAGAGCGTCTCGTTGCCAACGAGAAGGTCGAGGGTTCGAATCCCTTCTACCGCTCTTCACGGCGACGTGGCGGAGTGGCTACGCAGAGGTCTGCAAAACCTTGTACACCGGTTCGATTCCGGTCGTCGCCTCAAAAATAGATGATAGCGATAACTGGTGCAGGAGAATATTTAGATATAATTCGTTCCTATGACGAAATATTATTAAATAAGTTAAAAGATGACCCTTATGTGGTTTGTTTTCCTACAGCTGCTGGTCTAGAAAGTAATGAAAGAATTCAATATTGGTTAGATCTAGGCGATGATCATTTTTCGAAACTAAATGTTAATCATAAATCTATACGAGCTCTTAATGTTGATGATTACAATAAACCAGAAACTTTAGCTGAAATTGAAAAAGCAAATTTTGTTTATTTTTCAGGAGGTAATCCAAATCATCTTTATGAGACTTTAAGTTCATCGTTAGCCTGGGAAAAGCTCTTAACCATCCATAACAGTGGTGGAATTCTTGCTGGTTGTAGCGCAGGGGCAATGATTATGGGTGAAAAAATGAATAAAGGTAAAGGTTTTGGTTTCTTCAAAAACTCTATGGTTTTGCCACACTGGAATGAAGTTCTCTACAAAGCAATCCTTTCTTCCTCTAAACAAATACACAAATCTAAGTACAAAATTTTGGGATTAGAAATGAATACTTATCTTGTGCTTAATAATGATAAATTAGAAGTTATAGGAGATCAAAATGTACATATTATGCACAAGAAAGATGAACATACCTATGAAAACGGAGATGTATTAGAATTATCAGTCTTGGATATATAAATGTGCGGAAGATATTATTTTTCAATTAATTTAGGCAATCTTTCATTTGTAGACAATATTGATGCGTTTTCTTTTGAAGAGAATTTCAATATTGCACCACAGACATCAGTTCCGGTTGTAATTGACAACAAGTTAAAAGAATGTACTTGGGGTTATTATCCACAGTGGTTAAAAAATCAAAGCAATTCTAGACCATTGTTTAATACAAGATTTGAGTCACTATTAGAGAAGAAAACATTTATATCAGCATTCAAAAAAAGTAGATGTCTAGTTCCAATATCTGGATGGTATGAATGGAAAGTAGTAGATGAAGGAAAACAACCATATTTTTTTAAAAATAATAATGATGAAAATTTGCTAGCGGCTGGCTTGTATTGGGATCGGTCAGATGGTTCAACAGAATTTACAATTATAACAACGGTTGCACCAGTTGAGATAAATGAAGTACATGATAGATCTCCACTTATACTTGATGATGTTTCAACAGGTATTTGGTTATCAGATGATGAACCTGAAGACATACATTCAAATATCTCTCATGATTTTGGAAGTATAATTGATTTTTATCAGGTTTCTAAATCAGTTAATAATCCAAAAAACAATAATGAAGAATTAATCAAGGAATTTACGGATCTACCTTTCTAATGAATAGCCAGTCACCCATATATTCATTTAAATTTACAATATCTTGGATTATTGTTTATAGCTTGATTGTGTTTGCTTTAATTCAATTAATCAACATATTCATTGCTTTGTATATCGGTCTTTGGATTTTAAATCTAATTATTGAACTTACGGAACGATTATTTCTACGATTTGGAAAACGATTAGTAACAGTAGAAGAATAATTATTCTACAAATCGTATTTATACTGCTATATTTTTTTATACGGGAGATTAGCTCAGTCTGGCAGAGCGCTACCTCGACAAGGTAGATGTCACAAGTTCAAATCTTGTATCTCCCACAAATTAAAAGGATCCTTTATTATATTTATCTACTACTAAGAAGCTCTGTAACTTTTTCTCTACCTGCAATGATTTTTGCTTCGTCATAAGGAATATTATATTTTTCTCCATGATCGACATACAGTGCTTTTATATAATCTGAATATGGTGCGCTGATAGCTATTGCTACAGCTACAGAAAGTCCAATTTGTGTTTCAAAACACTTTGCTGATATATCAGCACCTGCATCAAGAAGTATAGTGACCACTTCTGTATGCCCCCAAGCTGCTGCATTACATAGTGGAGTAAAGTTGTCGGCGTTTACTAGGTTTAGATCTGCGCCGGCATTAACAAGAGCATTTGCAATTTCCGTTAATCCATAAATACCTGCAAAATTTAGAGGAGTATTTGAAAACGTTCCATCTTGTATGTTTAAGTCTGATCCATAAGCAATATGTTGATTAACAGTATTTAAATCATTATCTTGAACAGAAACTAATAGATCTACAGTTGGTTGCTCAACATTAGTATTTACAGTATTCTCAGTTGTCTCTACAACCTCAGCATTATCAGCCTCACCACCACATAATGAAATAAGCACAACTATGGGTATAAATAAATATTTTTTAATCATATAAGTCGAGTCTAATTAAATGTTCTATGCGATGACGGATCTATCTATTTTTTGGACTTATGGTTAATCTGCATATTTTTCTGCACCCATAAAATGAATGGATACATAGTCTTCATCTCCAACAACCCAACTGTCGTGGGGTGTATTTGAAACGTAGAATATATCTCCTGGGCCAATAACTTTTGGCTCTTCATTTTCAAATGCAACAGTGGCATTACCACTAATAACCATACCTAGATGCTCAGTCTCACAAAATTCTGTACCAGAAAGGGGAGAAACATCATCAGACCATTTCCATCCTTTATGATATGTTGCTTTGCCTATTGTCATATGGGGTAAGTTGACTACCTCATATTTACCTTTATCAAATTCTCTAACCTCATCAGGGTTTTCGAATCTTTTAATAATGTAATCATCCATCTGCTTATAATAATTCATAATGACTAAACAGACACAAAATATAATAAATGTATCTTTATTTTTATTAGCAATATATTTATATAGTTTTACTGCTAACAATATCGAAACAGAGATTCTTGGCTTTAACTCATTTAAATTTTTAATAAGCACGACTGTCTTAATTCAATTTGCAATATTTCTTCCATCATTCTTATTTCAGACCGAAAAATTTTATGATCTCACAGGTAGTTTGACTTATATATCAGTAACAAGTATTGCGTATTTCTCATTAGAAAACCCATCAACAATTGATACGATACTTTATCTTTATGTCATAGTCTGGGCTGGAAGACTTGGAATATTTCTTTTTAGGAGAATTAACAAAGACGGTAATGATGAAAGATTTGATAAAGCGAAGAAAAAATTCTTTTGGTTCTTACAATACTGGATGGGACAAGCGGCATGGGTAGTTTTTACAGCTGGTGCTTCTATACTTGCTATTCTTTCACCTGTAGAAGCTGAATTAGAAGTTCTTGCCTTTATTGGAATATTTTTATGGTGGTTTGGATTTTTAATTGAAGTTATATCTGATTATCAAAAGAGAAAATTTAGGGAGACTTCAGATCCTAAAACAGAATTTATATCAACTGGTCTCTGGGCAAGATCTCGTCATCCAAACTATTTTGGAGAGATTACGCTTTGGTTGGGTATGGCTGTAATATCTCTTAGTTCTTTATCTGGTATTGAATATGTCACTGCAATAGTATCTCCAGTTTTTGTTTATCTGCTGTTAGTCAAATTAGAGGGAGTCCCTATGTTAGAACGTATAGCTGCTGAACGTTATGGTGACTTATCTGATTATCAAGAATACAAGGCAAACACACCTGTTCTTATGATGAAAATATTTAAATAAGAAAAGAAAAGTATACACTTTAAAATATGAGTCAAAATGTAGTTGAGACTGAATATCAATCATCCTTAGCAATTATGGGAACCTGCCACAAAGATTTTCAGAATGTTGCGGAGACATTTGCTATAAATTTTGATAAATATAATGAAATAGGCTCATCTCTATCTGTAATAGTTGATGGAGAGATAACCGTCGATATATTTGCTGGGCATACAACACAGCAAAAAAATGAAGAATGGAATGAAAATACATTATCTGTCGCGTTTTCATGTACAAAAGCCGCCGTTGCATTATGTGCTCATCTCTTAATTGATAGAGGCCTTCTTAACGTTCAAGATAAAGTAACTAAATATTGGCCTGAATACGGAAAGAATGGAAAACAAGACACGACAGTAGAGATGATTTTAAATCACTCCGCTGGATTACCTGCCCTTAAAACTTATGTCGAAGATGGTGGATTTTTAGATTGGAACTATGTAGTTGAACTATTAGAAAATGAAGCACCATTTTGGACACCAGGTGAAGAGACAGGTTATCACATGATGACAACGGGATGGTTAATAGGTGAATTAATTAGAAGAATATCAGGAAAATCTCTTGGTCAATTTTTTAAAGAAGAAATTGCTGAACCTTTAAACCTTGATTATTGGATCGGATTGCCTGAAAGCCATGATCATAGAGTTTCAAAAGTTACGCCTTTTACATCAAGCCCATCAGATAAACCAAGTAAATTCGCAGATGCATTTAGAAATGATCTTTCTTCAATGCAAAGATTGTCACTTACTAATACTGGGGGATACGACTACAACTCTATAGATACTTATAGATCTGAATTAGGGGGAGTTGGTGGTATTACTAATTCAAGATCTTTAGCTGCAATGATGATTCCACTTTCTAAGAATGATGAAACATTACTTTCGAAGGAAAGTGTCAAACGTCTAAGCAAATCCAATATGAGATCAAACATAGACAGCATGCTCCTCCTCCCAACAAATTTCTCAGAAGGATTTATGTTAAATATGGACAACAGAGGAAACTTTGAAGGAGAGGGAGGCTCCTTCTTAATCGGCAATAATGCCTTTGGTCATGTTGGTTTTGGTGGAAGTAGTGCAACATTTGCAGATCCTGATTGTAAATTATCTTTTGGTTATCTTGTGAACAAATTAGGTGGAGAATATTTAATCAATGAAAGAGGACAGAGCCTTATTGATGAAGCATATAAATCTTTTACTAATTTGTCTTAAAACCATTTACTAGTTTTATTTTGTTTTAAAAATTTACAATTACAATAAACAAGTTCTGACCACACACCTTATTTGTTTTTGATATTATATTTTTATGAGTAATGCGGAAGAACTAGCAAAATACAAGAAGCTTTTAGACGATCGTGTAATTACACAGGAAGACTTTGATAAAAAGAAAGAACAGCTTTTAAATACCAATGAATCAACAGGATTAACAACTGAAAACACTTGGCTTGTTACATTGTTGTTATGTTTTTTTGCTGGTTTTTTGGGTATACATAGATTTTATGTTGGAAAAATGGGAACTGGTTTTTTACAAATAATCTCACTTGGTGGTCTTGGTTTATGGGTACTCCTAGATTTAATAATGATTGTTATAGGAAAGTTTACCGATAAAGAAGGCAAGTTTATTACAAGATAATATGAAACAAACTTCATTATTCTTATTTCTCTTATTAATTACTTGTGGGGGAGCAGAAAGTGAGAGCATCGTTGTTCAAGATTTTTCTAATGATACAGTTCAGGAGTCTACGACTACTACTGTTGATGACACAACAACTACTAATACTCAAGAAACTACTACAACTATTCAGGACTCAATTACAACTTCAATTCCAATAAATAAATGTGATGACTGCGAGTATGTAACAATCACTGAATTGAAATCAAACATTAATAATGTTCCAAAATATGCATGGAATGATTATCAGCGAATATCTAAAGAAAATAATATTTTCGAAAATGATTCTTTCGAAATCATAATAAATATCGGCCCTTCTACCGATTTATATTTTCAAGATAATGAAAAATATATTCAAAAAGGCATTAGTTTTTGGCAAAACTTTAATCTTCCAGAAAAGTATTACGCATTTTTTTATAACTATGGAGACCTTGATTGGGCTACAAGTGAATTAACTACTACTGGTTTTGAAGGAGGTATGGCAAGAGCTCCATGTCGTGATGGTATTTGTAGCGGAGCAAATTCAGGTATCTATCAAAGACCTCCTCATTTTGGAGTAGGTGTATTTGGTGTTCATAATGCAGATTCAATTGATGACTATAGATATGGACCACTTCATATACATGAAGTAACACATTCAGTTGTTGCATCTCAGTGGATTAGTAATGCTAGAAATCCACAACAGAGTGCAAACGATGCTTCACCTTGTTGGTTAAATGAAGGAATTGCTCATGCAGCTGGAATATCTCTTGGAGTTGAAACATATGAAGAATATTTAGATATGAGATCAGCACAAGTTAAGGTTAGGCATATTCAAGCTCCATTTGATGACTACTTAGCTTCTACAGTTTTAGATTATTACAATAAAAGTATTCCTGGTCTTTGTATTCAAAATCCTGATTATGTACTTGGGTACTCTATTGGTTACCTAACTGTTGAAGCTATGAATGCTATGTCTGGTGCTGATTCTGCTATGCATATGTATTCCATAATGGCAACAGGTAAAGTGTTTGAAGAAGCTTTCGAGATTATTTACGATATTTCATGGAATGACGCAAAACCTATCTTCGCAGAATATGTAAGCATAGTTATAACAAATCTTTTTAATTCTTAAATTTTAGAAATTTTAGTCCTAATTTAAAAAAATTTAGTGTAATATTTGATTAGGTAATAAGCCTGTTACCTCAAAAAAGAGTTCAGGAAACTGGACTCTTTTTTATTTAGTCTCATATAAACTATAAAAATGAATCTTCTATTCATTGGGTATTTTGCAGTATTTTTTACTGTTGTATCTTTTTTACCACAAGCAATTAAAACTTTAAAAACACGTGAAGTAAATGGGTTATCTGCTCTTACTTATTTATTCTTGTTTCTTGGTTCACTATCTTGGTTTAGTTATGGAATAGTATTATCTGATGTTCCTTTAGTTGTTACTAATTTCCTCACTACTTTTTTTACTGGTTTAATCTTATTTTTAATTGTTAAAGAGAAATCAAAAACTAACTAAGCCCACCTTTGTATCTTTTTGATACTGGATTCATCGGTGCAAGGTTTTCCATCAACTCATCTGATACATCACCAAGAACTGTCATTTTTTCAATATTTGCTATTTCACGAAATTTCAAATTAACCGGTGTTCCTATTACTTTTCCAGCTAACACCTGAAAATTTTCTGATTTTTCAAAAACCTCAACCAAAGTTCCTGTGTTGGAAACTTCATCAAGAAACCATTCAAACTTAATCAATCCTTCAGGATCTACGCTATCAATAAACTGGCATTGTTCATTTAATATGAAATCCATAAACATTTCTCTGTCATCGAATGACACATCAATAATTACTGTTATGTTTCCACTATTATTATGTAATTGCATTTTTCTCCTTTTTATCTACTCAATTATAGAACTAGATGTATCAACTCTTAGATCATGTGAAGCTTTCCAATTATCTTCAGTTTTAAGAATTGCTGATATAGGTCCATAGCTATTTTGTAATTCTGCAAGTTGATTAACTTTATGTCCTTTGTTAATTAGTTCATCAATAATTTTCTTATCAAACCCAGGTTCAATATTTATTTCCGATAATGATTTTTTTCCAAATTCATCAATATTCCATCTAGGAGATGTCATTGCATTTTCTAAATTTTCATTTTTAAGTATTTTTAGAATAAAATGACTCAGTAGCTGTGGTTGGTACCTTCCACCTCTTGTACCTATGACCATATCTAGATTCCCATCTACACTCCACATAGTTGGAGATAATGTATGAAGTGGCTTTCTTCCTGGCTTTAATGAATTTGGATGATTGTGTAATAAATTAAAACCAGCTCCTCTGTTGTGTAGAAAAAAACCATAATCTCCTACACCAATTGTGCTTCCAATTCCGTAATAATTAGATTGAATTAGGGATACTGCATTCCCTTCATTGTCCTTTGTGCACATATACGCTGTGCCACCACCAATATCAGCAGGTTGATTAAATATTGATGTATTATCTAAATCAATTAAATTAGACAAAGATTTTAAATATTCAGTATTTACACCTGGAAATAAATCAATATTATTTCCGTAATCATATGTTATATCATCACGTTGGGATGCTGCTGCTCTGTATGATTCAATCAAAGTGTGTAAATCAATGTCTTTAGAGTCACCATCTAATATTTCATATATTTTCAATGTAGCTAACGTAAGATAGCTTTGAGTATGAGGGGGAGTAACCCAACCAATTTTTCCATACATTTCTACTGATAAAGGTTCAATCCATTGAGAGTTAAAACTGCTTATATCATCTTTTGTAATGGTATTAAGTAAAGCTTCTGAAATGGCCTCATTAACTTCACCTGTATAAAAATAATCTGGACCCTCTAAAGATATACTTTCTAAAGTATTAGCTAATAAAGTTCTTTGTATCGTGTCACCAACATCGGGAACTTGACCGTAAGGATATAATTCCTTCCCTGAATCTTGTATTTTTAAAGTTTTTTCATGATTCTTTAAGGATTGATGTAGCTCAGTAGACACTTTAAATCCTTTTGTGCATATTTCTATAGCTTGGTTAAATAAATGATTGATTTCTAAACTCCCAAATCGTTCATGCATTGCATACCAACCACGAACAGCTCCTGGTACTGTTACCGACATTGGATGATCTAAAGGAATGTCACTGTATGAATTTAAATTTGATATATCTACATTAGATCCTGCATAACCAGATGAATCTAAACAGAATGGTTTAGTTTCACCATTTATCCATATCAAAGCAAACAAGTCACCTCCAATTCCACATGTTTCTGGTGCAACTACTCCTTGAACAATATTTGTTGCAATTGCAGCATCAATTGCATTTCCTCCTTGTCTGAGAATTTGTATTCCAGCCATTGTTGAAAGATTATGTGGAGATACAACGATATTAGACATTAATTACTCATATAATTATAAAACGAAAGAGCAATGAAGGATCCCCAAAGAACTTTTTCAAATCTTTTAGTAATCCATATTTTTCCATACGATCTGTGAAAACCAAAAAATAGAAAAAATCTTTTCATTAATGTAGACATATTATTTAAGTTCATTAATTAAAAGATCAAGCTCACCATCGTTCATCGATATTGTATGTTCATTGTTTGGGAATTTACTACTATCAACATCACTTTTGAAATTTCCTATAGCTTTTGATCTTTCTTCGTTCAATTGGTCTAAAATTTTATTTCCATTGCCCCATGATTTTGCATGTCTTGGCATTTTAATATTTTTTGTTTCACCACAAATGTCTTCAAAGAATAGAAATATCACATCACCACCAGATCCAGCTCCAAGAGAATTAAGTACGAGATTAGTATGTTTACTTATTTCAACTAGTGCATCTTCAGCAACACATTCAACTTCAGCCCCAAATGCACCAGCATTTTCTATCTCTTTTAATTCTTTTAAAATATTTAATGCTTCTTTAGCTGTTTTGCCAACAGTTCTTATCCCGCCAAATAAAGTTGCATTTGAGGGAACCATACCAACATGTCCTTGTACATGTAATCCTTCACTAGCAAGCATTTCAACTATTTGTGGACTTCTTGGAGTTAATACAGAGTCCGCTCCTTTCATTGAAACATCAATAGCCCCTTTCAAAATATCCTCTTTTGTTACAAATCTACCTGCAAATAATGCGGCAGTTATAAATGTATTTGGAGCACCCTGTCTTACATCTTCATATGTATCACTACCTGTGATGATCATATCTATATTCTGATCAGATAATATTTCTGCTTCTTCTCTGTTTTGAGCAGTAACTTGTGTCATTTTTACTTTATTTTTTTTATTTGCAATAATATCGGCAATGGTGATATTTCTTTCAACATGTTGATGACCGTATGTATAAATTCTTTTCATAGATACATTTTAGAATCAATTGATGTCAGCTGAAAAGTATTCTTAAAGATAATAATATTGATACAACTACCAGTATTGGTCTAATCAATTTATCACCAACTTTTATTGCTGATTTAGATCCCAAATAGGCACCTGAAATCCCACCAACAGCCATTATTATTCCAAGTTCCCATATTACGTAACCCTGTAATGCAAAAATTATAAAAGCGGCAAAGTTTGATGCAAAGTTCAAAAGTTTAGATGTTGCTGTAGATTCAAGTAATGTTTGATTTTTAAAAATAAGAAACAACATTACAAAAAATGATCCCGTTCCTGGCCCAAAAAAACCATCATAAAATCCAATAAGAAAAATTAATGGTGTAAGTAACACAATGTAGTTACTCAGATCTGTTTTTACTTGTCTATTTAAAATAAAGAATATTGCTACCGAAATTAAAAGTATTGGTATTAACGTTCGAAGTATTTCATCTGAGAGCCTACTTACCATTAACGTACCAAAAGATGAGCCAATAAAAGATAAGATAAAATATTTGTTTTTGTTTACATCAGTTAGATACCCATTTACAAAATAATTTCTTGCTGATGTAAACGTGCTGAATGAAGATTGAAATTTATTCGTTCCTAGAACTGTAAGTGGATTTATTCCTACAAGCAGCATTGAAGGAGTAGTTAATAAACCTCCACCACCAGCTATGGAATCAATGAATGATGCAAGTATAGAAATAACAAATAGAAACAAATAAACGGTATTAGTATCTTGTGAAATATCCATAAATAATCCAAAAATGGTCCATGTTTATTTGATAATACAACTAGATTAATAAAAATGTTTGAATTTGTTACAACAAGACTGATGCAAGGTTTTTTATCCGGTATAGGCCTAGCTACGCTATTTTATTTTTATCCAATTATGAAACATCTATTAAACGATAAATATAGAAGAAAATTTCAAATTTCAGAATTCGGTAAAGAACTTTTTAAAATTGAAACCATAAAATATTTAAGAAAAGGACTTATTTATGGTTTCATTTATGGAGCACTTGTTGGAACTGTAATTGGTCCATTTGGTGCAGTCCTTGGCGTTTAGTGGCTTATAAGAAACCAAAACATACAAACTTAGTAATTTTTTTGAGTCTAGTTTTAATAATCATGCTCAACATTCCTGATAATTCTAAAACAACTGATTTAGGCAATTTCAACTTAAATAATTCTGGTTTGACCAAATTAACATTAAATATATTTGATATAAGAAATTTAGAAGTTCATATTGTTGATATTTATGAAACTTCAGATGAAAAATTTTGCAAATTTGATGAAATATATATTTTTGGTTCACTTAAAAGTTCAGGAAATTTTGTGAGAATTAGAATTAATGAAGTAAATGTATCTAATGGTTTAAGGATATTAAATAAAGAAGAAAGTGAGTATTATTCAAGACAGGATTATCAAGAACCAATTCAAATTATATCCAGAACTTTTAATTGCAATGAAGAAAGTATATTTATTGAATTTGAAGAGAATATAAATATAGATTATCTCGAATTTGTTCAGAATCAAAATAATGAATATAAAGCTTTTAGAACCCTGAACATTAAAGCCTTATCTTAATAAATATAGTTATTATTTAATTATGAAATATTTCTTATCAATTGATCAAGGGACTACAAGTACGAGATGTATCTTATTTAATAACGATGGTACAGTTGTATCATCTTATCAGATTGAGCTAACACAGCATTTTCCAGATAATAGTTCTGTTGAACATGATCCAATTGAAATAATTGATTCAGTTAATAAATGTATACAAAATGTTATTAGTGATATTGATGTTGATGAAATTATAAGTATTGGAATTTCAAATCAAAGAGAAACAACTTTAGCTTGGAGTAAATCAACAGGAAAGCCTTTTTACAATGCCATCGTTTGGCAAGACACTAGAACACAAAGCATTTGTGATGAGTTGTTAAAGAATAAAAGATTCAGTGAACTTATTAAAAATACGGGCTTACCTATATCAACATATTTTTCTCTTTCAAAAATATTATGGCTCATTGAAAATGTTTCAGAGATTAGTTCATCTTTGGAAGATGATGTATATTTTGGAACAATTGATAGTTGGATTGTATATAACCTAACAGGAAACTTTTATACAGATGTTACAAATGCTTCAAGAACGCTTATGTACGACTTGCATAACATGGAATGGTCAGATGATATTTTGAATGAACTATCTATTCCAAAGCATTCTCTTCCTGAGGTCAAACCATCTTTATCAAATTTTGGGGAAATTGATGGGGTCATTAAAGGTGTTCCCATAACAGCAATTTTAGGAGATCAACAGGCAGCACTATTCGGACAAAATTGTACGAGCAAAGGTGATGTTAAAAATACTTATGGAACTGGATGCTTTGCTCTTACTAACACAGGAACAGATATTGTTGAATCAGATAATGGATTATTGACGACAGTAGCATATCAAATAGAAGGTGAAGATCCTCTTTATGCACTTGAAGGTTCAGTTCCTATCGCTGGTGCTGCGGTTCAATGGTTAAGGGATAACCTAAACATTATCAAGTCGAGTGATGAAATTGAATCCCTTGCTATGGGAGAAAAAGACAATGGTGACGTATATTTTGTACCAGCCTTTTCAGGATTATTTTCACCACACTGGGATGAAACAGCGAGAGGTGCCTTATTTGGATTAACAAGATTTTCAAACAAATCTCATATTGCTAGATCAGTACTTGAATCTGTAGCTTTTCAGAGTTTTGAATTGCTACAAAGTATGGAAAAAGATTTAAATATTGAATTTCAAAATCTAAAAGTTGACGGAGGTATGGTATCAAATAATTTATTAATGCAATTTCAGTCAGACATTTTAAATAAAACAATTATTTCCCAAGAGATTAATGAAATAACAGCTCTCGGAGCGGGTGTAGCAAGTTTTATATTTGCTGAAAATTTAAGTATAGAAAATGTAGGTGATTTTATTTCTACATCTAAAACATGGAATCCTAATATGAGCAATGAGTCTCGGGTAAATTTATTAGCATCTTGGTTCAAAGCGATAAAGAAATCAAAACATTGGTTATAAAGATAGTTACCTTAGGTTACGTAGGCTTTTTTGTTGTGGCTGGAATAAACCATTTCATAAACCCAATTTTTTATGACAGGATTGTGCCTGATTTTATTCCTTTTCCCCGTATTGTTCATTTATTAACTGGTGTTATAGAAATTGTCTTACCTCTTTTCTTTTTTACTAGATTTAGAAAAGAAGCAGCCATCATTATGATAATTTTTTTAGTACTAATTTACATTGGTAATTTAAATGTTTGGATTAACGATCTTCCATACGGAAATAGGTACTTCTCCAATTCTCAACATATTTTAAGACTCCTTTTACAGTTTTTTTACATTGCTGTTGCGTATATTATTTATTTATATGAATGAATTAAAATTTCCAGACAAATTTCTCTTTGGTACTGCTGTTGCTTCATATCAAGTAGAAGGTGGTATATACAATAATGATTGGACTATTTGGGAAAATAAAAACAATTCTGTATGCGTAGAGCCCTGTAATGAAGCTTGTAATCATTATGAATTGATTGATGAAGATATCAATCTTTTAAAGACCTTAGGTATTAAAGCATTTAGATTTTCAATTGAATGGAGTAGGATCGAGCCAACACAAGGAATCTTCAATGATGATGAAATAAATCATTATGTTGATAAGGCTAATAAATTGATATCGAATAATATTACTCCGATAATTACATTCCATCATTTCACAACACCTGAATGGTTGTATAACCAAGGTTCATGGTTAAATCCAAAAGCTGATGATTACTTTAATAATTATGTGGATAAATTAATGCAAAAATTACCAAAGGAAATTGTATATTTCAATACGATAAACGAACCAGGCATATTTTCATTTTTTGGATATTTTTCAACTAATAAATTTCCACCTGGAATTGCTAACGAAACAAAATTTATAAACGCGTCAGAAAATATTATGTCTGCACATAAGAAGGCACTAAAAACAATTAAACAATTTAACTCAAATGCAAAAGTTGGAATGACTCATGCTTTACAGGAATGGGAAGATGACGATGATAATAAACTTAAAGAATATCTTAAATATCATCTTGAAGATAAGTTCCTTGAAGCCTCAATAGATGATGATTTTATTGGATTACAAACTTATACGATTGTTAGATATCCAAAGAGTATTTTTTTGAAATTATTTAATGCAGTATTACTAAACATTGGAATAATTAGAAAATTTATCTTACCAAGAATCATTCAAATATTTGCTGGTAGAAATGGTGCAATTACGAAAGAAACAAGAACTACAAAAATGGGATATGAGTACAGACCTGATGCAGTTTTGTACAACCTAAAAAGGCTCAATAAAAAATTTCCAGATAAAGAAATATTTATTACTGAAAACGGTATCGCTACTGATAATGACGACGAGAGAATTGAATTTGTTACTACCGTTCTTAAAGATGTGCACCAATTTGAGAGTGAAAATTCAAATGTTATTGGTTACTTGTACTGGTCCTTACTTGATAATTTTGAATGGGATCTTGGTTATCAAATGAATTTTGGACTAGTAGAAGTAGATAGAGAAACATATAAGCGCATCCCTCATAAATCTGCAAAATGGTTTGGCAAGATTTCATCCTCAAATATTTTATCTATTACTTAAATATCTTATAGAATATTAATCATGGTTTACATTGTCGCTGGTGCAACGGGTGTTGTGGGTTCAGCTATATCTAAAGAATTAGCTTCTGAAAATGAAGTAATAATTATTGGAAGGGATGAAGAAAAATTATCAGCCCTTTCTAATGAAATAGATGCGGAATACTCCTTAATTAATCTTGATAATACTATTGAACAAAGAGAATTTAGCAAGATTGTTCCTGATGATAAAGAAATTAAAGGATTAGTAAATTGTATTGGATCGATATTAATCAAACCTTTACATGGAACTAAGATTGAAGAATTTGATGAAGTAATTAAAGTTAATTTATTTTCTAGTTATTACTTACTTAGTTCTTTTGCACGAAGAATGAAAAATGGTTCAGCAATATTTTTCTCTTCTGTTGCAGGTACCAAAGGCTTATCAAATCATGAAGCAATTGCTGCGGCAAAAGCCGGGTTAGAAGGAATGGCAAGATCTGCTGCAGCTTCCTATGCAAAAGATAATTTACGTGTAAACGTGATTGCTCCAGGATTATTGGATTCAAATATGAGTCAAAGATTGCTTGCTACAGAACAGGCAAGAGAAATGTCAAAATCTATGTACCCAATCCCAAAAATAGGAGATTTTAATGATATACTTCCTGTTGTAAAATGGTTATTATCAGATGACTCAAAATGGGTAACTGGTCAAACTATACATGTTGATGGGGGTCTATCAACGGTAAAACCGAGGTAGGTAAATATGTCAGATATAAAATATTTAGAGACACATGAATGGTACCTAATAAACGAAGAAGTAATAACTGTAGGTATTTCAGATTTTGCACAAAATGAACTAGGAGATATTGTTTACGTTACTCTTCCTGAAGTAGGACAAGATTTTGAAAAAGGTGCCCCAGTTGTTGAGGTTGAAGCTACTAAAACTGTTGCAGAAGCATATGCACCAATGGATTGCACAATTACAGAGGTCAATTCACAACTAGAAACCGAACCAGAAACAATTAACAACGATCCTTGCGGTGATGGTTGGATGTTTAAAGCAAAAGTGAATGCAATTGATGATTCAGGAATGTCTTATCAGGAGTATGAAACTTTTGTATCTTAATGGATAAAAGAACAACTCAACTTCATTCATATCACGCATCTCAAAATGCCAAATTTATTGATTTTGGTGATTGGTCTATGCCTTTCTCATATGAAGGTACATTAAAAGAACATGATGTTGTTAGAAATTCATCTGGTTTCTTTGACGTATCTCATATGGGTCGTTTAGAAATTGATTATTCAGAACTAGATAAGATATCTTCTTTAATTTGTTCTGACTTAATAAATATACCGATGAACAAAGCATTGTATTCTATTTTTACAAATGAAAATGGTAATGCTTTAGATGATGTAATTTTTTGGAAATTTGAAGATAAAATCATTTTGATTCCTAATGCATCAAATGCATCTAAAATTAAATCACATTTAGTTGACCACAAGGTTGATTTTATTGATAAATCATTAGAGACAGTTTTGATAGCTGTTCAAGGACCGAGAACAATCGAACTTATTAACGATAGATTTGAAATTCCTGAAAAGTTCAGTACAGCAAAATCAGATAACTTTATGTATGCTCGAACTGGTTATACAGGTGAAGATGGTATTGAAATTATGGCAAGTAATGCTGAAGCAGGGTCTCTTATTAGTTTTCTTATCGAAAAAGGTATAAAACCATGTGGATTAGGTTCAAGAGATACACTTAGACTTGAAGCATCACTTCCATTGTATGGTTTTGAATTAACTGAAGATATAACACCCGTTGAAGCCTCTTTGTCTTGGACAATTACAAACGATCATGATTTTTTAGGTTCAGACAGAATAAAAACACAACTACAGGATGGAAATCATAAAATTTTAAAGAAATTTACTATTGAATCTAGAAAAATTGCAAGAACTGAGACAATTGGTATGTCAGGTGATATTAAAGGGATTGTTACTTCTGGCAATTTCTCGCCCATATTAAATAAAAGTATTGGATTTATTCTTTTTGAAAATAAGCCTCCTCAGAATTTAATAGAGTTTGATATTCGTGGTAATTTAATAGAAGGAAATATAGTAAATAAGAGGTTTTTGAGCTGATGTTCGTACCACATTCAGAACTTGATTTGAAAAAAATGTTTGATGAGTTAAGTATTAACTCACTCGACGATCTATTTACTCACATACCTGATGCATTGCTTCTTGAAAATGGTCTTGATTTACCAGAGTCTATATCAGAACTTGAATCAATTGATTACTTTAACGATATCGCTGCACGCAACAAATCTGATTTAGTCTGTTTTGCAGGAGGAGGTCATTATGACGTTTATTTACCACAAACTGTTAAATCATTAACAATGAGACCTGAATTTATGACTTCTTATACTCCTTATCAAGCAGAAATCTCACAAGGTATTCTTCAAGTACTATTTGAATTTCAATCATTAGTTTGTGATCTTACAGATATGGAATTAGCGAATGCATCTTTATATGATGGTGCAACCTCAATCGCAGAAGCAATTTCTGTAGCAATTAATAAAACTAAACGAGAGGGTGTAACAATTTCATCAGGTTTAAACCCGAACAGTAAAGAGGTTATAAATACTTTGATTGATAAAAATAAATTTAATTTAAATTATGTTGAGTTAGATAATTATTTATTTCCTTCTGATTATGATTTTGATGAATCACAAGCAGCATTTGTTGTTTCTTATCCTCATTATGAAGGTTCTTGCCAAGATCTCACTGAATTAGTGACAAAAGCAAAAGATAAAGGAATTGTAACAATTTGTTATGTAGATCCCTCTATGTTGGGAGTTCTTACAACACCTGGACAAATGGGCTTTGATATTATAGTTGCCGAAGGACAATCCCTTGGTTCCCCATTATCATTTGGTGGTCCTACAGTCGGATGGTTTGCAACTAAAAAAGAATTCGCTCGTTTAGTACCAGGACGTTTAATTGGCGAGTCAAGAGATAAAGATAATAACAAATCATATGTAATGACCTTAAGAGCAAGGGAACAAGATATTCGCAGAGAAAAAGCATCATCGAATATCTGTACAAATCAAACACTAAATGCAATTGGATCTGCGATCCATCTTTCATGGCTTGGGCCAGAAGGTTTATATGATATGGGTTATCACTCAATACAAAAAGCCAACTACATGAAAAAATCCTTGATTAAGAATGGGTATGTTATTCCTAATGATGATTCAAGTTTAAGAGAGTTTTTATTAGAAGTTAAAACTAATGCATCTGAAGTTATTAACAAAATGGGAGATAAAGGATTTTTAGCTGGTATTTATTACGATGACAAACATGTCTTAGTTGCAGTTACTGAGAAAAGAAAAAAAACAGAGATTGATGATTATATTGAAGCTTTACAGGAGATAGACAATGGTTAGTGGTGGTAACGCTAGTTCGCTTCCATTAGTTGGAGGTAAACCTGAACCGACAATAAAAGAAT
Organism: uncultured Candidatus Actinomarina sp.; assembly: GCA_902533795.1. Taxonomy (GTDB): domain Bacteria; phylum Actinomycetota; class Acidimicrobiia; order Actinomarinales; family Actinomarinaceae; genus Actinomarina. Next base: position 82,918 of record CACAND010000002.1, on the reverse strand, counting down.
TATCGAGCCCAGGAAGAAGGGCATCCAACTTTCCTAAATTAGATGTACCTGATGTCAAAATTAATCATGAATCATTAAAAAAAGAAAAAGCCAGATTACCAGAAGTTTCTGAACACGATTTAGTCATGCATTATTCGAGGTTAGCTCATAGAAACTTTGCGGTTGATTTAGGATTCTATCCACTTGGATCTTGTACGATGAAATATAATCCAAGATTTGCTGACTCTATTGCTTCTGATTCTAGATTTGCAAATATGCATCCTTCTATGCCAGAAGAATTCACTCAAGGATGTTTAAAAGTTATGTATGAAATTGGTAATTATTTATGCGAGATTACTGGTATGGATTACGCAAGTTTCCAACCACCAGCTGGTGCTTCTGGAGAATTAACTGGATTACTTATCATTAAAAAATATTTAGAAATTAATAAGCTTACAAACAAGACAGAAATTATAGTACCTGACTCTGCACATGGTACTAATCCTGCATCTGCACGTATGGCAGGATTTACTGTTGTCGAGGTTGAAACGGATGATAGAGGAATGGTAAATATTGAGAAATTAAAAGAAATAGTAAATGAAAATACAGCTGGCTTGATGTTAACTAATCCAAACACTGGCGGTTTATTTGAAGAGGAAATTTTGACTATTTCACAAATCATTCATAATGCTGGTGGGTTACTTTACTATGATGGAGCTAATTTAAATGCAATTGTAGGTACTTCAAGACCAGGAGACATGGGTTTTGATATAGTTCATTCAAATCTTCATAAAACATTTGCAACTCCTCACGGTGGTGGAGGTCCAGGATCTGGACCGGTTGCTGTAAAGGAATTTTTAAAAGAGTACTTACCAGGTCCAATCGTTGAGAATAAAGACAGAAAATATAATTGGTATCAACCTGAAAATAGTATTGGCAGAATGCATGGATATCATGGTAATTTTTTAGTTACCTTGAGAGCCCTTGTTTATATGAAACTTCTTGGAAAAGAAGGTTTGGATACCTTAGGTGCTTATGCTGTTTTAAATGCAAGGTATCTCAGCTCTAAAGTTTCTAAAATTATTCCTTTAGCTTATGATGAGCCTTGTATGCATGAATTTGTGACTTCTGTTAAAGACTTAAAGAAATCTCATAAGATAAAAGCATACGATGTAGGTAAAGCACTTCTTGATAAAGGTTTTCATTCACCGACAATTTACTTTCCATTAATTGTTCCAGAAGCCTTAATGTTTGAGCCTACAGAAACTCAATCTAAAGAGACACTAGATGATCTAGCTGATAGCTTAAAGTCAATTATTTCTGACCTACAACAGGAGGATATAGTTCTTGAAGATTATCCAAAAAACTTACCTGTTGGTAGACCAAATGAGCTTATTCCTGCTAAATTTTTAACAGTTAACTGGGGAGATTTTGAACTTCTTGAAATAACTGAATAATATGTAAGTATGTCCCTTACTAAATTAGATATTGATAGATACATAACAACCCTAAGGACAAATTCTAAAGAATTTAATAATATTTCAGATTTACAACTTTCTTCAATGCTTGAAGAGGTTATATCAAATATAAAAGAAGTTGCATACTTTTGGGCCACTGTATGTTCTGATAATAAAGGAACATCTAAAACTCCTGCTGAAGGTGAGGAATGGTTAGGAGGCCCTTTTGCTGCAGTTTTAGCAACTCAATATTATATTGACACCCTTCAATCGAATGAAGATCTTTCTTTAAAATCTTATAACAAAGAGGAAAACAGCTATAAAGTATTTCCTAATAAATTTATAGAACGATTAACTTTCCCTTTTATAGATGCAAAAGTTTATTTCAATAAATCAATGTCTTTTGAAGATATAAATAAGTTTAGAGGTTTTTCAAAACGTTATGACATTGATCCTTCTATAACACTAGTTTTAGGTGCTGGTAATTTTTCTTCAATTCCTTACCTTGATGTTCTCTACCACCTCATTACACGTAGATCTGTAATATTACTTAAATTAAATCCGGTTAACGATTATCTAAAACCCGTTTTTGAAAAAGTGTTTCAAAACTTTATTGAAAGAGGATATGTAATCGTATCTACAGGCAATGTAGACGAATCAAAGTATATGGCTAATCATCAAGGAGTTGATCATATCCATTTAACCGGTTCTGATAAGACATTTGAGGAGATTGTATACGGAAAGCACTTAGATGATAAAGAAAAAAAGTTGAAAAGCTTACCAAAATTAAACACCAAAAACATTACTTCTGAACTTGGAAATGTTACACCAATTATTATTCATCCAGGTAATTGGTCTACATCTGATATAAAATATCAAGCACGAAAAATAGTTACCGGAAAACTAAATAATAATGGTTTTAATTGTATAGCTGCACAAGTAGTAGTTCTTCCAGATGGGTGGGGACAAACTGATACCTTAATTAAATACATAAAATTTTATATGAATAAAGCAAAAGATAGGAAAGCATACTATCCAGAAAGTATTGAAAGACTTAATAAATTAGAAAAAGATAAATCTTATGAAAGAGTTAATAAATTAAGCTGTGTAACACCCCATTTAACAAGGGAAATTAAAGCATACAATAAATATGAATTAGATGAAGTATGGTCTTCTGCTCTTTACTTTAAACGGATTGATTATTCTTCAGCGGAGGATTTTTCAAATAAAGCTGTTAATTACTGCAATAAGGAATTATGGGGAAATCTTGGTGTATCTGTAATTATGAAGGACCATAATAGAAAACTTAACTCTCACATACTAGAAAATTACATTGAAAAACTAGAATATGGAACTGTTTCTATAAACGAATGGGCCGCAATTGGATATATTATTCCACAGCTTCCATGGGGCGGATACCCAGGAAACAAAGATAATGATATTCAAAGTGGAAAATCAGTTGTTCATAATTCTATGCTTTTTGAATCTCCACTTAAAGGCGTAGTGCAAACTAAATTTCGTATATCGAGATTGATTGATCCTCCTTGGTTTATAACAAATAAAAAATCAAGAAGGCTTTTCAGGAATTTAACCTATTTCCAAATTAACAATTCAAAAATTAATTTACTTAAATTGGGCTTTTCAGCACTAATATGATGTTATGAAAAAATTCGGTTTTCTTTTATTAGTTATTTTACTAGTTATGTGTTCATCTTCTAATGAATCAGTTGACGTTGTTGAAACGACTACAACTCTAGAAATTAATGAAAGTGTAATAGATGATGAATCTACTACAACTACAACTAATGACGACGAAACATCTTTAATTGATGAGAGCTATACATACGATAAAGATAAAATGTCACCTTTCACAGGACTTGAGTTAGCACCTGAAATATGGTTAAAAAGACCTAGGCGAGTCATTGCATTTAAAGTTGATAACAATTTAAATGCAAGACCACAATCTGGTTTAAATGAGGCTGATAGTGTCATGGAAATTTTAGTTGAAGGTGGTATGACAAGGTTTTTAGCTTTTTATTTGGATAAAACAAGTACTTATGTCGGCCCAATCCGATCTGCACGACCAACTGATCCAAACCTAGTTAGACCATTTGGAGGAATTCTTGTTGTATCTGGTGCAACAGAAGGATTAATCCCTGCCATAAGAGAACTAGGAGTACCTGTGTTGGAAGAAGTATCTTCACCTACTATGTTCCGAATAGCAACTAGAAAAGCACCCCATAATTTGTATGCTGACACAGAGCTAGTAAGAGAATACATAGATGAGCAAGGTTACCTATTCAATCAAGATTTAAATCCACTATATGATTTTGGTTTTGACCAATCAAACTGGAATTCTGGTGCAAATAGAGTCACTGTAAAATATAGTGATTTTACTACTGTTATTTGGAAAGTTGATAACGAACAATATAGTAGATTTATAATTGATGGTTATTCTCCTGATATAGAAGCTGTTGCGCATAATTTCATTACAAGAGAAGGCTATTCTGGCATATTGCAAACACCAACAGTTGTTGTGATTCAAGGTCCTCTTTATAATGATGAAATTACTACATTGCCAAGTGTCCTAACGGTAGGAGTTGGGCCAGTTAAAATTTTTCATAATGGAAAATATATAGAAGGTACCTGGAGAAGAAATGGAATATCAGAACCTTTCGAATTCATAGACAACAATCAAGACATAATTCAAGTTCCTCCAAGTAAACAATGGATTCATATTTTGCCACTAAATGGTGAAGTTCTATGGTCTGAAAATTAATTTATAACAATTAATTTAAAATATTTTTATTAATATAAATTTACAGGGTTATTTATGCACAAAAGTTTACATAAAAATTTATATAGTAAGAGAGACAAAAAAACTTCTTCTCAAAAATCTATAAGTGATAGATCCAAAACAACAAGTTCAAAGAATAGTAGTCAATTAGTTGTTAGTGGTGATAATAGTAAATTTAATATTTTAAAATATATTGGCACTTTTTTTGTAATCGTATCTTTAATTGCTGTTAACCAATACGTAAACAGTGACAATAACCTAATAACTATTCAAGAAAACAATAATATCACTGAATATGAAATTATTTCAAATACAACTACTTCTACAATGAGCACTACAACTACCAGTCCTACAACAATTCCAATTACTACCACTACTATTCCAATAATTATAAATAATGTTGAAGATGCACAGTCACAACTTTATAAGTTAGGTTTGTACACTTCTGAAATTGATGGTATTAATAGTGATTTAACTAAAAGAGCACTAAAAGAGTTCCAAAAATTAGCAGGGTTAGTAGTTGATGGTATTTTAGGCCCAAAAACAAAGGAAGCATTGGCAAAAGGTGAAGATTCATACTTAAATATAGGCGGCGCACAAGTTGATGTTATTAATGAAAATAAATACTCAAAAGAAATAGAAACTGCACAAGAATTATTATTCGATTTAGACCTTTATGGTGGAGATATTGACGGTATAAATGGTAGTCAAACTAAAAAAGCATTAAAAGAGTTCCAAAAATTAGCAGGGTTAGTAGTTGATGGTATTTTAGGCCCAAAAACAAAGGAAGCATTGGCAAAAGGTGAAGATTCATATATAGAAATTACAATTACTGAACCTAATACTTCTACTTCAACAGGTAGCAATGGTGTGTTAACTGTCGATTTAAGAAACTATAATCCCAATTCCTCATGTATTAAAGGTTATGTAAACGATTCACAAATCTGGGTTCCTGATCCTTGTTTTTATCCAGTTTTTGTTTTTAGATATGGTCAAGTAGCACAAGTAAATTCTCAAGCAGAATTAGATGCATACTTAAATCAAAATTGGTCTTTAACTGAGGAAAAAACATACGTATCACTTGGTCCCGTACCAACGCAAAATTATACGGTAGGTATAAATTCTCCCGTAAATGGCCTACCTATGACTTCAGGATCAAATAATTCAATTGTTATAGGTGTAAAAAACGATAACAATGTAAATGCGCGACCTCAGTCAGGCCCTCAAGACGCAGATGCTGTTGTCGAAGTTTTAGTAGAGGGCGGCATGACAAGATTTATAAACATTTTCTATCAAAGCGACACTGTTTATCATGGGCCTATCCGTTCGGCTAGACCAACTGATCCTACAGTTCTCAGACCATTAGGCGGCGTTTTAGTTGCTAGTGGTGCTACCGGTGGCTTAATACCTGAAATAGTTGATATGGGAGTACCTGTTATAACTGATAGAAGACCTGACTATTTTAGAATTTCTTCAAGAAGAGCACCACATAATTTATATGCTGATACTTCAAAATTAAAATCAACTGCTGTTGGTCGTGGTTATAAGAAGTTAAACAATCCTCAACCATTATTTCCTTGGGGCGATCCTTCTTTATCTAACTGGAGCAGCAACAATTACTTAACTTTGACTTTCTCTGGATACACATCGACCACGTGGACTTGGAATGGATCTGAATACAGAAGAACTTATTATGACGCTTACAAAAATCAAAAAACAGATAACGTTCATTATTGGGCTGATCAGAATGGTAATACTGGCCAAATTTCAACAGATACTGTGATTGCATTATTTTGCGAACCATATATACATCCCCTTCAATTGCCTTCGGTAAAAACAGTTGGTGAAGGCCGTGCGATTATATTACATGGTGGAAAATTACTTGATGCGAAATGGAGACGAGGTTCTAATTTAGATCCATTTCATATAGTTGATAGCAATAACAACATATTGTATGTTCCTAAGGGAAAAGTTTGGATTTCACTTGTTCCCAACACCAAAAATCCTTCTTTTGGGTAAATAACTTTACTTTTAAGAAATGTTCATGGTATTCTAAGAGTGCGTTTCAATTAAGTGTGATACGCAGCCCTGTTGGGAAGCCTCCTTTTTGGGGGCTTCCGTTTTTTTATATCTTTTGTGATAAAATTTCTAAAGAATTACCCCAAACTATATCAGGGACATACGCAATAATATATTCACATTCTACTGATTTAAATTCATCCATTGTACTAAAAACTTTATCAACTGTTCCTACTAGTGGTTTATCAATGTACATTTCTTTAGGGATTCCTGTTACGTCTGTGATTCTATTTATTTTATCATCTAAATCTTTTTGATTTTCTCCAATAATTACATTGGTATGAAGAGTTTTTTTAATTTCTGAATATTCCCTGTTTTGTTGTTCGCAATGACCTTTAAGAATCTCAGATTTATGAACAAAACCTTTAACATCCACATCCCAGTTTCCGTAGTTTCCATATTTGGCAAGCAATTTAAGAGTTACTTTTTCGCCACCCCCACATACCCACAATGGTGGATATGGTTTTTGAAGTGGTTTTGGCTGATTGATTGCATTTTTAATTGAATAGTATTCACCTTCAAAACTTGCTTTATCTTCTGTGGTCATAGCAATGTAAATTTGTAAAGCTTCTTCAAGCATTTTTAATCTAACACCAGCACTAGGATATTCGTACCCATAAGCTTTGTATTCCTGATCGTACCAACCAGCTCCTATTGCAAATTCCAATCTTCCGCCTGACATGGCATCAATACTTGATGCAACTTTTGTTAAATAGGCTGGATTTCGGTAAGAGTTACATGTACACATTTGTCCAATCCTTACTTTTTCAGTAACTTGTGATAATGCAGCCATTAAAGACCAGCATTCAAATGTTGGATCTTGTGTAGGAGATGGGACTGTATGAAAATGATCATAAACCCACACTGACTCATAATTTAAGTCTTCAATATCCTTAGATGCTTTTAAAATTGTATCCCATTGTTTTTCTGGAGGAATACCGTTTAAACCCATCCTCCAACCTTGAGGTACCATAGCTCCAATCTTCATTTTTTATTCATCCTTTTCAGTATTCCAAGTAAATCATTAATATCTTCTCTTTTTGGTCTATTTTTATAAAGAATTACTAAATATATTAATAAACTAATTAAAAAAGTTAGTGTAAATGATGATGTAATAAGTACAGTAAATGCTTTTTCACGACATGGTCTCCAGTTAACTCGTAATTCAGTAGGAACTTGATTTATATCACTATTTGTTATAACACTATATAAATCACCACATACTATCTCAATATTTCTATATTCCTGAAATGAAATAGCATTATATTCTATTGTTACAGTTGAAAAAATATTTACTATAACCGTAAGAATCAACAAAATAATTAAGCGAATTGGAAATTTTATATTAAACATAACCTATATAAACTTTAACAAATGGAAAAAATTACAATTTATAAAGAGCAATTGTCTCGTATGCGATCTATGAATAGGTATTATCATGATCAATTTTTAATTGATGTAAGAGTTCTGTTTATCCTAAATACTGTTTTTATCTTTTTATCGCTTGGTAATTCAAACGCGCTTTATTTGATTCCTTTAATTTCATTATTTGGATCAGTAATCTTGAGTTTTCATGCTTACTTTTTAATTTTTTCTCGCCAATACACGGAATTTATTGAAAAAAGAATAAACAACGAATATAACGAAGAGATTTTAATTGCTCACGAGTTAGAAAATGAGTATTTTTTCCCTATTAATCAGAAGAAAATTGTAGTAGCTGTACTAAATAAAGGTTTTACATGGTTCAGTTTTGTAACTTTATTTATAACCTTTTATGGTGTATCAACTTACGCATGGTCAATTATGAAGATGTTTAATAATGGTATGAATACTAATTTTATTTATTTTATTCTTTTAATAACTCTAGTTACACTGTCTGTAGGTTTCTGGTGGTTTTTATCTGGCACTGGTGAAAAAAGATTAGAAAAGGTTTTTGCAAAATATGGATAGTAATAATTTCTTGGATGGTACCTTTGATCCATTCATAGGACATGAAATAATCGAGATTAAAAAGAATTATGTTAAAAGTTCACTCGAAGTAAAAGATTTTCATAAACAACCAATGGGAATGGTTCACGGGGGAGTTATTGACACTATGGCAGAAGCTGCAATATCTTATGCCGCATATTTTACTCAGGAAGGCACATGGGTTGGTGTAAATAACAATACAGATTTTATTAAAGGAGTAACTGAAGGTGTAATTATTTGCGAAGCAACACCTATAAAATTAGGTAAACGTTCACAAATTTGGGAAGCTAAACTTTATAATAACGAAGTTGAATGCGCTCGATCCACTGTAAGATTAACTAATATTGATAGATCATGAAAAAGCTAATAATATTTTCTATGTTATTATTAAGTTTTTGCGGTGGAGAAGCCGTTGAAGATGAAATCGTACAAACTACGGAGGTAACAGAAATGACTTATGATAAAACTTATACATCAACACCATCGATGTCGATTGATGTAAATTCTACATATACAGCTGAACTTGAAACATCTTTAGGAAATATAGTTATTGAACTTTTTACTGATATATCGCCTATTACAGTAAATAATTTTGTTAATCTATCAAACGATGGTTATTACAACGATGTAATTTTCCATCGAGTAATAAAAGGTTTTATGATTCAAGGAGGTGATCCAAGCGGAACTGGTCACGGTGATATGGGTAAGTATCCTGGCTATGACTTTGAAGATGAGCTTGATAATCCTATGAACTACGAAAAAGGTATTGTAGCAATGGCCAATAGAGGTCCCAATACAAATGGAAGTCAGTTTTTTATAATGCATGAGGATTATCCTTTACCATATCAATACACAATCTTTGGTAAGGTGTTAAGTGGCCTCGATGTGGTTGATGCCATAGGTAACGTTCAAACTGGTGAAAACGATAAACCAAATGAGGATGTAGTGATTTTAAATATTAAAATTACAAGCGGTTAAGTACTTTTAAAGCCTTATTTGTTAAAATTCCACCAGCTAGACCTTTATTTGAGTTTTTCATATAAGCTTGATTGAAACATTCTTTAGTTAAGTTTTTTATATATGATTCTTTGTATTTAGTTTCATCTGATAATTTTTTAGATATATTTTCTCCAAAATCTCTCTGCATTTTGATATACAGAAGTGAATAGATTGATAGCAACTCATCACGATTCGAATAAAGCTTTTTATTTATTAATTTTGTTAAATCTTTAATTTTAAAAGATGGACTGTAGATCGATTCAAATTTATCATATTTTTTTTGGTCAAGAGATATATTTTTGTCTATAAGTTTTAAGCTTGTCTTTACAAGATTATGAATATTAATTTTTCTTAAATCAGTTGAGTTTATATGAAGTGATTTAGATTTATTACTTATTGATATATTGCTACACATTAATTGATATTTATTTAAAGGTTTAAATTCAAGTGTTACAATTTGATCTTTAATAACATTGTTGAATAAAACAGTTATTTGATTTTTTTCAAATTTAATTTCTGTATTTTTCTTCATATATTTATTAAAACAGATGTTAATAAAATTTATAGTTTCTTAGGTAGAATATATTCGTAATTAATATACAAATATAATGATAAAGATAACTCTTCCAGATAAGTCAGTTAAAGAATTTGATTCAGATATTGATGGAATAGGTTTAGCTAAATCTATAAGTAATAGTTTGGCTAAAAGTGCGGTTTGTATTGACGTTAATGGAGAATTAAAAGATTTATCTTATGTCATTAAAGAAGACTCCAAATGCAAAATTTATACAAAACAAGATCAATATGCATTAGATACATTGAGACATTCAACTGCCCATGTTCTTGCTCAAGCAGTACTAAATCTATTTCCTGGTACTGAATACGCAGTAGGACCGCCCATAGAAGATGGCTTTTATTATGATTTTTTGTTTAAAGAAAATATTAAAGAAAGTGATCTTTCATCAATTGAAAATGAAATGAGAAGAATTAATAAAGCGAATCAACTTTTTATTCGTGAAGAGATATCAATTAGTGTTGCAAAAAATAAGTTCTTAAAGCAGCAATTTAAACAGGAATTAATTAGTACTGCTGATCCCTCTGAGGGTGTCGAAGGGGATAATATATCAATTTACAAGAATGATAACTTTGAAGATCTTTGTAGAGGACCTCATGTTTCAAGTACAAGCCAAATAAACCATTTTAAGTTAACTAAATTAGCTGGGGCTTATTGGCGTGGGATAGAAACAAATCCTCAATTACAAAGAATTTATGGAACTGCATGGTTTTCTAAAGAAGAATTAGATAATTATTTAGCACGTCAAAAAGAAGCTGAAAAAAGAGATCATAGAAAACTAGGCAATGAATTAGATTTGTTTGTTAATACTGATGAATTAGGGCCTGGTCAATTTTTATGGAAACCTAAAGGTTCAATCCTAAGACAAAATATTGAAGATTATTCAAAAAAAGCTCATGCAGATAATGGTTATGAGTATGCATACACTCCACACATTGGACGTTCAGTCCTCTGGGAAACTTCTGGTCATCTTGATTATTACAAAGAAGGAATGTACCCACCATTGAAAAATGAGGATAATAAAGATGATGAATACTATTTAAAACCAATGAATTGCCCTTTTCATATTTTAATTTATAAAAGTGACATACGGTCATACAAAGAATTACCATTACGGTTTTTTGAACTGGGTTCTGTTTATAGATATGAAAAGACTGGAGTCCTGCATGGACTGTTAAGAGCAAGAGGATTCACACAAGATGATGCACATATATTTTGTACAAATGATCAAATTGAAGAAGAGATCCTAAATCTCTTAACATTTTCAATAAAACTACTAAATGCGTTTGGATTTGATTCAATTGAAGCTGATTTATCAACTCGACCGGAAAAATCTATTGGAAATGATGACGACTGGTTAAAGGCAACAAATAGTTTGGCTTCAGCATTAGACAATCAAAATATATCTTATGTAACTGCTCACGGAGAGGGAGCTTTTTATGGTCCAAAAATAGATCTTCATGTAAAGGATGCAATAGGCAGAAGGTGGCAATTATCAACTATACAAGTAGATTTTTCACAACCAGACAACTTTGATTTGCAATATGTAGATTCAAATAACAAACGAATTAGACCAGTCATGATTCATAGAGCATTATTGGGCTCTATAGAAAGATTTACTGGAATATTAATTGAAAATTATGCTGGACATTTTCCAGGTTGGCTTGCCCCAGTTCAAGTAAAAATATTGACAATCGGTGAAGTATCAAATTATGTAAAAGAAATATTAAAATCATTGAAAAATGTGCGACTTGAAATTGATGATAGATCAATACGCTTAGGCGAAAAAATTCACGATTCAACTAAAGAAAAAGTTCCAGTATCAATAATCATTGGAGAAAAAGATGTTAGTTTGCGAACAATGGCGTTAAATATTCATGATCAAGATAATCAAAAAGATATCAAGCTAGAAGATGGAATTAAACAAATTAAAAATGTAATAAAAGTTCCAAAGTTTAAGCTCTAATGGCTGAAGGAATCCATATTAATGAAGAGGATGTTCAAAAGCAGAATGTACCAGATGATTTAAACTCTCTAGCCGTTGGCAGTTATGTTATTCCCGATCCAATTCGTCGTAGAAGATTTGGTCACTTAGTATCTGCAATCGCATTTTTAAACTTATTACTTAATTATTTTATTAACTGGATTAATTTTGCTACTACGTCTTTCATACTGTTTTTGGTAGCCATATTTATATATTTAATTGATAATCGTATTTCATTAAATCAACATTCAATTATTGAACATCTTGAAAATATCATTACACATTCAATTGGTTATTACTCTATTGCTTTAACTTTTGAATTTAAATTAAAGCCTTTATTTTTAAATCCTGTTTGGACTGTGATAGTATATAGCCACGAAAATCCCCCCAAGTTAAAATCAATTGTTGAAATAAATGCTTACAACCTTGACTTAATAAATGATGTTTACACAGAAGATGTATTAGATGCTTGAGAAGTATTTAAAGGAGCAATCTGAAAAGTTTGCTTCACCTTTTATAAGATTTTGTATATTCATTGGTATAAAACCAAACGTACTATCAATAATTGGATTATTAGTCGTAACACTTGGATGTTATTTATTATTTATAGACGTTAAAACTTTAGGTGCAATTGTTATTTTTCTTGGTAGTGCTATTGATGGTCTTGATGGACCATTAGCTAGAAAAACAAATACTATGTCGGATAAAGGAGCCTTAATTGATTCTTTTATTGATAGAATTGGTGAACTTTTTATTTGGAGTGTTGTTGCTATAAAATTTACTGATTCAGATATTCATTTATTTTTTATTTTCTTGGTACTTTCAGGATCGACGCTAGTACCTTATTTAAGAGCAAGAGGTGAAACATTAGGAATAAATAATAAGGTAGGCATTGCTGCAAGACCGGAAAGAGTTATTTTTGCTGTAATTTACATGTTATTTTCATTACCTTTTACAGCCGTTTATATCTTTACTCTTATTTTATGGACTACAGTTTATCAAAGATTTATTATCCTTTACAAGAATTTGTAATGAAACTTTTTCAATATCTGATTATACGATTTTTTCATGGGGTATTAAAAAACCTGCCTTTTAATTTTGTTCGTTTACTTTCTTATCCAATTGGATTTATATATTTTATTTTCACATTCAGAACTTCAGCAAAACTATATAAAAGAAAAAAAGATATATTCGAACCTAAAGAATTACGATACGATCCTTTGTTAGTAAAAATTAATTACTCAAGATACTGGTTAGAAACGCTGTGGTTAACAAATAATAATTTTGATAAATACATATCTAAGAACATGGAAGTAGTCAATCATGACAACATCAAAAAACTAAAAAAACAATATCCTGGTCTTATTTTTGCATTACCTCATATTGGTAATTGGGAATTTGCAATTCCCGCTGGTAATAATATTAATTTAGATTTATTAGCTGTTGCAGAACCATTATCAAATAAATATGTTCTAAATTGGTTTAAAAAATTGAGAGAGAGTCTTGGAATAGAAATTATAATCGGCGGAAAGGGGCAAAATACATTTAATACCCTTGAAGAGAAATTAATTAGTGGGAAAGATATCTGTTTATTATCTGATAGAAGTGTTAATAAGTCTGGCGTTGCTGTTGAATTCTTCTCGAATATTGCATCATTCCCGAGAGGACCAGTTGCATTATCTTTAAAAACGGGTGTACCAATAGTTCCAACAGCAATGATAAAAAAATCTTCAGGTTACACTCTTTATTTTCATAAACCCTTTTATGTACCACTATTTGAAAATGAAGCTAAAAGCATTCAACAAGGGCTCAAAACACTATCAAATAGTTTCGAGGAGTTGATTTCAATGGATATCAATGATTGGCACTCTATACAACCAATCTGGACAACTGAATATTAAAGTCTTACTTGTTTGTCCTTACGATTTAGATCATCATGGTGGTGTTCAAAATCAAGTTAAGTTATTAAAAAATGGACTCGTTAATAAAGGTATTAATACAAAAATACTTGCACCATCATCCTATGATTATGACATCGGGAATGCTGTCAAGATTCCGTTTAATGGTTCACAGAACCCAATAACCTTTTTTCCTAATAAGAAAATAATTAAAGAAGCAATTTCTTGGGCTGATGTCATTCATGTTCACGAACCATTCATGCCATTTTTCTTTTGGAGATTACATACTAAAAAAAAGATTATTGTTACGCATCATGCAAATATTGGTAATTTTATAAAAGCATGTTTGAAGTTTTTATATTTATTTACAAGGTATAAAAAATTGTATTCAACAGCTGTTAGTAGTGAAGCTTTAAATAATGCTACGGCCTTAAATAAGGAAATAGTAATTATTCCAAACATGATTGAAATAAATAAAGATATTAGATACGTAGATAATGGTAACTTTCTGTTTATTGGTAGAGATGAAAAAAGGAAAAATCTAAAACTTTTTATTCAATTAGCTAATTTTTATGAAACAAAATTTAAGTTTATAGCTGTTACTAATGAAAAAACGATTAATAAATCTGTTATATATCATATAAGTCCATCTGAAATAGAAAAAAAATCAATAATTAGTAATGTTGGTATATATATAGCTCCAAACAACAAATCTGAAAGTTTTGGCATTACGATTTTAGAAGCAATCAATCACGGCAATGTTGCTATTTGCTCAGATATTAAAGCATTTAAAACTTTGTTGAATGACTCTGGAATTTTCTTTGCTAATAATAATTTTGAAGATCTTAAAGAGAAAATAAGTCATGTTAAAAAAGAAAATATAAGTGAAATTTGGTCGAAACAATACGAGTATATTTCTCAAAATTACAGCATGGATAAAGTATTGCAAAAATGGATTTATGTCTATAAAAATATATAGTTATTATTAACAGTATGAAAATTGAATCAACTTTTAAAATTAAAAAAGGTTTAGCAGAAATGTTAAAAGGCGGAGTAATCATGGACGTGGTTAACGCTGAACAAGCTGTTATAGCTGAAAAGTCTGGAGCTGTAGCTGTCATGGCCTTAGAACGTATACCTGCTGATATTCGTGCTGAAGGTGGCGTAGCTAGGATGTCATCTGTTGAAACTATACAAGAAGTTATTGATTCGGTAACTATTCCTGTAATGGCTAAAGCAAGAATAGGTCATTTTGTAGAAGCACAAATGCTTGAATCACTTGGAATAGATTTTATCGACGAAAGTGAAGTTTTAACACCTGCTGATGATAAAAATCATATATATAAGCATGATATAAAAACTCCATTTGTTAATGGTGCTACTGATATAGGTGAAGCATGTAGAAGAATTGGTGAAGGTGCTGCAATGATTAGAACTAAAGGTGAAGCTGGAACTGGTAATGTTATTGAAGCTGTAAGACACATGAGAAGTATGACCGATGGGATAAACAAAATTATTACTGCTGACGTAAATAGTCTTATGTCAATAGCTAAGGAAATAAGAGCACCTTTTGAAGTTGTTAAAGACATACATGAGTCAAAGAAACTACCTGTTGTAAATTTTGCTGCAGGTGGAATAGCAACACCTGCAGATGCAGCTTTAATGATGCAGCTTGGTTGTGACGGTGTATTTGTTGGTTCAGGAATTTTTAAGAGTGGTGATCCAAAAGAGCGTGCTGAAGCTATTGTCATTGCAACTACAAACTTTGATAATCCAGAAAAACTTGTTGAAGTATCTAAAGAACTAGGTGAACCAATGGTTGGATTAAATATTGATGATTTAGATGAGACGGAGAAACTAGCCAAAAGAGGTTGGTAATGAAAACTGGGGTATTAGCTCTCCAAGGATCGTTTTTTGATCACGTAAAATCACTAGAACTTATCAATAAAGAATACCAATTAATTAAATCTGTTTCAGATCTAGAAAACATAGATTCATTAATTCTCCCCGGTGGTGAATCAACAACAATGATGAAAATTCAAAAGAGTGATGATTTATTTGCAACCATTAAAATAAAAATAAATGAAGGAATGCCAACTTTGGGAACATGTGCTGGATTAATTCTTTTAGCAAGTGATGTCATTGATGGGCAATCATCAATTTCTTGTTTAAATACAGTTGTAGAACGCAATGCCTATGGACGGCAAAACGAATCTTTTGAAGGTTTGGTTGATTTCAATGGTAATAAGGAAATGTATTGTTTTATTAGAGCACCAAAAATTATATCTTACGGTAACACAGTTACTCCTATTGCATTTATTGATGAAGAAGTTGTTGGTATACATGAAAATAATATTGTTGGATTATCATTTCATCCAGAACTTTCTAATGATATTATTTATCTAGAATGGCTTAAAAATTTTCTAAAGGACGGTTTAAATGTCAGGTCACTCTAAATGGTCTACGATAAAACGCAAAAAAGGTGCTAACGACGCAAAAAGAGGTAAACTTTTTGCAAAACTTATAAGAGCAATTGAGGTTGCTGGGAAAACTGGAGGGGCTGATCCAAATAACAATGCATCGTTATACCAGGCTATCAGTAAAGCAAAATCAAATTCTGTTCCGAATTCGAATATTGAAAACGCGTTAAAAAGATTAAACGGTGATTCATCAATTGGAATATTCGACGAAATTACCTATGAAGGATATGGTCCTAGTGGTGTTGCGATATTGGTTGAATGTTTAACAGACAACAAGAACAGAACGTCTTCTGACGTTAAAGCTACATTTAATAAATATGATGGAAGTACTGGATCTCCAGGAAGTGTCAACTATTTGTTTGCACGTAAAGCAATTTTCCAATTTGATGAATATAAAGAAGATATTATAGATATAGCGATAGATAATAACTGTATAGATATTCAAGAAAATGAAAATGGAGTCACCTTTGAATTTAATCCATCTGAATTTCAAAAAATTGACGAGCTATTCAGATCTTCAGAATTCAATTTAGTAAATTCTGAAATTGCTTATTTACCATCTACTTCTATTAATTTAGATTTAAATGCATTTAACAAGTTATCTAAATTAATAGAAGCATTAGAAGATTTAGACGATGTGCAAAACGTTTATGCCAATTTTGACATAGATAACAAACTCCTAGAAGAAGCAATAACACAATAAATTTAGCTACAATAAGTTTGTGGTCAATAAAGCAAAAAAACAGGGTACTACTTACGAAACAAATATAGTCAAACGATTAAACAAAAATTCGAACATGAAAGCTCAGAGATTTGCTGAAGGTGGTTCAAATGATCTTGGCGACATACAACTATTTGTTGATGGAGTCGAATATTTTATAGAAGCAAAATCAAGACAAAATTTAAACATTCATCAATCATTGGAAAAAGCTGTAGAAAAATCTGGTGATAGGAATACAGTCTTATTTTGGAAAAAATTAAAGAGACAATCAGGCAATAAAAGACGTAGTAGCGATGGTATGCCAGAAGTTGTCTCTATGTCTTATGATTTGTTTATTAGCTTACTAAACAACTAAGTGAATAAGACACCAGTATCTGCATTAGATTATGAATTACCTTACGATTCTATAGCTCAAGAACCTTATATAAACCCAGAAGATTCAAAGTTGCTTGATGCTTCAACAAAGGAAATTTATAAATTTTCAGAAATTAATAAAATAATAGATTCAAAATCTGTAATGATATTTAACTCTTCACAGGTAGTTGATGTAAGAATCAAAACAAGAAAGATTAAAACTGGGGGAAAATTTGAAATTTTTATATTAGAAATTTTAAATGAAAATACAGCATTATGCCTCATAAAAACTAGTGGAAAAAAGAAACTTAATGAAGAAGTCATACTTGAGAATTTTAATATAACATTAGTTTCACAAGTAGAAGACAAGTTTAAAGTTATATTTTCTACATCAGTAATTGATATTATTCAAAATTTTGGAATTACTCCTTTGCCTCCATACATCATTGACAAGAAACATAAATATAAATATTATAAAAATTTTTATAGCACCCAAGGTTTTTCTACAGCATCATCTACAGCTGGTTTACACTTTACATCTGATATTTTCCAAAAATTAACAGATAAAGGTATAGAGATCGATTTTATAAATCTAGATATAGGACTTGGTACTTTTAAGCCTATCTCTACTGATTATGTTGAAGATTTTAATATTCATTCTGAAAAATATGAGATTAAAAAAAATACATATGAAAATATTATTCAAAAGAAAAGAGATGGATATAAAATTTACTGCGTTGGGACTACAACGTTAAGAGCATTAGAGTATGCAAATATTACGTCTTTATTTAAGGGTTCAACTGATTTATTTATTACTAAAGATTTTAAATTTAAAATTGCCGACTATTTAATTACTAATTTTCATGCACCAAGAAGTACTTTAATTTCTATTGTTCATGCAGTATATGGAGATAATTGGAAAGATCTATATAACTATGCACTTAAAAAGGAATTAAAATTTTTAAGTTTTGGTGATGCTGTGCTCTTTAAAATAATTAATTAATGAAATTTGAAATAATAAAAACAGATAAGAAAGCTAGGGCAGGTCTACTTTCATTAAATGGGAATCAAGTTGAAACTCCTACGTTCATGCCTGTTGCTACAAGAGGAACTATTAAATCAACACCGCACGAATATTTAAATAAAACCTCGATTCTGTTGGCAAATGCTTATCATTTACATTTACGTCCTGGACCAAACATAATAAGCGATCATGGCGGCTTACATAAATTCATGAATTGGGATAAATTAATTCTTACCGATTCAGGAGGCTTTCAAGCATGGTCATTACCAACAAAATTGTATGATGATGGAGTTGAATTTAAAAATGTATATGACGGATCGTACTTTAAACTTACTCCTCAAGATTCAATAAAAACTCAGAATTTGCTTGGAAGTGATATAGCAATGATTTTTGATTGTTTAATCGACATTGATAAACCTGACGAAGAACAAAAAAAAGCGATTGAGATGACAGAAAAATGGGCGTTAATTGCAAAAGAATATCACAATAATTCACTACAAAGTTTATTTGGTATTGTTCAAGGCGGATTAAATCTTAACCTTAGGGAACAATCAGCAAAATCTATGATGGATCTAAATTTCGATGGATATGCAATAGGTGGATTAGCTATTGGTGAGTCAAGAGAGGAAAGGAAAACTATTGTTGATTTTCTATCTAATGTACTTCCTGTTGATAAACCTCGCTATGTTATGGGCTTAGGTGACACAATTGGATTGATAGATCTAATTGATTCTGGTGTGGACATGTTTGACTGTGTATGGCCTGCACGTTTAGCAAGACATGGAAAACTTATTATAAAAAATCAATATATAAACATTAAAAATAATAAATATGAAAAAGACACAAGTCCTATTGATGATGATTGTAATTGTTATGTTTGTAAAAGTTTTTCTAAAGCATATTTAAGGCATTTATTTGTTAACGAAAATACTTCTTCATGGCTTTATCTTACTGTTCATAATATAATTCAAACTGAAAATATTATTCAACAAGCTAGGGATAGTATATTAAACTCAAGTTTTGAAAGTTTTAAAAAGGAATACTTGAATGAATGAATTTATTAATTTATTACCGATAATTCTGGTTTTTGTAGTTTTTTATATTCTTCTATATTTACCACAAAGAAGAAGAGCAAAAAAACATGCTGCATTCATAGAAGATTTAAAAATTGGGGATGACGTATTGACTGATGGTGGCGTTTATGGTCGAGTAACATCAATAGAAGATACGACAGTTACCTTAGTTCTTAAAAAGGGTGAAATAAAAATTCAAAAAGCTTATATTAAAAATATTTCATGAATCGATATTTTAAATTACTTTTTCTACCATTCCTTGCTATTGGTTTATTTATTTATGTCCAACAGACTAGTCTTTCGCCGAAACTTGGTCTTGACTTGCAAGGTGGCATATCCGTAATTCTTACTGCGGATGATGAAACTGATCCAGAGGTTTTACAGAAAGCTGTTGAGATAATGAGAACTAGGATTGAGGCTTTTGGAGATGTGCAAGAACCTGAAATTTCTATTAGTGGTAATAGTGCCGTATTAGTTCAACTTCCTGGTGTAACAGATCAAGAAAGAGCTATTGAGGCATTAGGTGCAACTGGATTATTAACTTTTAGACCCGTTCTTGACTCGTCTATTGATACCGGTTACTCACCAGCATTTCAGTATATTCCAAATGAAGATGATCCTGACAACCCTACTAAAATATCTGTACCTGGAGTTGATGAACAAATAGGTATAACAATATCAGACAATCCTAATTTTGATTCTTATTTACTTTCAATAGACCAAGGATATCCTGTAATTTATCATTTAGGACCAGCTGAACTAACAGGTGGCGATATAGAAGATGCTATTGCTGTTTATCCAGAAAATGAATGGATAGTATCACTTGATTTTAAAACTGAGTCAGAGGACAAATTTACAAACCTTACTAAAAAATTAGCAGGAGAAATTGGAGAAAGAAGAAGATTAGCTATTGTCCTTGACGGAGAAATAGTATCTGCACCAGGAATTGCATTAGACGTGAATCCAGATGTTGGTATTACTGGTGGAACAGCTGCTATCTCAATGGGCAATACTGATACGGGCGAAGCAGCTAATAATTTAGCTGTAATTCTGCGTTATGGTGCATTACCAGTTTCATTTGAAAGATCATCAATTCAAAAAGTTTCAGCTAGTTTAGGTGAGGATACTTTGAATCTAGGACTACAAGCAGGTTTAATAGGTTTAATTATTATATCTATCATTATTGTTCTTTACTATCGGTTACTTGGCGTTGCATCTGTATTTGGACTGTCAATGTTTGGCTTATTATTTTATTCAGTAATTTCATTACTTGGTGAATTTCAAGGATTTACTCTAACTTTGGCCGGTATTGCTGGAATTATAGTTTCTATTGGATTGGCAGCAGATTCATATATTGTTACATTTGAAAAGCTAAAAGACGAGTTAAAAGTTGGTAGATCTTTTGAATTTGCAGCTAATAAAGCTGTTGACGATTCCTGGAAAACAATATTAACTGCCGATTTTGTATCTTTGTCTGCTGCATTTTTACTTTATATACTTGCTGTTGGTCCAATTAGAGGTTTTGCATTAGCGTTGGGTATTGCCACAATTTTTGATCTATTATTTACAAGGTTATATACAAGGAACGCTATACCAGTAATTGTCGCTAAATTAAATAATACAAGATTGATGTATCCAATTAAAAATAAGGATATTACAAATGTTTAAAAATTTATTCCTAGGTAATACATCTATCAACTTTTATGAAAAAAGAAAATTATTACAAAATGTATTAATTATTGAGGTTGTTTTCTTTTTAATTGTTTTTGTCAGTGCTTCACTTGGAATATTAAATTTAAATTTTTCTGTAGATTTTACCGGTGGGACAACTTATCAATTTTCTTCTGATTATGAGAAATCCGATATTGATGAAATTTTAGGAAACGAAATATTAGAAGTTTCAAGATACCAAACGTTTGAAAATTCAAACTCAATTCTTTTTAGAGCCGTTGAGGGAACGC
Source organism: uncultured Candidatus Actinomarina sp. (assembly GCA_902533795.1). GTDB lineage: Bacteria > Actinomycetota > Acidimicrobiia > Actinomarinales > Actinomarinaceae > Actinomarina. Next base: position 61,570 of record CACAND010000002.1, on the reverse strand, counting down.
AAGCACAAGAAACTCAGTTTCTTAACTACTTAGCTAATAAATTTGATATTGATGCTAATGAGATAGAATTTCAACGAGTAGGACCAACATTTGGTCAAGAAATTACGAGCAGTGGTATTCGTGCATTGATTATCTTTCTGTCTTTTATAGTTTTATTGATATCTATAAGATTCCAGTTTAGATTTTCAATTGTCGCACTTATTGCATTACTTCATGACTTATTTATATGTACTTCGATATATCTATTATTAAATTTTGAAATAACGCCATCTACAGTTATTGCCTTATTAACTATTCTTGGTTATTCACTTTACGACACTGTTATTTTGTTTGATAAATTAAGAGATAGTCAAAGATTGAATAAAGAATCTGATTTATCTATAAAAACATTGAATAAAACGTTCAATGAAATTCTTATGCGTAGCATCAACACATCAATAACATCAGCAGTACCAATTGCGTCTATATTATTTTTGGGTAATGTAATTGGGCTTTCTGGTACGCTAACTGATTTTGCATTACCATTATTTATCGGAATTATTTCTGGTACTTACAGTTCTATATTTGTAACAATTCCCTTTTTATCAAAGATAATTAATAAATAAAAAACTTACTACCATTAAATTATGGTTAAAAATCCAGATATTTTAAGTGCTGATGAGCTATTTAACGACTTAAGTTCAAAATTTATTGACGATAAAGATCTGTTAGAAAAAGCATATAATTTTGCTTCCGATGGACATATGAACCAGAAGAGAGCTTCTGGAGAACCGTATATTACTCATCCATTACAAGTAGCACTTTACTTGTCAGATTTAAGTATGGATTTAGAAACAATAATTGCTGCTATTTTACATGACCTCATTGAAGATACTGATATAACGTATAAAAACATTAAAAAAGAATTTGGATCTGATGTAGCAAATATTGTAGATGGAGTCACGAAGCTAGACAGGATTCAATACAACTCAAACGAAGAAGCAAAAGCTGAAGCTATCAGAAAAATGGTAATTGCGATGTCTAAAGACATAAGAGTCCTTATCTTAAAACTTGCTGACAGACTCCATAATATACAAACAATAGAATACTTGGCAGATCACAAACAAGAACGAATAGCAAGTGAAACACTTTATGTGTATGCACCTTTAGCTCATAGACTCGGGCTACAAAATATAAAACATATATTAGAAGATACCTCCTTTGGACTTTTACATAAAAATCAAAACTTAGAAATTGAAAGTTTAATTGAGAAATCTGCTCCCAATAGAGATAAAAATATTAAAAAATCTGTAAAAGTAATCGATAAACTTTTATCAGACAATTCTTTATCGGCTGAAGTTATTGGACGTCCAAAACACAACTATTCAATTTATAAGAAAATAATAAATAATGGATTATCATTTAATGAAATTAATGACCTGGTAGGTTTAAGGATACTTACGGATGATGTTAAAAATTGTTACACAATACTAGGACTAATACATGCTAATTTTCAACCCGTATTAGGTAGATTTAAAGATTTTATTTCTATGCCCAAATTTAATTTATATCAAAGTCTTCATACGACTGTTTTAACTGAAACAGGACAAAAAATGGAAATACAAATTAGAACTCATGATATGCATTACAGAGCAGAATATGGGGTAGCTGCTCATTGGAAATATAAAGAAAAACCACAAAATGATGTTCAAAAATGGGCTTCTGATTTATCTGATTTAACTACCGAATATCCTGACCCGAATGAATTTTTAAATCACATGAAATTAGATCTTTATGAAGACGAAGTATTTTGTTTAACACCAAAAGGAGATGTGATTACATTACCGCAAGGATCAACACCTGTAGATTTTGCATTTTCTGTACATACTCAAGTTGGTGAGAAACTTATTGGTGCAAAAATTAATGGAAAACTAGTAAATTTAAGTACAACTTTATCTACAGGAGATACGATTGAAGTATTAACAACCAATGAAAATAGTAAAGGTCCAAGCAGAGATTGGTTATCATTTGTTAAAACCTCTCGTGCTAGATCTAAAATTAAACAGTGGTATCAAAAACAACTAAAAGATGAGGATATACAAAAAGGAAAACAAATTCTCAATACATGGCTAGAAGAAAATGATGAAATTTTTAACTACTCAGACAAAGATACAATTTTAAACGAACTACTAAACATTTTGAAATATCCAAACTATGAAACGATTTATCAAAATCTTGGTAACGGTAATATAAAAATTACAAACGTAGGTAATAAAATTCGTAAATTTGTATTTCCTGAAGAAATTACTGAAGAAGAAGATATTCTATCTCCCGATAAATACCAGACAACAGATGATAAATTAGTAATTGTTGAAGGATACGATGATATTAAAGTACGTATGGCAAGATGTTGTGTGCCTGTACCCGGTGATGATATTCTTGGATTTATAACGATCTCAAATGGTATATCTATTCATAGATCTGATTGTTTAAATATAAAAATCGATAGTTCTAGAGGTGAGAGAATTATTGATGTCAGCTGGGGTTTCAATGCACAATCTGGTTCTATCGTATGGTTAGAAATTGAAGCAATAGATAGGCCTTATCTACTTAGAGATGCAACTATAGCAATATCTGATAATGGTGGGAATATTCTTGTAGCTAAATCACTAACAAACAGCAAACGTATTGTAACTTTGTTATTCCAAGTAGAAATAAGTGGTAATGAACAACTCGATTCAATAATTACCGATGCCAAAAATATTGAAAATGTATTTGATGTTCAAAGAGTTAATCCAGGTAATTAAAATTGGACGATATTTACACTTACACAAGTTTCACAACATCAAATTGTTATGTATTAACACCAGATCTAAATGATGGTATTTCTTATGTCATTGACTTACCTCCAGATTTAGGTGACGTATTAAATTACATTAACTCAAAAAATTTCACTATTGGCGGGGCCCTTTTAACTCATGGTCACTTTGATCATTCTTTAGGAATGAGTGCGTTTGACGGATCTATATATATAAATTTGGATGATGAGCAATTAGCACGTAATCCTGAAGAACAACTTAAAGGATTTTCAGGTCTTAATTTAAATCCATCAAAGTATGAAGGCGATTTAATTTCAGTTGATAATTTAAAAAACGATATAAAAGTTCACAGTAATCCTGGGCACACTAAGGGTAGTACGAGTTTTGAATTTCCAAATATGGGTGTTGTATTTACTGGGGATTTTGTTTTTAAAGATGGCATAGGAAGGACTGATTTATATTCTGGAAATACCAGTGAAATGATCAATTCATTAAATAGTGTATTTACAATGTTTCCAAATGATTATCTCGTCTATCCCGGACACGGAGATAAAGACACAGTAAAATCAATTAAAAATAACAATTTGTTAGTAAGAGAATATTTGAATGATTGAACAAGTAAAAGGTACAAGAAACCTTTACGGGCTAGAGGCTGAAAAGTATCTATATATTTATGATATATTCCGTAAGTCCTTTAATACCTATGGATATGATTTAATAGAATTACCAACAATTGAATATAAAGAATTATTTAATAAGTCTATCGGTGAAAATTCTGAAATTGTTACAAAACAAATGTATGAATTTAAAGATAAAGGTGATAGAGATCTTGTTTTAAGACCAGAAGCAACGGCTAGCGTAGTTAGATTTCATAACGAATTTTTTAAGAATGAATCAAAAAAATATTCATATTTTGGAAAAATGTTCAGGTATGAAAATCCTCAAAAAAATCGATACAGAGAATTCATACAGGCTGGGGCAGAAATAGTTGGTACGATTGATGAATACTCGAACTTACAAATACTGAAATCTTCAATAAGATTTTTGTCATTATTAAACATAAAGTCTAAATTAAATCTCAACACAATTGGAACTAAAGAAGAACGTGAAAAATATATAAGAGAACTAGATAAGTATTTCAGTAAAAATAAAAGAGAACTATCAAAAGAAAGCATAGATAAAATTGGAAAAAATACTTTAAGAATTCTTGATTCGAATGATCCGTTTGATAATCAAATCATCGACTTAGCTCCAGTTATTTATGACTTTCTTAGTAATGAAACATTATCACAATATGAAACATTTAAAAAAGAGTTGAAAGCGAACGGTATAGATTTTGTTGAAAATCCAAAACTAGTTAGGGGATTGGATTATTACAATGATTTAACTTTTGAGTTTATAGCTAATGGAACAGTTGTAGGCGGTGGTGGTAGGTATGACAGTCTCTCAGAAATTCTTGGATTAGGAAAATTATCAGGGATAGGCGTAGCATTTGGAGTTGATAGATTAATAAATACTATTAGATCTATTCCTTCTAAAACAAGAGTTATGTTGATAGCTCAAAATTTATCTGATTTGAATCTTGTTAGTTCTAAATTAGATAAAGCTGGGATAAATTATTTATTACCGGTTAGAGACAGTAAAGAAAATACTCAATACAAAGAAGCTATCAAAAACAATGTTGACTATGTTGTAAATTGTTCTGAAAATACTATTAAGAATATTAACAATAACGAATCTATCAAGTTTAATATAAGTAACTTACGAAAATTATTATGAACATATCAGAGTTAAAAAATAAGGACACAAACAGTGAAGTTACCAACTTAATGGGTTGGGTAAGTAGCGTTCGTGATCACGGAAATCTTATATTTATAGAATTAAGAGACACAGATTCAAGAATTCAATTAGTCTTAGACGCCGAAAAAGTTGATTTAGACACATTTAAATCAGAATACTATATATCAATTGACGGATTATTTATTAAAAGAGATCCTGAGATGATAAATGATTCACAACCATTAGGCGAATTTGAAATAAATGTTCAAAATTTTAGCATTCTTTCAAAAAGTAATACTTTGCCATTTCAATTAGATGACTCACTTGATACAGATGAAAATATACGACTTAAGTATCGATATCTTGATCTAAGACGAGAAGATATGAAGAAAAATATTATTACTCGGTCTGAAACGTTTAGATCAATAAGAGAATCAATGAACGAATTAGGATTCCTTGAACTTGACACCCCAACATTAACTAAATCAACGCCAGAGGGTGCTAAGGATTTTCTTGTCCCTTCACGAAAACAAAATGGGGCATTTTACGCATTGCCACAGTCACCACAAATGTATAAACAATTATTCATGGTTTCAGGTTTTGATAAATACTATCAAATTGCTAAATGTTATAGAGATGAAGACTCTAGAAAAGATAGACAGCCAGAGTTTACTCAACTTGATTTAGAAATATCGAATGGATCCCCTGAAATCGTAAGGGAAATTACTGAATCTATTGTAAAAAATCTTTTAACTGAAGTTTATGAATTAGAAGTTGAAATACCTTTTATTGAAATGACATATGACGAAGCTATAAATACATATGGTACAGATAAGCCTGATCTAAGAATAAAAAATACAATTAATGACTTTACAAATATCTTTAAAAATACTGACATTAAATTTATTAAGTCCGCAATAGAAAATAATGGATTTGTAAAAGGATTTGTTACAGAAGATATTTTATCTAGATCACAAATAGATGAATTAGATGAATTAGTAAAAGACAATGGTAGCAATGGTCTTGGTTGGTTCAAGATCGAAAATAATGAAGTCAGTGGTCCTTTATCTAAAATTATTAACGACGATGAAAAAAATAATATCTTAAAACTTGGTGAAGGAATGCTAATTTTTCAATCAGGCTCAAAGGAAATATATCCAATTCTTGATATTTTAAGAAGGTCAATATTCAAACCTGATGATACATTAAATTTTTTATGGATTTACGACTTTCCTTACTTTGAAACAGAAGATGGAGAAATACAGCCATCACATCACCCCTTTACATCACCAAAAGATGTTGATAGTTTTGTAAATGATCCTTCATCTTCAAAAGCATTGCATTATGATCTAGTCCTTAATGGATCTGAATTAGGTTCGGGTTCACAAAGAATTAATGATCCATCTATTCAAACTAAAGTACTCGAAATGTGGGGTTTGTCAGATAGCGATATTAAAAATAGGTTTGGATGGTTTATAGAAGCTCTATCTTACGGTACTCCTCAACATGCTGGAATAGCACTAGGTATAGACAGATTTATTGCTGTTATGTTAAATACCGAGTCAATAAGAGATGTAATTCCTTTCCCAAAAACTCAATCAGGTTTAGATCCTTTAACTGGTGCACCAAGTGTTATTTTTGAAAATGAACTTGTTGAATATAATTTAAAATATATTGAGGAAATTAATGAAGAGTAATGAGATAAGAAACGCCTTTTTAGACTATTTTAAAAATTCGGATCATAAAGTCATGCCGTCTGCATCATTAATACCAATTGATGATACATTGCTATTTACAGCTGCTGGCATGGTACCGTTTAAAGATTATTTTCTTGGTAATGCAAAACCGCCAAGTAATAACTTAGTATCATCCCAAAAATGCATAAGAACAGTTGATATAGACATAATTGGAGATACAGATAGACATTTAACTTTTTTCGAAATGTTAGGAAACTTTAGTATTGGTGAATATTTTAAAGAAGATGCAATAAAACATGCATATATATTTATTACGGAAGTTTTGAAAATAAATCCAGAAGATTTATGGTTTACGGTATATAAAGATGATGACGAGTCATTTAATATTTGGAAAAACGTTATAGGTGTTCCTGAGGAAAAAATCCAAAGAGGGGATAAAGATAATTTCTGGCAAATGAATATACCTGGACCCTGTGGTCCCTGTTCTGAAATATTTATTGATAGAGGTAAAAAATATGGTGATGACGGTGGACCAATTGGAGGTGGTGAAGATAGATTTATAGAGATTTGGAATCTAGTCTTTATGGAGTCAATACAAGATGAACCATATAACGTAATAGGCGAACTCCCAGCAAAAAATATTGATACTGGGATGGGTCTTGAAAGAATTGCTATGGTCCTACAGGATAAAAATTCTCCTTTCGAAATTGATACATTTTTACCAATAAATAAACTTTTGAAACCAAAAATTAAAAATGAAAATTCTAAATTTGAAAGAATTGTATTAGATCATATGAAGGCTTCTACTTTTATGTTATCTGATGGAGTTGTACCTACAAATGAAGGAAGAGGTTATATTTTACGTCGATTAATCAGAAGAGCCATTAGGGCTTTTTATGGCTTAACAACCAATATTGAAAGCTTAGAGTTTTTAATCAATCCGATAATTGATATTTACACTGATCAATATCCTGATTTATTAAAGAATAAAGATAAGATATTAAAACTTTATTTAACTGAAGAAAAATTATTCCATAAAACATTAGAAAAAGGAACAATTGAAATTCAAAAATTAATTAAAGATAAAAAATCATTTAATGAAGATAAAGCTTTTTTCTTATTTGAAACATTTGGATTTCCATATGAGTTAACAAAGGAAATAGCACTTGAGAATGGTATTACACTAGAAGATAGTAAATATATGAAAAAATTTGAAGAACATCAAACTAAATCTAGTTCATTTAAAAAACAATCTACTGAAAGTTTTAAATTTGACGTTGATTGCAATATTTTTACAGGATATGAAGAAACAAAGACACTGAGTGATGTATTGATGGTAAGTGTAAAGGAATCATCAACAACTATTTTTATGGAAAAAAATCCATTCTATTACGAAGCTGGAGGTCAAATATCTGATCAAGGTAAAATTATATACGAAGACAACGAATACAAAGTAGATGAGGTAATCCAAACAAATTCTGGTGCAATAGGCTTAAAAATAAATAAAAGTTTAAACATTTCTAAAGGAGAAAAGGTTGAATCAGTAGTAGACGATTCATTTAGAAGGTCTGTCTCAAAAAGTCATACTTCTGCACATATTGTTCATTCATCTCTGAGAAAAATTCTTGGAGATCATGTCGCACAAGCTGGTTCATATGTTTCACCAGGAAGATTTAGATTCGACTTTAGCCATTCTGAGAAAGTATCATCAGAACAATTGACTGAAATATTTTCATTAAGTAACAAAAATGTATTTCAAGATTTAAATGTTTCTACAAAAATAATGAATATTGATGAAGCCAAAAAAGAAGGTGCTTTAGCCTTTTTTGGTGATAAATATGATGATGATGTAAGAGTAGTTAACATAGGTGAATTTTCTAAAGAATTATGTGGCGGAACTCATGTCGGTAATTCTAATGAAATTGGATTAATTGTATTATTAAACGAATCGTCAATAGGTTCTAACTTAAGAAGAGTTGAGATGTTATCAGGTTATGAAGCTTATGATTTTATGACTAATGCTTATAATTCCTATAAAAATGTAAGTAACATTCTTAAAACTAACATTGATGATGTGCCAACAAAATTAGAAACTTTTTTAAATACATACGAAGAGTTAAAATCAAAAATTAACAAATATAAACAACTTGAAAATAATCAGATTGTAGAAAACATATCTAATAATTTAAACGTAATAAACAAATTTAAAACCTATATTGGCTCTATTGAAACTGATAGCGTTGATAGTTTGAGAAACATAGCTGTTACAGCTATTAATAATGAGGTAGCTGATTATGTTTACTTAATTTCGAAAATAGATAACAAATATGTAATTGTTTCGATGAAGAATGAGAAGATTATTAAAGATTTTAATGTTTCTAATTTAGTAATTGAAACATCCCAAAATTATGGAGGTGGTGCATCAAAAGATGAAACTTTATCTATTGGAGGTGGACCAAAAGATTATTCAATTGATAAAACTTTGATGTTCGTTAATGAGAATCTAAATAAAATACTCAAGTGAAAAATATAATTGGTATTGATTACGGTGAGCGCTTTATAGGTTTAGCAATTAAAAAAAAATCATTAAACACTCCATATCCATTAAAGATATTGGACAGTAAAGAAGTTGATATTTTGATTGAAATTAAGAAAGTATTAAATGATAACGAAATTGAAGAGATTGTAATTGGATATCCAATAGGTTTAAATAATCATGAAACTAGGATGACAAAAGTTGTAGATAAGTTTATCTCAAAAGATCTAAGCAAAATATGTGACCTTCCAGTTATAACAGTTGATGAAAGAATGACATCAAAATTAATAAACGATAACACTGAAAGAATTGACGATCTAGCAGCTGTTGAAATACTCAATTCTTATTTGATAAATGATTAGTTATTATTTTCGTAACAGATTGTTGATATCTTTATTTTTTACGATAATTGCTATTGTTGTTGCTGTTACTTTCGCGTCTGATATTGCAACTTCAATTGATAGAACTGCAAATATTGTATCAAGTGATAATCAAGTCGAAGAATTCATTGCAGTTGTCAATATTCCTCAGGGGTCATCAGCAGCTGAAATAGCATCGATATTATCATCAGAAGGAATAATCTCGTCATCACTTGCTTTTGAATTATATTTAAGAAATGAAAATTTATCGGATAAATTAAGGGCTGGAGAATATGAAATATCAAATAAATTAGAATTTGAAGAAATATCATCTATTTTGCTTAAGGGGCCTCCTTTAAAAACTTATACAATAACAATCCCAGAAGGTTTGTGGATAACTGAAACTTTAGAATCAATTTCGTCTCAAACTGGTTATGACAGTGACTTACTCGCTAACTCACTAATATCTGGAAAGGTAAACAGCAAGTATGTATATCTTGGTGATTTTACAAACCTGCAACATTGGGAAGGATTGCTGTATCCGAATACATATCAGATTGCATTAGATGCTTCAGGTGAAGACATTCTCCAAATACTAGTTAATGAATTAGAGTCAGTTGTTGATACTTTATTGAATGAATATCAATTGCCTACCTGGTTAAATAACACAAATGAATTATTTACTGTAGCAAGCCTTGTAGAAGCAGAATCAAAACTTCAAGAAGACAGGCCCCTAGTGTCATCAGTTATTAGAAATCGACTTTATGATGATATGCTTTTACAAATTGACGCAATGGTTCTTTATGCACTCCAAGAAAGAAAATCACAAGTTTTACTCGTTGATTTACAAGTTGAATCAATTTACAACTCATATAAGTACACAGGATTACCACCAACACCAATTTCAGGTTTTGGTGAAAGGTCAATCATTGCAGTTCTTGAAACTCCTGAAACTGATTTTATTTATTATTTATTAACTGATAAAAACGGAAAAATGTCCTTTACAAATGACTATTCAGATTTTATTAATATGAAGAACAAAGCTAAAGAAGAAGGTGTTATTCCTTAATGGTATCTACAAACGATATTAGACCAGGACAGTCCATAATTGTTGACAATGTAATCTATCAGATTATGGAATACGCACATGTAAAGCCAGGTAAAGGTAAAGCATTTGTTAAAACAAAATTAAAAAACATGCAAGATGGAGGAATCATTGAAAAAACATTTCGTGCTGATGAAAATGTAGAACAAGCATTTATTGACAAAAAACAATTTCAGTACTTGTACAACGAAGGTGATGTATTTATTTTTATGAATAATGAAACATATGAGCAGATATCTTTAGATCAAGACAAACTTAAAGAGATTGAATTGTTACTAGTGCCTAATAATGAAGTCACTATTCAAATGTATAAAAATAGTCCTATAGATGTTGTACTTCCACCAAGTGTAGAGTTAATGGTAACAAAGGCCGAACCAGCGGTTAAAGGGGATACAGTTACTTCATCTACTAAAACGGTAACTTGTGAAACTGGACTAAAAGTTGTAGTTCCAATGTTCATAGCTGAAAATGACATTATAAAAATCGATACTAAAGATAAATCATACATGACAAGGGTTACATGAACGATTTTAGAATAAATTCATTTGAAAAAGTTTTCGCTGCCAATCTCGATGAAATTGAAGAAATTGACAAAAATTTTCCTGAACTTAGTGACAACCAAAGATTAAGAGCTCAACAATTGCTTAAGAACACTCACGATAACAAAGAAAGGATTGAAAATTCAATACGAACATATTCAGAAAATTGGACTTATGAACGAATCGGTAAAGTTGAGATCATAATACTATCTCTAGGTATTTCAGAATTAATAATGGATTTAACTCCAAAAAAAGTAATAATTTCTGAATGGGTAAAGCTATGTGATAAGCACTCATCTTCTCAATCTGCAAAATTTGTAAATGGTATCTTAAATACAATTTCAGAAAATATTAACAATGAATAACAATTACATTTTGGAAGTTAAGAAAAAAAGAGCATTATTTATTGAAGAATTTGAGAAAAATAATGAAAATATATACGAACAGTTAATCAAAGCAAAAAATGATAACCAACTATCGTCGATAAGAGTACATAAATATTTAACTACTGGCAGAACGCTAGGTAAAGTTAAAACTGCAAGATACCTTGATGAAATAGGTTTAGATGAAAAAACAAAATTTAAAAATTTAAAAGAGGACGATATAAAAAAATTAGTAAAATACGTAAGTGAACAATGATAGTTATATTTAGTGGTCCATCGGGCGTTGGTAAATCAACAATCATTAATTTACTAAGATCTAAAATTAAATTTTATTTTTCAATATCGCACACAACCCGTCCAATGAGAGATGATGAAATAGATAAAGAAGATTATTACTTTATTTCTGAGGACACATTTAAAGAAATGGTTTCCAATGAAGAATTTATTGAATATGAAAGATATGGAAGCTTTTTTTACGGTACTTCTAAAAATGAAATCACAAAAAGTGATTTCACTATATTAGATTTAGAAGTTAATGGGGCAACTAAACTTTTATCTAGTAATTCTGAATTTGTAGGTATATTTATTGATATTGATGATGAAATTTTAATTCAACGACTCACAGAAAGAGGTCATAATCATGAATTTATTGAAGAAAGAATGAAATTAGCTTCCGAACAGAGAAAATCTATGCCTAAGTTTGATTATGTCCTTAAAAATATAGATTTAAACACTACTCTTAAAGAAATATTAGATATATTATATGACCTGGAGAAAAAATGATAAAACCGCCTATTGAAGAATTATTAAAGAACTCACCTGGAAGATTTGCTTTAGTTATTACTTCAGCAAGACGCGCTAAAGACATAAACTCATATTTTAATCAACTTGGTGAAGGTATAGGTGCTTATACACCTCCACAAGTACAAAGTTTGAGTCGTAAACCACTTACCGTTGCATTTGAAGAAATTGCATCTGGAAAAGTAGAGGTTAGCGAAAAAGAATAAATCAATGAGCGATAATATACTACTTGGTATAACTGGTAGTATCGCATCTTCTAAATCTGAGGCACTTTTTCAGCTTCTAAACAAAAAACACAATGTTGAAATATTTTCAACTAATGAGGGTCTTAAGTACTTATCTCAAGATTTTCAAAAAGATAATACAATATATTCATCATGGGACCAATTGGAAGGTTCTCCACACATAGAATATGCAAGGTGGGCAGATAAAGTGATTATTTACCCTGCAACTGCCAATTTTATAAGTAAATTTGCTAATGGATTAGCTGATGATCTTCTCTTATCAACATTATTGATGTATGACAAGGATATATACATTGCACCCGCAATGCATGAAGAAATGTTTATGGATAAAAAAATTCAAGAAAATATTTTAAATTTAAGTGAGAAAGTTACATTTTGTGGGCCTAGATTTGGAAATCTTGATATAGGCGATCAAGGAGTGGGAAGACTAGTTGAACCAGATGAACTTTTTGATATTTTATATTCAAAAAAGGAAAAAGTAATTATTACTTCAGGACCAACTTCAGAATATATAGATGACGTAAGGGTGATAACAAATAAATCATCTGGAAAACAGGGGAGAGCGATAGCGATAGAACTAATGAGTCAAGGTTATGAAGTTGTTTACATTCACTCAAAAAATATAGAACCTGTCGCAGGGGTAAGAAATATTAATTTTGAAACTTCTAATGACTTATTAAAAGCAATGGAGAAGGAGTCAAATAACCTAAAACACCTTTTTATGGTTGCTGCTGTTTCTGATTTTGTTGTTAAGAAAACTAAAGGAAAAATTGATCGATCAAAAGGAGACGCGACTATTAATCTGTCTCCCAATATTGATATAGTAAAAGAATATAAATTAAAGAATAAAGATGTAAATGTGATAAGTTTTTCTGCACAAACAAATAATGATTTAAAATTTGAAAAAATTAAAAGTAAAAATTCTGATTACCTTGTCATAAATAATTTAAGTGATAATTACTTTGGTTCTGATATGAATAAAGTAATAATAATAAATAAATCTGAATTGATTTATGAATCAGAAAATGAAAATAAACATATCATTGCCCAAAAAATAATTCAGAATACAATACATTAAAGTGTTTGCAGATGTTGAGATTTTGTCGAACAATACATATAAATTTAGTAAATTTACATATTCAATTCCTAAAAGCTTAAGACACAAAATTAAGATAGGTTCGATTGTTAGAGTTAAGTTTAGAAACAATACCAAAAATGCAATAGTGGTAAACATTCATAATGAATCACCAAGTATAAAGATTATCAAACCCGTTGAAAAAATAACAAGCCAACTAAACAGTTCACAATTGTTATTTTTAAAACACATTGCTTCCGCAAATTATCTAAACATAGGTATGATGCTATTTAATCTTTATCAAGATAATAATTTCAAATTAGATAGTGAAATAGACATATCAGAAAATTTAATTTATAACAATAATGAAATTTACTCAAATCTTGAAAATAATGAACGGAATATAATATTTACACCGTCACTAAAATCAGCCAAAACTCTTTATGACAATATGATCATAAATAACATTCAAATTGATTTATATCAAAAAACAGGTGGTAATGAAGAAATTGCTAACGTTATCGAAAATCAAAGCAAATTCAAAAATACAATTCTCTTATCAAATAATTACTTAAAAATAGTTCCATCAAAAAATACAACTTATCATTTTTTTGATACAAATGATATAGGATTTAATTTACCAAAACTAAATTCCATGAATATTGTCGAGGTAGCTTCTCTCAAACAACATTATTTTGGTGGTAGATATTATTTTTATAATGAATATCCTTCTTTGAACATTTTTAATAAAGCAAATCATTATATAAAACCTGATCTAGCAAATGTAGATATCTATCACGGGAATGGGATAACTGAATGCATCGAATTATTAAAAACAAAATATGAACTTTCAACAAATATACTGACGCATGATCAATCATCAGAGGATTATTTAAACGAATTTAACATAATCAAAAATAAACAAGAAGATTACGACATAAGCGTATTAATAAACCCAAGAATTGTCTATAAAAATAATCTAAATTCCGAAAGGCTTATCTATTTAATTAAAAAAATAAATGAAGTTAATTTTAAAAAAAAGAAATTAATTATATTGTCAACTCAAAATATAGATCTAAATACGGCACTTGAAGCTAAAAATATTACAAAGTTAACAATAGAAGAGTTAAAAGAACGAAAAAAATGGGGGCCAAATTTGCATCATAAAGTTTATAAATTATTTTCTGATACCAAAATCTCTATTGAAAACAGCAATTTAGTATTAGGTCCAAGAGTTAAAGAGGATGTTTTTGAATACGAAATCAACATTAATTTAAGAAATAATATTAATTACAATGAAATTATTACAAGCTTCAGAAAGCTTCAGACATATGAACCAAGGAAAGTAACCTCAATCTAATGGAAGAAATAGTAACATTTGGACATCCATCATTAAGAACAAAGTCTTCAGAAATAACCGTATTTAATAATGAGTTAGAAATTTTATCCAAGAAAATGATAAAAATAATGTATGAAGCACCTGGAGTTGGTTTAGCTGCACCTCAAATTGGAATCAATAAAAAAATTTTTGTATTCGATGCGGGTGATGGACCTAAAACAGCAATTAATCCGAGTAAAATTGAAGTAGAAGGAAATGCTGTGTTTTTAGAAGGATGTTTATCTCTTCCTGGTTATTACTGGGAAATCGAACGCCCTGAATTTGCGAAAATATATTGTCAAAACCTTCAGGGTGAAGCAATCACTTATGAAGGTGATGAATTAACTGGTAGGGTATTACAACATGAATTTGATCATTTAAAAGGAAAATTATTACTTTCGTCTTTAAATAGAAAAGAAAGAAAAGAAGCAATTAAAAAAATTACAGTGAACGGTTTTCCAGGCGATGACTTATAAATATTTTTTTGGGAGTGATAAGAGAAGCGTTCCATTTTTAGATTTTCTTTCAAAAGAAATTAAACAATTAGCAGTGGTGACAACAAAACCAAAAAAAAGTGGACGTGGAAATAAACTAAAAAAGAATCCAGTAGAGAATTTTTGTCATAAAAACAATATTATTTTTAAGTACTTTGACGAATCAGAAATATATTCAGATATGGATTATGGAGTATGTGTAAGTTTTGGTGAAATTTTTAAAGATGAATTTATAAATAACAATCCAGCTATATTTAATATACACTTAAGCAAGCTTCCAGAACTTCGAGGCCCGTCACCGGTAGAAACTGCAATATTAAATGGGAATACATTATTTGGTTATACAATATTTAAAATTGTTCAGGAAATTGATGAAGGACCAATTCTTTATCAAAATGACGTAGAAGTAATTGATAATTATTCATCAAATGTTTATGAAGCGTTACTTGAGGATTTTATAAGAAACTTTAAATCTGTAGACTTTAAATCACCCTTGCAAATTCAAGAAGGCAAAGTTTCTGTAACCAGTAAATTTGTTAAAACTGACTACATGATTTCAAAAGAAGATACTTTAAATCAAGCTAAAAATAAAATTAAAGCATTCGATATTCTAGGGCCTGCATATATTCAATATGATTCAAAAATAATTAAAATTCATAAATATACTGAAGATAATTCAGATTTTAAATATGAATTGAAAGATGGATATTTATATTTAGATGAAATTACGCCTGAAGGGAAAAATAAAATGGCGGCTAATGATTACATACGTGGACGTCAATGAAGATTTCAGCAAGTATTCAAGCATCTAACATTTATAATCTTCTAAATGAACTAGATAAATACAGTGATAATTTTGATCAATTACATATTGATATAACTGATGGAAACTTTACAAATAATATATCTCTTCCTGTTGCAATTATTGAATACATTAAAAATAATACAGATTACGTGATTGACACCCATTTAATGCTCAATAATAACGAGCTGTTTACACAAAAAGCTTTTGAATATGGTTCTGATATTGTCACTGTACATTGTGAAACTACAACACCAGAAATCTTTAAATCACTAGTGAACCAATTTACATATGTTGGTGTAGGAATACTTCCTACTACAGATATGAAAACTTTGTCTTCTTATATTAATGAAGCTTATAGTGTCTTATTATTGACAGTTAATCCCGGTTTCTCAAATCAGAGTAAGGCAGTAAATTTAATTGACAGGGTACAAGAATTTAAAGATCTTAATCCTAATTACTCCAACTTGTTAATTGTTGATGGGGGAGTAAAAAAAGAAGAATTAGAATCTTTAAGAAATCTTGATGTTGACATAGCTGTTCAGGGGGGAGCTATATTTGCAAAATAGTCTTAAATTTTTACACTTCTCTGAATATATGATTGAAGCTATAAAAGTTGCATTGCGTTACAATCCAACACCAAACCCGAGAGTGGGAGCTGTACTTGTTGATAAAAATAATAAAATTAAAAAAGTTGCGGCACATCAAAATAAGGGATACGACCATGCAGAATACAGTCTATTTAAGAATTCAGAAGTATCAGCTGATGATACGTTATACGTAACTCTAGAACCTTGCTTTCATGATGATACGTCACCTTCCTGCGCATCAACTGTTATACAAACTGGTATCAAATCGGTAGTTGTAGGAGATATTGATAAAGATAAAAGAACAGACGGAAAAGGTATAGATCTTTTAAGACAAAATGATATAGAAGTAATAGTTGAAGAAGGTGTTAATGAATTTCTAAATCCTGGATATAAATACTCTGATGCAAAACCTTTTTTTATTGGTAAAGTAGCAATCTCAAATGACAACATTATTTATAAAGAAAACAACAGATACATTAGTAATCAACAATCTCGTGAAATATCCCACTATATTAGGTCAACCGTAGATTGTATAATTATTGGAAAGAATACATTAATAAAAGATGCTCCTCAACTTAATGTACGCCTTGATGATAAATTTTCAAGTCCGACACCAATCGTTATTTGGGGAAATAATACAAAAGATTTAATGACCTATAAGAAAAATAATAGTAATTTTTTATTCTACGTTGAAAATGAAGAAGGTCCATTTAATGACTTTGTATTAAGAAATAACTTAAAGACAGGGCTTATTGAAGGCGGTAATAAGGTTCTTTCATACTTTTTTGAACAACAACAAATAGATAAGTTTTATATGTTTAAATCTGATTCTAATTTAGTAAATGGTTTGAAATTAGATACAAGAATTCAAAATAGTTTGAAAAAAGATTATATTCTCATTGACCAATATCAGGTTAAAGATAATTCATTATCTACTTATACTATTAAGTGATGTTTACTGGAATTATTAATTCAATTGGGAATATTGAGACTTTAAATGATGATGTTATTCAAATCAGTACTGATAATAACTCATACCAAAATCTTGATTCTGGAACAAGTATTGGGATTGATGGAACGTGTCTAACTTTACGTGACTACGAAGATGATTTATTGAATTTTCAAGTATCAGATGAAACATTTGATAGAACAATTGCTAAAGGATATAAAACTGGTTCAAAAATTAATCTAGAATTACCTGCAACCATGTCAACATTCTTAAGTGGTCATATTGTTCAAGGACATGTTGACACAACTTCAGAAGTAATAAACATTGAAGAAAATGAAAATAATCTATGGACTTACTATTTCAAAATTATCGATTCTAAATATATTGTTGATAAGGGTTCAATTACAATAAACGGTATATCTTTAACAGTTGTTGATCCGACCGAAGAATCATTTAGTGTTGCAGTTATAAGTGAAACTTATCAAAGAACAAATTTACAATACCTAAAAAATGGCTCATTAGTTAACATTGAATATGACATACTTGCTAAATATATGGAGAAAATGATTAATGATAAGTGACATAGAAATTATTATCGAAAAATTTAAAAAAGGTGAAATGGTAATCCTCGTTGATGATGAGGATAGAGAAAACGAAGGTGACTTAATTGTGTCTTCTCACTATCTAACACCTGAACATATAAATTTCATGATTACTTATGCAAAAGGACTTGTATGCGCGCCTATTGCTAAAGATGTTGCTAAAAAATTAAAATTATCATTAATGCAGGGTATTGATAATGAAGAAGATACACAATTTACAACATCTGTGGATCTTATGGGTGATGGTGTTTCAACAGGTATTTCAGCTGATGATAGATTTAAAACTATTAAAGGATTGAGTGATCCAAGTGCAACTAGAGAAGATTTTAAAGTTCCGGGGCACGTTTTTCCCTTGCAAGCTATGGACGGCGGAGTTTTAAGACGTGCTGGACACACAGAAGCTGCAGTTGATTTATGTTTAGTTGCAGATCATTATCCTGTAGCTGTAATTTGTGAAATTATTAACGATGATGGATCTATGGCAAGAATTGATGACCTTATTGAATTTTCAGCAAAGCACAACGTTGCTATTGGAACTATAAAAGATTTAATAGAGTATCGCTTGAAATTGTCCAACCCAGTAAGTTTGGTGTCTAGCGCAAAAGTGCCTACAGATTTTGGCGAATTTACCGCACATGTATATAAAGATAATAATGACAATACAGAGCATATTGCTCTTACCTATAAAGATTATCTACAGGGTGATTCATCTATGGTAAGAGTTCACTCTGAGTGTCTTACAGGTGATGTTTTTAGCTCGAATAAATGTGACTGTGGATATCAATTAAATAATGCAATGGAAACAATAGTTAAAAATGGTTCTGGAGTTATTTTGTATATGAGAGGTCACGAAGGAAGAGGTATAGGTCTTGGTAACAAAATAAAGGCTTACTCACTTCAAGATGAAGGTGCTGATACAGTTGAAGCTAATTTGAAATTAGGTTTTGAAATGGACCAAAGAGACTACGGAACAGGTGCACTTATCCTCAGAGACTTAGGAATTACGAATATGAATCTATTAACGAACAATCCTAGCAAAAGAGCAGGCCTTGAAGGATTTGGTTTAAATATTGTAAAGAGAACACCATTGAAGGGCAAAATAACGAATGAAAATTCATCATACCTTGACACTAAAGAAAATAAAATGGGTCATAATTTTAATGAAGAATAAAGTTGCAATAGTTTATTCTGATTATTATCAGGATATAAGTTCGTCTCTGGTCAATGGTTTCAAGAAGTCTATTGATGATAGCTTTCAGTGTGATACGTTTAAGGTAGAAGGTAGTTGGGAGTTAATCCATAAAATAAACTCTCTGATTGGCGAATATGATAAATTTGTTGCAATAGGAGTTATTGTGAAAGGTGAAACAGATCATTATGATTATTTATCTTCAAGTATTGCTAATGCACTTTTATCAATGACTATTACTAGAGATGTCTATATATCAAATTGTGTACTTAACGTTCAAACTCTTGAACAAGCAAAAAATAGATCTTCGGATAATAAAAACAAAGGATCCGAATCTGCATACGCCATAAATAATCTTTTTCTTACATAATAAAAATTTAGTTATATAATGAAATCAAGCGAACAATGTTCCACCTACTGTGAAAAATAGTTAGGTTTGTAAAACAGCTTCGTGCTGTTTTTTTTATTGAAAGGAAAACAAATAGCAGAATTAAATGTAAACGAAGAGATCAGATCTAAAAAGTTACTCGTCATTGCACCTGATGGAGTACAAGTTGGAGAATTAGAATTGAAGAAAGCTTTGATTCTCGCTGAAGAGCTTGATCTTGACTTAGTAGAGGTCTCTCCGGAAAGTAAACCTCCTGTTGCAAGGCTTATGGATTATGGAAAATATAAATTTGAACTTAAGCAAAAAGCAAGGGAATCAAGGAAGAAACAAGTAAAAATTAACGTAAAGGAAATACAGCTAAAACCCAAAATTGATACCAATGACTACAGAATTAAGTTGAATCAGTCAAAAAAGTTTTTAGAAGATGGAGATAAAGTGAAGTTCACAATGAGATTTAGAGGTAGAGAAGCGGAGTATCCTGAATTAGGGCAAAAAATTCTTGATAATTTGAGAGATGAGCTTGAGGATCTATCGATGGTTGAATCTACGTCAAAACCAGACGGTCGCTCACTTACAATGGTTTTAGCACCAAATGGAGGTAGAAAATGAAACACAAAACACATAAAGGTATGAAAAAAAGAATTAGAGTCAGTGGAACTGGAAAGTTTATGAGAAGACGTGCCCACAGATCACACTATAAACTAGCTAAAGGAAGTAACTCCTGGTCTAGGCTAAAACGTGATGTAGAATCCTCAAAGGGTGATTCAAAGAAAATCAGAAAGTTGTTGAGTTAAATGGTAAGAGTTAGAAGATCTGTTAGTAGCAGAAAATCAAGAAAAAAAGTTCTTAAGCAAGCTAAAGGTTATACAGGTGCTCGCAGTAAAAGGTTAAGAACTGCAAAAGAGCAAGTTATGCATGCTGGTAATGATGCTTTCGCACATAGAAAAGACAAGAAAGCAACATACAGAAAAATATGGATCTCAAGAATAAATGCTGCTTCAAGAGAGCATGGACTTCCATATTCTAAATTTATTAACGGACTAACTAACGCAGAAGTAAAAGTTGATCGTAAAATACTCGCAGATTTAGCAATAAATGATCCTGATGGTTTTAAAAAGCTTGTTGATTTAGCCAAAAAAAATATAAATGCCTGAGGT
Source organism: uncultured Candidatus Actinomarina sp. (assembly GCA_902533795.1). Taxonomy (GTDB): domain Bacteria; phylum Actinomycetota; class Acidimicrobiia; order Actinomarinales; family Actinomarinaceae; genus Actinomarina. The sequence goes on along the minus strand of CACAND010000002.1, from coordinate 40,704 downwards.
TAATACAGAAAAGATATTTGCATCTTTTTTATTAAGTGTTGAACAAGTTACTTCGATTGATGAATTCAATGACTTAGAAAAAGAATACTTAGGTAAAAATTCGTTAATTTCAGAAGAACGAAAGAAATTATCATCTATGAGTGAAATCTCTAGAAAGAAATATGGAAAAGTCCTTCAAGAGCTATCAACCCAAATTTCTGAAAGATTAAATCAAGAAAGATTAAGTTTTCAATCTAAATTTTTTAAAGAGAAGGAATTAAACGACAATAAAGATATAACAATCAATTGGTACAAAGATTTAGGAAGCAGAGAACACGTATTAACAAGCGTTATGAATGAAGTTGTGGATATATTCTCTGCAATTGGTTATACCGTAGCAACAGGCCCAGAAGCAGAAACTTCTTGGCATAATTTTGATGCTTTAAATACACCTGATTGGCACCCGGCTCGCTATGAATCAGACACACTTTATTTAGATAAAAATTTAGAGCAACTTCTCAGAACTCAAACAAGTACGGTACAAGTAAGGCACATGCAAAATAATAAACCACCGGTTTATATAGTTGCTCCTGGTCGTGTTTATAGATCCGATCAATTAGATGCAACTCACTCACCAGTTTTCCATCAAATCGAAGGTTTGGCCGTAGATGAAAATCTAACATTTTCAGATTTAAAAGGGACATTAGAATATTTTGTTCAAGAATTTTTTGGTAAAGGAATTAAAACTAAATTTATTCCACATTTTTTTCCATTTACTGAACCATCAGCTGAGGTTTTAGTAAGTTGGAAAGATGGTGAATGGCTTGAGATATTGGGTTGTGGTATGGTCGATCCTAATGTGTTTCAACATGTAGGATACGATAAAAATTCTCAAGGTTTTGCGTTTGGTGTTGGTGTAGAGCGATTAGCTATGATTCGTTATAAAATTGACCACATCAAAAATTTCTATGAAAATGATCTGAGATTTCTAAGGCAGTTCTAATGAAAGTTTTGAAATCTTGGCTAAATGATTGGATAGATATATCTGAAATATCAAATGAAGACATTTCTGAAGGACTAGAAAGTTTAGGATTTGAAATTGAAGAACAATCTGATTTAAAACCGAATTATTCAAATATAGTCGTAGGAAAAGTTCTTGAAATATACCCTCATCCTAATGCAGACAAAGTGAGAGTAACAAAAACTGATGTTGGTAGTAAAACTTATGAGATCGTATGTGGGGCATGGAACTTTGATGTTGGTGCTGTAGTACCAGTAGCCCTTCCTAATTCCGAAATTAAAGATGGTTTTAAAATTGATAAAAGAGATATTCGAGGAGTTGAATCTAACGGTATGATTTGTTCAGCCTCTGAGCTTAATTTATGGGATGATCATGAAGGCATACTGATATTAGACGATAACATTCTGCCAGGTACTGATTTCTCATCTATATATGCAAGTTCAGATTATTTGTGGGATATAGGCATAACACCAAACAGAGGTGATTGTATGTCATATTTGGGAATTGCAAGAGAACTGTCCAATTACTTTGATAAAAAAATAAACATTAAAAAATCGAAACTTAATCCATCGATAACAAACATTTTAAACACTAACAGTGGAAAAATTAAGGAATGTAATTCATATGGTTCAGTTGAAATAGAAAATTTTAAAGTAACAGATTCATCATTTTTAATTAGATACCGATTATCAAATGTCGGAACAAGAATAATTAATAATGTTGTAGATATTACAAATTACATTTTGTACGACGTAGGACAACCTCTACATGCATTTGATAGGGATAAACTTTTTAATACGGTATCTGTTAGAAAAGCTAAAAACAATGAAATAGTTACAACTCTTGATTCACAAAAAAGAAAACTTACAAATGATGATCTAGTTATAACTGATGGAGATAAACCGATTGCTCTAGCTGGAGTAATGGGGGGACTTGAAACTGAAGTTACTGACAGTACAGTTAATTTACTAATTGAAAGTGCTTACTTTGATAAGGTTTCAATAATGAAAACTTCAAGAAAATTAGGACTTATTTCAGATGCCTCAATTAGGTTTGAAAGAGGAATAGATTTTAACATTCAAAAATACGGATTAGAACAATTTCTCATGATATTAAAAGATAGTCAAGACATAAAATATTCCGAATTAAGTATTGATACTAAAAATAACATTAAAAATGAAAAAATTAATCTTAAAAAAAATGAAATTAAAAAATTACTTGGGATTGAACTTAAAGATTCATTTATTAAAAAAACTCTTAAAAATTTAATGATCGATGTGGAAATAAAAAACGATAACATTGAGTTTACCGCACCATCATGGAGATATGATTTAGACAGACCAGTGGATCTAATTGAAGAATTTGCAAAACATTATGGATTTAATAATTTTTCTTCAAATCTTCCACAAGGACTATATAAAAATGAAAAGGGTAATTTTTGGAAAGTAAAAGAATATCTTTCCAAAATACTTATTTCAAATAACTTTCAAGAAATACAAACTCTAAGTTTTGTTAATAAAGAAATGAATACTGTATTTAATCCAGAAAAAAAATATGTAACGGTCTTTAATGCAATTGATAAATCTAACAATTACTTACGATCTAATTTAATGTCAAATCTTTTAGATACTTATATATTTAATCTTCAGCAAAACAACATATTAAACAGCTATTTCGAAATAAATACAGTTTTTAATTCTTCTGTGGATAACACATTTAATGATGTTCCGAATCAAAACGTTGTACTTGGGTTTATAACATCAGCTAATCTAACAACTCAAGATATCAGAAAAAGTGATCAAAATATTGATATATATTACGTAAAAAGTTTGATAAATCAATTAATAAACGATACACAATTAGAGCCAATAATAAAACCAGGATTTCATCAAAATTATTCTTTTTCTATATTTAAAAAAAATGAAATTATTGGGCATTTTGGTCAATTGTCTACTGAGTTACAAAATAATTTTGAGATAGAGAATGAAGTTTTTCTAGGAGAAATATATGTAAATAAACTCAATTTAAATGAATTAAAACAAATCAACTACAAACCTCTTTCTCAATATCCCTATATTAAATTCGATTTATCATTCTCAGTTCCAGTTGAATTTTCTGCTCATTTAATCGTCGACGAAATCAATAAATTACTAAGTAAAAATGAAAATGAAATAGAAATATTTGATGATTTCCAACATGAGAATTCAAGAAATTTAGGAATTAGAATAGTTACTAGAAGCTATGAAAAAACTTATGACGATAACGAAACAAGGCAAATATTGATGAAAATCTCTGACTCATTAGAGGCAAAATTCAAAATCACTCTCAACAGTGGTAATAATGATTGATAATCTTGGTCTAAACAACAGGGTTTTTCAAATACTCTCACAAAACTCCCAAAAAGCTGCAGTTGATATCTTAGGTATGAGAATATCAACAAAATATAAAAATAAATTTACTGAAATAATGATTACAGAAACAGAAGCATTTGGTACAGCCAATGGAGATAAGATGTCTCTAGCAAATCAATTAAATAGAAAAATACCAGTATCTTTACCTCTAGGGCCACCCCACATAATGGTTTTAAAAACATACGGGTCAAATAACAGTCTCTTTTTTTTGACATCTAAACCTGGTTCTTGTCAGGGTGTATTGATTAGATCTGGAAAGATTATTCTTGGTAAAAATTATGCCGAGACAAGAAGAAAACAAAAAATGAAAAATGATAATTTATATGGACCTGGAAATATAACAAAGGCTCTTGGTATAGATGTTAAGCAAGATGGTGAAAATCTTTTAGATGGGACAGTATCTTTATCACCACGTATACATCCTGTCGAGAGAGCAATAGCAAAGCAAAGAAAAAATTCCAAACCACGTGATAAACACTTATGGAGATTTACACTGGTCATATAATGAAATATTTAGAAGATAGAGCAACAAATATTAATCCTCAGAATGACTTTAAGGATCTTCTTCAATCAAATAAGAAATTAAGAGTAAAGTTGGGTGTTGATCCAACAGCTCCCGATGTAACCCTAGGTTGGTATGCAATTTTAAGGATGTTAAAAAAATTTCAGGATAACGGACACACTGCAGTATTAATACTTGGAGAGTTTACAGCACAAGTTGGTGATCCTTCTGGTAAATCTGAAACAAGAAAAGTTATTGGTGAAACAGAAATTAACGATAACTCAAAAGGGGTGCTTCCTATTATTAAAAATATTCTTAACGATGATAATTTAGAAATTGTATCTAACAAAGATTGGTTGTCAAAATTATCAATTCAAGACATGATGGAATTAGCATCAAAAACTACATTAGCTCAAATGATGGAGCGAGATGATTTCTCAAATAGATTTAAAGACAACAGCCCAATATCTCTCTTAGAGTTTTTCTATCCGCTATATCAAGGTTATGATTCTGTAGCTGTTGAAGCTGATATTGAAATTGGTGGTAATGATCAGCTCTGGAATCTTATGTTGGGAAGAGAAATACAAAAATCATACGACATGAATCCACAAATTGCAATGACATTTCCATTACTAGTTGGAACAGATGGAAACAAAAAAATGTCTCAGTCTTTAAATAATTACATTTCAATTACTGATACACCAAATAATATATTTGGAAAAATTATGAGTATACCTGACAAAATTATGTGGGAGTACTTCATAATGCTTACTGATTTGGATATTTCTGAAATTGAATCTTTTAAATTAGATGTAACAAACAATTCTAAAAATCCGTTTGAATTTAAAAAAATTCTTGGAAAATTAGTAATTTCCGAACTTTTTGATAGTAAAACTGCTGATGATGCTGAAAAAAGTTTTGAAAACTTAACAATTAATAAAAATATTCCAGATGATATGCCAGAAATTTCTGTTGAACACAATATAGAAGTACATTTACCCAATTTTTTAACAGAAAATAAATTATCTAAATCTAATTCTGAAGCCAGAAGGTTAATTGAAGCAGGGAGTGTTAAGATTGGTGATAAAAAAATTGATTCAATTGATGTAAACTCTGAAATTTTAATTAATAATGTGATGCAAGTTGGAAAAAGAAAATTTCTTAGAATAAATAAGAAATAATACACATTAAACCAATTACTGTTATTCTTATAAGTACAAGATTTTGGCTTTTTGACAACTGAGTAATGTATGAACGCCGGTAGTGCAGAAATTAATTTTTCTAGCACTCTTTTTTTGTCAACTTTTTACTAAGTTGATTCAACTTTTTTAAGTTGAAATGGGTAAAACCCATGTTGATTCTTTGGTCAGATTTAAATTATTCAAAGATTTTGTTGGAGAGTTTGATCCTGGCTCAGGACGAACGCTGGCGGTGCGCCTTATGCATGCAAGTCGAGCGAAGCTTTTCAGTAGTTTACTACAGAAAATGACTGAGCGGCGAACGGGTGAGTAACGCGTGAGCAACCTACCTTAGTTACTGGGATAGCCCGAGGAAACTCGGATTAATACCGGATATTCTTATTTAATCACATGATTTTTTAAGGAAAGGTCAGCCGAACTAAGATGGGCTCGCGTTCTATCAGCTAGTTGGTAGGGTAACGGCCTACCAAGGCTACGACGGATAGCTGGTCTGAGAGGACGATCAGCCACACTGGGACTGAGACACGGCCCAGACTCCTACGGGAGGCTGCAGCAGGGAATATTGTGCAATGAACGAAAGTTTGACACAGCGACACCGCGTGTGGGATGACGGATCTAGGTTTGTAAACCACTTTCAGGAGGGAAGAAAATGACGGTACCTCCACAAGAAGCCCCGGCCAACTACGTGCCAGCAGCCGCGGTAATACGTAGGGGGCGAGCGTTGTCCGGATTTATTGGGCGTAAAGAGCTCGTAGGCGGTTCAACAAGTCGGTCGTGAAAGTTCAGGGCTCAACCCTGAAATGTCGATCGATACTGTTGTGACTAGGATACGGTAGAGGTGAGTGGAATTCCGAGTGTAGCGGTGAAATGCGTAGATATTCGGAGGAACACCAATTGCGAAGGCAGCTCACTGGGCCGCTATCGACGCTGAGGAGCGAAAGCTAGGGGAGCAAACAGGATTAGATACCCTGGTAGTCCTAGCTGTAAACGATGGATACTAGATGTAGGAATTGGTTTAACGATTTCTGTATCGTAGCTAACGCGTTAAGTATCCCGCCTGGGGAGTACGGTCGCAAGACTAAAACTCAAAGGAATTGACGGGACCCCGCACAAGCGGCGGAGCATGCGGCTTAATTCGATGATACCCGTAGAACCTTACCTGGACTTGACATATAGGGAAAAGTTATAGAAATATAATGTGCATTAGCGCCCTATACAGGTGGTGCATGGCTGTCGTCAGCTCGTGTCGTGAGATGTTGGGTTAAGTCCCGCAACGAGCGCAACCCCTGTCCTATGTTGCCAGCAAGTAATGTTGGGGACTCATAGGAGACTGCCGGTGATAAACCGGAGGAAGGTGGGGACGACGTCAAGTCATCATGCCCCTTATGTCCAGGGCTGCACGCATGCTACAATGGCAAGTACAACGAGTCGCAATACCGCGAGGTGGAGCAAATCTCTTAAAGCTTGTCTCAGTTCGGATAGGAGTCTGCAACTCGACTCCTTGAAGTTGGAGTCGCTAGTAATCGCAAATCAGCAAAGTTGCGGTGAATACGTTCTCGGGGTTTGTACACACCGCCCGTCAAGTCACGGAAGTCGGCAATACCCGAAGCCAGTGGTCCAACCCTTTTAGGGAGGAAGCTGTCGAAGGTAGGGTCGGTAACTGGGACTAAGTCGTAACAAGGTAGCCGTACGGGAACGTGCGGCTGGATCACCTCCTTTCTAAGGAGCATAGAACTTTAAGTTCCTAGAATTTATTGTTCTAAGGTTAAACATCGGTTGTCTACAAGACTGATACATTACTCAGCTGTGAAAAAGTCATTTGGCTTTTTGAAAATTGTATAGCAAGCGCAATTGCAAAGTATTCATATAGTTCAAGCTACTAAGGGCTATTGGTGGATGCCTTGGCGCTGGAAGCCGATGAAGGACGTGGAAGGCTGCGATAAGCCACGGGAAGCTGTCAAACAAGCTTTGATCCGTGGATTTCCGAATGGGGAAACCCAATTTATTTATAAATTACTCCTGTTTGAATATATAGAACAGGTAGAGGGAACTAGGGGAAGTGAAACATCTCAGTACCTAGAGGAAAGGAAAGCAAAAGCGACTCCCTGAGTAGCGGCGAGCGAAACGGGAAGAGCCTAAACCAATTTAATGTCAAGACTGATGTCGTTGTTAAGTTGGAGTTGTGGGACCTCTTAGAAAGAGCATCAGATCTTTCAATAAGTCAAAAATAACTGAATTAGAAAAATTAACTGGAAAGTTAAACCATAGAGTGTAATAGTCACGTATTTGAAAATTCTTTTACTTATTAGAGTAATCCCAAGTAGCAAGGAGGATATTCCTTGTGAATCTGCGAGGACCACCTCGTAAGGCTAAGTACTAACCAGCGACCGATAGTGAACAAGTACCGTGAGGGAAAGGTGAAAAGTACCCCGGCGAGGGGAGTGAAATAGTACCTGAAACCAATAGCTTACAAGCAGTAGGAGGAAAATTTATTTTCTGACTGCCTGCCTTTTGAAGAATGAGCCAACGAGTTATCCGTATGTAGCAAGGTTAAGGAGTAATTCCGTATCCGCAGCGAAAGCGAGTTTTAATAGAGCGTCTAGTTGCATGCGATAGACCCGAAGCCAAGTGATCTATCCATGGGCAGGGTGAAGCGAAGGTAAGACTTCGTGAAGGCCCGAACCCACTGATGTTGCAAAATCAGGGGATGACCTGTGGATAGGGGTGAAAGGCCAATCAAACTTGGTGATAGCTGGTTCTCTCCGAAATGTCTTTAGGGACAGCGTTATATGTTGCGCTTTGGAGGTAGAGCACTGATTGGGCTAGGGGGCCAACAAGCTTACTGAACTCAGTCAAACTCCGAATGCCAAAGTGTATAAATATAGCAGTGAGCCTATGGGGGATAAGCTCCATAGACGAGAGGGAAACAACCCAGATCATCAGCTAAGGCCCCTAAATGTATGTTAAGTGTGAAACGATGTGAGAGTGTTCAGACAGCCAGGAGGTTGGCTTAGAAGCAGCCATTCCTTTAAAGAGTGCGTAACAGCTCACTGGTCGAATGTTCTCGCGCGGAAGATGTAACGGGGCTAAACATACTGCCGAAGCTATGGGATCTTATTAATTCAGATTTCGATCCAGAAGATAAGATCGGTAGGAGAGCGTTGTATGGACGTCGAAGCGACAACGTGAGTTAGTCGTGGAGACCATACAAGTGAGAATGTTGGCATGAGTAGCGAAGGAAGAGTGAGAATCTCTTCCGCCGAATGTCCAAGGGTTCCTGGGGAAGGTTCGTCCGCCCAGGGTTAGTCGGGACCTAAGGCGAGGTCGAGAGACGTAGTCGATGGATAACAGATTGATATTTCTGTACCACTAATTAAGCGCCCAAACCGAATATATGTTGCTAAGGAAAGCCCTTCGGGGCCTACCGACCCACATATTACTAGGTTAGCAATGGAGCGACGGAGAAGGATAGATGATCCCAGGCGATGGTTGTCCTGGGGTAAATGAGTAGGAAGACTGATAGGTAAATCCGTTAGTCATAAATTCTGAGACATGATGCCGAGCCGCTTTTAGGCGAAGTCATTAATTCCATACTTCCAAGAAAAACTTCTAGTTAGTTTTTTTAGTGCCCGTACCCCAAACCGACACAGGTGGACAAGTAGAGAATACTAAGGCGAGCGAGATAACTCTGGTTAAGGAACTCGGCAAAATAGTTCCGTAACTTCGGGAGAAGGAACGCCCAAGTAAAGTGATTAATTAACTTTATGAGCTTGAACGGGCCGCAGTGACTAGACTCAAGCGACTGTTTATCAAAAACACAGGAGGGTGCAAAGTTCTAATACAACGTATACCCTCTGACACCTGCCCGGTGCTGGAAGGTTAAGTGGAGAGGTTAGCTTCGGCAAAGCTTTGAAATTAAGCCCCAGTAAACGGCGGCCGTAACTATAACGGTCCTAAGGTAGCGAAATTCCTTGTCGGGTAAGTTCCGACCTGCACGAATGGTGTAACGATTTGAGTACTGTCTCAACCAGAGACTCGGCGAAATTGCAATGTGAGTAAAGATGCTCACTATGCGCGACAGGACGGAAAGACCCCGGAACCTTTACTGCAACTTGATATTGAAGTTTGGTGTGCAGTATGCAGGATAAGTGGGAGACTTTGAAATAGCGGCGCTAGTCGTTGTGGAGTCATCCTTGAGATACCACTTTCTTCATATTGAGCTTCTAACCTAGATCCGTTATCCGGATCAGGGACATTGTCTGGTGGGCAGTTTCACTGGGGCGGTGGCCTCCTAAAAAGTAACGGAGGCGCTCTAAGGTCACCTCAGCGTGGACGGCAATCACGCATTGAGTGTAAGTGCAAAAGGTGGCTTGACTGTGACACAAACAAGTGGAGCAGGTACGAAAGTAGGAACTAGTGATCCCATGGTTGCATGTGGGTGCGCCATGGCTCATCGGCTAAAAGGTACTCCGGGGATAACAGGCTTATACCCCCCAAGAGTCCATATCGACGGGGGTGTTTGGCACCTCGATGTCGGCTCTTCTCATCCTGGGGCTGGAGCAGGTCCCAAGGGTTAGGCTGTTCGCCTATTAAAGAGGAACGCGAGCTGGGTTCAGAACGTCGTGAGACAGTTCGGTCCCTATCCGTCGCGCACGCAAGAGTTTTGAAGAAAGTTGTCCCTAGTACGAGAGGACCGGGATGAACGAACCGCTGGTGTGCCAGTTGTCCTGCCAAGGGCACGGCTGGTTAGCTACGTTCGGAAAGGATAAGCGCTGAAAGCATCTAAGTGCGAAGCCCCTTCTAAGATAAGAACTCTCACCGGATTAACCGGTTAAGACTCCTTATAGAACATGAGGTTGATAGGTCAGAAGTGTAAGTACAGTAATGTATTCAGCTGACTGATACTAATAAGTCGAGGGCTTGAGCTGAATACGGCGTAAGCGCGCTTGCTATAGAATTTTTAAGAAGTTGAGTATTACGGTGGTGATAGCAGTGGGGATACACCCGTTCCCATTCCGAACACGGAAGTTAAGTCCACTAGCGTCGATGGTACTTGAGGGGCAACCCTCTGGGAGAGTAGAACACTGCCGATATTTATTGAAGAGCCCCTAGGAAACTAGGGGTTTTTCATTTATAATATTTGAAATGAAATCTTTAACCCTTAATAAAATTCTTGATCTTTTTATATTCGGTTTATTGATTGTTATGGGACTTACAGTTTTTTATTCTGTCTTCATACCCAATAGTAGGTTTCTTCTTTTTTTCGATGAATCTTATCTTGATTTATTAGCCTTAATTGACACGGGAGGAAATGGAAAATTGAATTTATTGACTTATCCTTTATCACTTTACCTTATATGTGCTGTCACATGTATAGGATATTTAAGTACTAAAAAGGTTAAGTACCTAGACTTTCTCGTGTTAATGTGGACAACAGTTCTGATTGCAAGAATTATATCGATATTTGCAAGAGGAGGAGTAGTGGTGGATATTTATTTTTACGTTGGTATCTTGCCCGAATTTATAATTGCTCCATTTTTCTTTTTCTTACGGAATAAAATTAATCAACCTTCTTAAGATAGTTTCTAATACCAATAACTTGCATTTCAAAATTACCATTTCCAATGTAATTATTTATTGTTTCACTATCAATGCCAAGTGATTCATAATTTCTTCTCAGCCAATTTACTAACTCATTGCTAGCTTCATCATTACTTAAATTTTCAACATTACTAATAAATAAAAGCCAACTTTCAATATTTTCCTTTGCGTCATTGATAAGTTCATAAGGATTTTCATGTATTCCAAAGTGAGCAATGGCTAACTTATTTATTTCTAAATTTTCAAAACTGTCTAAAGTTTGAAATAAAATATCCTTATTAAAATCAGGGGGAGGAAGATTTGGTTGAACAAAATCTCCATGTGGATATATTAGTCCAAGTGTGTCTCCCATAAATAATGTCCCAGAGTATTCATCATAAAAAGTGTAATGGTGCTTGGCATGTCCAGGACTATACAAAGCTTTAAGGTTCCTATTTGTCTCAAGCTTTATATCGGCTCCATCATTAAGTGATTTAATTTTATTTAAAGGAACAGGTTTTATCTCACCCCAATTTTTTTGGAGCCATTCTTCTGTGTAAACATCGCTGACTGCTCTCCATAATCTTTCTGGATTTGGTAAATGTTTCAAACCTAACTCATGTACGTATACAAAATTTTCTTTATATTTTTCGTTTAAATGTCCAATGCCACCTACATGGTCTAAATGTAAATGTGTAATTGCTGTTCTTTTTATATCTTGTATTCCAAGCGACTCTAATGCTGAAATCAAATATGGAAATGAATTTGAAGGACCTACCTCAATAAGAATTGGGTCTGATGTATCTATGTAATAACATGACATTCTTTGAGGTTTATCCTCCATATGAACGTCAATTTGATATATCTTATTATCAAATTTTGTTACGTCTGTGTTCATATATACATTTTTGCATACAAAAGTTATAAACTACAATGTTTACAGTGAATGTTTCATTAGCAAGTACAGCGGAATACAGTTCAAAAGCAGCTGAATCTATTAAAGATTTAAATCCCAATGCTGCAGATATACTGATTACGAGTGTTATCACTTCAATGGTAACTGATCTTGGAGTAGTTTCTCCGACAGCGTCAGGATTACTAACTTTTTATGATGGTGAAAGAAATACAACTCATACGGTAGATGGCTATTTCGTGGCACCAAAATCATTTAATGGAAACGATCATGAAGAACATAGAATTTCAATGACTTATGGAGGTCACGTAGAGACTTGTAAGGGTGGAAATACCTTTGCTGTTCCAGGAATTTATAAAATACTAGATGTAGTGTATGAAAGATATGCTTCACTTCCTCTTGATAAACTATTAGAGTATCCAATAAAAATTTCTAAAGAAGGTTTTAAATTAACCCAACCGACAAAAGATTATTTTATTCACTCTCTTAAACCCATGTTTATGTGGCATGAATATTCGAAATCAACCTTAAACAACGTTTATGAAGACTTAGAAAACGGTATCGTAAAACTAGATAAATTATCAGACACACTTAACCATATGTCTATTGAGGGATTCAATGATTTCTACATTGGTGATATATCAAAATCAATTATTCAAACACTGGAAATAGAAGGTGGACATGCAACTGCTGATGACTTTGTTAATTATCAGTTAATTGAGGAAAGTAAGTTTAATTATCAATATAAAAATTTAAATTTAACTGGTCATGCAGGTCCATCTATAGGAGGTTTAATGGTACTTAAATACCTGAATGGACTTACTATTGAGTCTGATGATTTAGAACAAGCTCTTAAAAATGTGTATTTGGAGAGACAAAACAAATATGAATTTTTTGGAGAAAGACGAAATGTAATAAATAACGAAATTTCAAAAATATCTCAATCATCATCAACAATTCAAGTAAATACATCAGATGAAAAAAATTTTCATTTTTCAATTACTTTTTCTAGTGGGTATGGCTCTGGAGTATTATGTAAAAATACAGGTATGTACTTTAATAACTCTTTGGGTGAGGTTGAACTCAATCCGCAGGGATTTCTTGGCGATACCAGGGGAGATAGGTTAATTTCAAACATGAGCCCATTAATTATTGAAACAAATGATGGCATTTGTACTATTGGTTCACCTGGAGCAGACAGAATCAGTTCTGCAATAGCTCAAGTTTTAAAAAACTTTACTGATGGTGATAATTGGCAGGAAGCTATAAATAAACCAAGATTTCACGTAAATTCTGATGGAGGAGTACGGGCAGAGCCAGGCTATAAAAATATAAATAAGGATACAACAGTTACAGAACCATTTGATATGTATTTTGGGGGTGTTTGCGTAACTGGAAATACCAACGAAATATTTAGCTTCGGAGATAAGAGACGGGGAAATACTTCTTGGAAAAATTAAATAACCTCCCTCATAAAAACTTGTTTTACATTGGGATTATTGTTGTGCTAATCTTTCTTTCATTGTCCTATTGGCAACTCACTCGATACCAAGAAGATAAGTCCATTATGGAGTCTATTGAATCAAAGGACAATGTAAACAAAATTAGTGTTTCCGAGTTGAATGACATTAATAATAATTTTGAAGAATTCACGAAGATTGAGTTAAAAGATAATCTAGAAAATATTAGCTTATTACGCACATGGTATTTACGATCTCGTGTTCACAACGGAGAAAATGGTTATCACCTTATAAGCTTATACAAAACAAACTTAAACCAGTTTTTTTTGGTTAATAACGGATGGGTACCATTAGATAAAAATGCTGATTCCTTATTTATGTATCAAACTTTAAATTTTAAAGGTAGGTTATTAGATTATGATGTTCAAGGAGTTGGGCAAGATGATATACCTGATTCAGAATACTTATTTAGGATTGATAAGGACTTCATAGAAAGTGAAACGAACGTAATGCTTCCTAATAAATATATTGTGTTAATAGATTCATGCGGTAGTGGGGTAGAGTGTATAAATTTAGAAGAACCTTATGATGCTCCGCATTTAAGTTATGCATTCCAATGGGCATTTTTTGCTATTTGTTTAAGTATTGTTGTGTTGAGAAGAAATAATTTAATTAAATGGAAAAAATAAATATTAATAATGTTACGTTATCTTACGAAACGGTCGGTGAGGGGAGGGACATCTTACTTCTTCATGGGTTTCCTTCAAATTTGTTTATGTGGGAAAAAATTAAAAATGATTTAGTTAACAATGGATACAGAGTTACGATCGTAGAACAAAGAGGTTACCCATTATCAAGATTAGATAATTCAGAAATAAGTATGTTCAATATTACAGAGTTATCTAAAGATATTGAAGATCTAGTTAAAACACTTAAACTTGATCAGAATCTAACACTGGTTGGTCATGACTGGGGTTCTATAGTTGCATGGGCAATTGTCTCACGAGAAAATATTACGATTGATAAACTAATTTCAATTTGTGGAGGTACAGAGTTTCCAACATCAAATGTTTATTCTGAATTAAATTATGATGGGAAGCCCCACTATATATCATCATTTCAAGATGTAAATAAATCATCTCTAATTATTGATAATAATCTAGAGTCTTTCTTTAGATCTTCATATAGATTAAATAATCAAAATAGAATTAACCCTGATCTTTCACTAGAAAATGTCTTTATTAAATACCAAGGTAATCAGTCAATATTTGAAGATAGTGATATTGATAAGCTTATAAAACATTTTAAAGGGTTGTCAATTGATCAACCTTTATCATGGTATGCGAATATTGATCTAAATTTTAAACTATCCGCTGAATGGAGAAAGCTAGTAAAAACTCCTGTAAGTTTTATTTTTGGAGAAATTGATGATGCTGTAAAGTTGAATGAGAAAATGTTTGAAAGACTTAGTCAGTCTGGTACAAATGTTACAATAACAGAAATAACAGGGGCAGGACATTGGCTGCCAATAACCCATAAGGAGAGTGTCTTGAAGGAAATATATGCATAAACATTGCAACATTCTTTGTCCTATAATATATATTATGTTGCGTAATGAATAAGGCTGTATTACATGATCATCTAGATGGCGGATTAAGGGCTAAAACGGCTAAAGAATTAGCAATCAAAGATAGTTACAAACCGTTAATTGAAATTGAAGATATAGAAAGTTTTTTTAATCGAGAATCTTCAACATCCCTGGAGGAATATCTAGAAGCTTTTGTACATACTACAGCATTAATGTCTAACTATGACAATCTAGAAAGAATTGCTTTTGAAGCAGCTGAGGATATGCATTTTTGTGGAATTACGCTTTATGAAAGTAGATATGCTCCCCTATATTCTGTCAATGACAACTTACAAATTAAAGACGTCATACATGCAATTAACTCTGGCTTTAAACAAGCTGAAAATTTGTATGGAATTAAATCAGGCCTGATTCTATGTGGAATGAGGAATGATAAAGAAAATGTGTCACAAGTTAGTGAAATAGCTATTGATTTTAAGGAGCAGATAATTGGTTTTGATATTGCTGGACCAGAATATAATTTCTTACCTTCACTATTTGCAGATGTATTTAATAAATTAAAAAATAATGGAATAAACCTAACAATTCATGCTGGTGAAGGTGACGGAGTTAATTCTATTCAAGATGCACTTGATAACGGAGCTAAACGTATTGGCCATGGGGTTAGAATAATTGAAGATATTGACACAACTAGTAAAAAGTTAGGAAAAACTGCAGAATATGTAAGAAATAAACAAGTTCCATTAGAGATATGCATAACATCAAATATTCATACAAATATGTATGAAGAATATAATAATCATCCAATAAAAGATTTAATTGATCTTGAATTTAATGTAAGCATTAATACTGACAATAGATTAATGAGTAATACAAGTATGAAAAAAGAAATAGACATAGCTAAAAATTTAGGAATAAATAATATAGATAGAATTTTAGAAAATTCAGCTAGCTACAGCTTTTTGAATGATTTCTGATTCATTTTTACTAAGAATATTATAAAAATCTTGTTCATTTAACAATTTAAAATTTATTTCAGGATAAAGTTTTGTTGCTAACTTTAATTTTTTTCTTTTTCTTGTAATTAAATTTTTATTCATAGTTGTAATTTCAACAAATAAATCTAAGGAAGGTAAATAAAAATCTGGAGTAAACATTTTTTTAATTGATCCACTACCCCACTCCAATGGAAAACTTACTGGTTCATAAATCCACTCTATATCAAATAAATCCAAATGATCTGAAAATAATTTTTCTGATGGATGAGCAAATATCATGCATTTTTAGCAGATATTTTCTCTGGATATAGAGAATGAATTTCTGCTTCCGTTTCTGTGTGAATTGGCCCTAGTGATATACCAAAAACTGCTTGCCCTTGTTTTATTAAATCTAACATCTCATTGTTATTGGTTATGACATATATTGATTTTCCATCAGAAAATAAAGATACATCTGATAAATTTATATTCTTACCAAGAATTTGTTTAATATTTTTTAAAGCTAGCCTTATCTTTTGTAAACTAACCCCGGCTTCTCTCAATTTATTAACTAGTTTTATTTTGATAATATCTTGAAATGAATAAATCCTATGGTAACCAGATCCTTTTATATTTCTAATAGATGCATCAACTAGTTTTGTTGATGTCCAGTGATCTAATTGCCTATAAGATATTCCAGTAATATTACAAACTTCTGGACCTGTGTAACCCTGTTGCATAAGGTAAATCTACTATGATAAAAGATTAAATCAAGGTTTTAAACAAAATCCTCTGGTTCTATATTTTCCAAAAAGGACTTAAATTCCTCAATTTCATTGGTTTTATCATGTATTAAATCAATAGAATTGTTCAAAAATAAATCACCATTAACTGATATTGTTGTATCTGTCCTAAGAGCTAAAGCAATAGCATCACTGGGTCTAGACGATAATGATACTTTTCCATGATCACCTAGTATGACAATTTCAGCAAAATATGTATTATCTTTTAGGTCAGATATTACAACTTCATCTATTGTTCCATTTAATGATTCTATAATATCTATGATCAAATCATGTGTTTGAGGCCTTGGGTGCTTGATACCTTCTTGCGCATACGCTATTGAAACAGCTTCAATGGTGCCAATCCAAATAGGCAATACTTTTTGCGAAGATGGATCTAATAATAACATAATGGGTGTTTCGGTATTCTCTTCTAATCTTATGCTATTAACTTCAACTATGATATTTTTGTTCACAATATAAGAATAGAATATTCAAAAATTTGTTAAAAAATATATTGAATTATTACGTATTTTGATTTGCATTAAAAAATAAAAATTTTGTAAAATCAAATTTCCAAATTTTTTTATTGATAGATTTAGGAATTTTTATATCGTATGAACTTTCATTTACTTTTAATTCAATTTTGTTTACATCAACAGCATCTAGTGATATTTTATTTTCTGTATATCTATTACCAAATACAATCCATGATTCATCATTTTTAATAGTTGCTGTTGTAATACCATTACGGATTATGTATACATCTTCATTAGTCTCTAATAAAATATTATTTTTAAATGTATCAATTGATACTGTATAAAGTATTTCAGTATCCGAAAAATGATTATCTTTGTTCTCGTTTACAGTTGATTTGTTTACGATAGTCAATATATCTCTATTATTTGATTGATTAACTCCTATAAAAGTAAGTCCTGCTTCATTCGTCCACCCCGTTTTAAGGCCCAAATAATTTTTTTCAATTAATTTATTAGTATTTAAATAAACTTTATCATTACCTTCTATGTCTGATATGAAACTTGGTTTCATAATTATAGTTAATAACTCAATATTTTTTAGGACTTCTTTTGATAGAATCAACAGGTCGTTAAGTGAAGTAAAATGATTATCAGCATCTAGTCCATCTGGATTATTGAAGTTTGTATTATTCATACCCAACTTAACTGCTTTATTATTCATGAGATTAATAAATTTATCAAAATCCCCACTTACAATCATTGCTGCAGCAATACAAGCATCATTAGCAGAGTAAATAAGTATAAATTCCAACAAACTTTCAACTGTCATTTGTTGTCCTGATTCCAAATATGCTACTTTTCCTTCATAAACATATTCCTCAGGGAAATTTATTTCAATTAATTCTCCTAAATTATATGAATCTACTATCAATAACGCGGTCATTAATTTTGTTAAAGATGCAGGTGAAATACGCTCATCGGCATTACTAGTAAACATTATTTCTTCATTAACTAAATCGTATGATAAGTAATAATCAGTAGTTAAAAGTCCTTCTTCAATTTCTTCACTGAAGGCATTGGAATTAATTACAACAGTTATTATTACAGTAAATGCTATAAGTCTTCTAATATATAACTCCCAATTATCTCTGAAAATTTTTCTACAGATAATTTTATTTCATCGGGATCATTGTCAGAAAATTTAAAAAAAGTTTCAAAGAATCCTACTCCCCTGTCAGACATTGACTTGAGTACTGACAAATTTTTCACACCAAGGCCCATTGAAAATAAGTAAGCTAATGCAGAAAATCTTTCAACATCATTATGGGTATAAACGTCTTTTTTAAACTCATACTTATAATCAATTAATTCATCAAAGTCTTCTTCTTTTAATCCAGATTTTTTTAATGCATCATGTTTAGAGTATTGATCAATAATAATCTTTGATTTTTCACTTTTTCCTAAAAGAAGTTTTGGATTATTTTTAATTGCTTTAAGTGTGTAATATTGGTTTTCTTGAAGATCTAAAATTTTTTTGATTTTAAGTATATCTTTGTCTGTAAAGCTTCTAGTTCCACCTTTTGATCTTCTAGGTTTTATTAAACCTTCTTTTTCCAAAAATCTTATACGAGATATTGATATTGACGGAAAATCTTTTTTTATTAATTTAGATGCGTCTCCAATATTCATTTCTTTTCAACCTTTGTAACTATTAAATTAAATTTTCCGATTTGTATTCTAAAACCAGATTGCAAGTTGCTTTCAGATTTAAGTTCACCATTTATAAATATTCCATTTGTTGACCCTTCATCAACAATTATTATTTCTTCGTCATCTACACTTATATACCCATGGTTTCTGGATACAGTAACATCATCCAATATTATTTCTTTGTTTTCTAATCTTCCTATTTTATGAATGCCATTTGTAAGAAGCCACGACGAAGACTTTACATCATCGTTTAAGAGTGAAAGTATATATTTTGCCTCTTGATTAATAAAAAGTGAATCTTCAAATGGTATAGTATCGTTATTCATCTTTAATAATTCTATAGAGATATTCTAATGCAACAAAGTAGTAAAAAATTAATGAAATAGCACCAAAAAACATAAAGAATATTGATTCATTTGCATTATTTATAACAAAAAAACAAATTGAAAAAAATATTAATACAGTCCCAAATTTTCCATAATTAGAAACTGTTAATGTTTTTGTATTTAAAAGTACGTAGATTGAGCCGAGTAAAACTAAAAATTCTCGTAATATAACTCCATAAAAAAACCAATTGGGAAATATATCTGATAACCAAAATAAAAGTAATATAAAAACTGTTCTATCGCAAACAGGATCTAAGATTGTACCTAGTTTACTTACCTGATTAAGCTTCCTAGCAACAATACCATCTATTGAATCTGAGATCCCAATTAATGCAATTAGAGTCACCAACACAGCAGTCGAGAAATCAGATATTGAATAATATAAAAATAAGTATATTGAAACAATGAGTCTTGAAATTGTAATAAGATTTGGCAATAAAAGAAAATCTTTAAGTTTCAATAAAGAAACCTTTCGTATCATGGGTTGCGACTAAATGCTCATTTCCAACATCAACCATTTGTTCATCAGTATTATTAGAAATAATTTTATCTAGTTCATCAAAGTTAATTTCATACCGTTCTCTTTTATATGATGGATCTGGAATTGGAATTGATGATATTAATCTTTTTGTGTACGGATGAATTGGATTTTGTAATAATTCTTCTGTTTCAGCAATCTCAACAATTTTTCCATTAAACATCACAGCGATTCTATTACACATGTAGCGCGCAACGGCCAAATCATGCGTTATGTATAAATAAGATACATCTAATTCTTTTGCAAGATTTAGCATTAAATCCATAATTGAAATACGAATAGATACATCTAACATGGACGTAGGCTCATCACATATTACAAATTTTGGTTTCATAACGAGTGTGCGGGCAATTGATACTCTTTGTCTTTGACCACCTGATATTTCATGAGGATACCTTTTGAGATAATTCTCTGGTGGCGTCAAACCAACAGTCCTTAAAATTTCAACAATTGCATCTTCTCTTTCTGCTAATGATCCAATATTGTGAATATCAAGTGGTTCTTTGATTATATCTTTAATGGTCCATCTAGGATTTAGGGATTCGTAGGGATCTTGAAATATCATTTGCATATTTCTTCTGAACACACGAATTCCATCATCATCAATTTCATCAATTGATTCCATTTTGGATGTTTCTGGATTGTTGAAATTTACAGTTCCTGAGGTTTTTGGATCAAGTAAACACAATGACCTAGCAGTTGTAGTCTTACCACAACCACTCTGTCCTACTAAACCAAGTGTTTCACCAGCTTTTATATCAAAACTTATACCGTCAACAGCTTTTACTATTTTTTTATTTCTAGAAAATACACTTTTTGAAACTTCAAAATGTTTGACTAAATTTCTAACTTCTAAAATATTTTTACCCATTTAAACACACTCCGAACAACATTTATCAACAAAATGTTCCTCACCTATTTGTATCAGACCCATTTCAACAGATTGGTTTTTACAACCAGAGGATGGTGAAGGACATCGAGGGGAAAAAGAACAACCTTGAATTTCATTTATTAAACTTGGGGGCTCACCATCAAGTGATCGTAGTTTTTTTTTCTCCCCGCGTATTGATGGTGTAGAATCTAGAAGTGCTCTTGTGTAAGAATGTTTAGGTGATTCAAAAACAGATTGTGTTGGGCCGATCTCAACAATTGAGCCTGCATACATTACAGCAATCTTATCCGTCATTTCAGCAATTACTGCAATATCATGAGAAATATAAATTAAACTTAGTCCTAATAAATTTTGTACTTTTTTAATTTCATTTAAAATTTGATCTTGAATAACAACGTCTAATGCTGTAGTTGGTTCATCTGCAATGATAATCTTTGGATCACAAGATAAGGCAAGTGCTATAACAGCTCTTTGTTTCATACCTCCAGAAAGTTCATGTGGGAATCTTTCAGATATTGATTCATCTAAGCCAACCATTTTGAATAATTCATTAATCTTGTTTATATTTTCTTGTTTTGAGTTTTGAGGATAATGCTCACGCATAGCCTCTCGTATTTGTTCACCGATTTTTATTACTGGATTCCAAGCATTCATAGCACCTTGAAACACGATACTTATACTGTCCCATCTAACTTTTCTAAGATCGTTTTCTGATAGTCCTATCAGCTCTTTTCCTTCAAGCTTTATGCTTCCTTCAGTAATGACTGAATTATCCGGTTGGAGTTGAAGTAATGTCATAGCCACAGAAGTTTTACCACATCCTGATTCTCCTACTAGTCCGAATGATTCTCCACTATTGACGGTAAATGATACATTTTTAACTGCATCGACATTTCCATCAAGTGTGTCATAATGCATTGATAAATTTGTTACTTCTAATAGCTTTTGAGACATATTTATCTTCTTCTCAATCTAGGATTAAATACATCGTCTAATCCCCTACCTACTAAGTAGAATCCACCAGCTAATAAAGTTACCGCTAATCCCGCTGGTAATATAAGCCACCAATATTTAAGTCCTGTAAAAATAAATCCCTCAGTTTGTGCCAAATAAATCATTATGCCCCAACTCATATCTATGTTAAGAAGACCAAGGAAAGATAAAACACTTTCAGATGCAATTGCACCAGTGACACTAAATACCATATAAAGTAAAGCAAGAGGAGCAACGTTTGGAAGAATATGTGAAAACATTATTCTTCTTTTACTCCCACCGGTGATTCTAGCTGAGTCAACAAAAGGTTTAACTTTTACTTGTAGAGCTTGAGACTTAATTGTTATTACAGAACCTCCAAGACCACCAAGCGTACCTAATACGATTGCTAAGTGCCATACTTTTAATTCAGCAAATGCTGAAATAATAAATAAAAATGGTAAAGAAGGTAGCATCAAAACTAAATCAGACTGTCTCATCAAATATGTGTCTAATTTACCACCATAAAAAGCAGCAGCAGTACCAAGTAAAGTTGAAATACCAACACCGATAATTGCACTAATGAGCCCTAATAAAAATGCAACTTGACTTCCTTCCATAATTTGTGAAAAAATATCCCTCCCAAGTGAATCTGTACCAAGCAAATGCCTCGATGAAGGTGGCGCAGGCTGAACATTAGATTCATATAAATCTCCAACTTCTACTTGAATATTAAATGCTTTTAGGTACCTAATGTTAACTTCATCTACCCTAGGGCAATCTTCTTTAGTTTCATATTCTCTTGTGGGGTATTCATCAGGACATTCAACTACTGTTCTTGTAACTTGTTCAGCGTCGTAACCAACAACTGGATGATATGTAGCTTCATCCCAAACGTTTGTAAGAAACAAAATTGGTTGTAAAATAGCTAGAAATCCAAAGAAAATTACAATTACCAAGCCGGTAATGCCTAAACGACTTTGTCTGAAAAGCCTCCAGTTTTTTTTCAATGTTGCTTTTATGTCTCTTTCGATATTTTGATTCTCCATATTAATTCTCAGCTTTAATTCTTATTCTTGGATCCAAGAATGCATAAGAGATATCAGCAATAAAGTGAGCAATTAAAGCTAAAATCCCAATAAATGAAAAAGAAGCCATTGCAAGAGGTATATCTTCTTGAACAACAGCTTCAAGAATAAGCTGTCCCATACCAGGCCATGAAAAGATTGATTCTGTGAGTACTGATCCATCGATTATTGTAATAATTGTAAAAATAAAGGAAGTTACAACTGGTAATAAAGCCGTTCTAGCTGCGTGTCTATCTCTTATTCTTTTTTGGCTAAGACCTTTTGCTCTTGCAGTTAGAATATAATCATCTTTTAAAACTTCCATCATTGTAGTACGAGTCAAAAGAGCAGTTCCAGCAAAAGCTACTAATGTGACAGTAAAAGTTGGTAATATCATGTGAAAAGCAATATCAGCTGCATAAAAACGTTTTAAAGCGGCTTCACCGTTGCTCCAGTACATTGCAGCAAGCGCAAACAATGACAACAATCCTAAGAATCTTACATTTCTTCGATTCTGTAGCGATTCAATATTTCTAGTAAATATAAAGACAAGAAATAATAAAAATGAAGAAACAGTAACAAATAGAATAAGTGTATAGAAGATCTCGTCACTTGTATATGGTGAATCGTACCATTTTTCAGGAACTAAGAATTTACCCAGTGGAAACCAATCCATTTTATAACCAAAGAACCAGAGCATCATTAATGCAAACCAAGGATAAAAAACTGTGTATGAAAAAACCGAACCTATAGTTATCCATGTTTCAGATTTAGAACCCCTTCTCCAGGCAAGAATTTTTCCAACTAGAAAGCCTGTATAAAAAGCAATTACATTGACAATTGAAAATAACATTAAAGTACGTGGTAATCTTTCGGCAATTAGATCTATAGGTGTACGTGGATAATAAGTGTAGGAATAACCAAAATCACCCTTAAAAAAATTAATTATATATAGTTGAACACGTTCATAAAGAGGTTTATCAAGTCCAAACGCTTCAATAGTTTTTTGATAGGCTTCAGGTGGTAATAAAGGATTCAAAAGTAAGCTTGAAAAAGCATTACCAGGTATTGCATTAAATAATAAATACGAAATCACGAGAAAAAGAAAGAAGACAATAACCATTTCAAAAAATCTTTTTACAGTGTAAATTAACATATTCCCCTTAGATTTTAATGGCTATTAAGTAAAAATATTAAATGAAAAGTGGGTATTTCTACCCACTTTTCAAATAAATAATAGTTTTTAGTCGTTAACTTTAACGCTGCCAGGTAATCCTGTAAGGTTTGACAGAGCACCTAGAACTTCAGTAAATGGAAATTCTATATTTGATCTGTAAGCCTCAATTAATGGCGGTGTAAAGAGGACTAAATATGGAAGGTCATCGAAAAGAATTGCTTCCATCTGATTAGCAATAACTTGTGCTTCACTAACGGTTTTTGCAGCATTAAATTCTGCAGCTAAAGCATCATACTCAGGGTTACTATAACCAGGTGTATTAATACCTCCTGCACATGCGTCACCGTCAGATTGGAAAAAGTCAACTATATGATCAGGATATGGAGTTAATCCCCAACCTAACATATAGAAGTACCAATCATCGCAAGTTTCTTCACCAAGAATAATGTCAACAATGACACTAAACCCAGTTGGTCTTGCAATAACATCAACACCTAATTGTTGCATCCAATCGGCTGCAAATAATGAAAATGTTGATCTAATTGGATCGTAACCAGGACCTGGTGCATAAAGCAACATATCTGAAGGCATTGTCTCACCGTTTGGACCCTTAAGTCCTGTAGGTGCAACTGCTCTTTCAGCTCCTCCTGGGTGTTCTCCCCAACTATCGGCTGACCATCCACCATCTTGAAGAATTCCGATTGATTTATTCCATCGTTCTTCGGCGGATAAGCCATCACATTCTGCTAATACACCAGTAACTGGTGCTACCCATGAAGTTAATGCAGGTGGCATTTGTCCGTCCATATTTAGGACTGCTCCTGCAAGAACGCTATCAATAACAAATTGTTTATCAACAATACAAGATACTGCTTGTCTAAATTCTTTGTTACTTGTTGGGAATGCTCCTTCTCTAGTGTTAAATGCCATATATCTATAACCATTTGATTGGTTAGTGATAACTTCGACATCTCCAGCAGAAATCAGAGATTCCACAGCGTTTCTCTTTAATCCAAGTGGGTTAATAACAAAATCTACTTCTCCAGCTTGAAATGCTATGTAAGCAGCATCTTGATCACCATAAAGTGAAAATTCAACTGTACCAACGAATGGTCCGTCAGTCCAAGAAATTGTATCTCCACTTAAGTCTCCAAACTCATATGATATGACTGGTGCTACACCATTATCTAGGTTATATGAAACACCACCGTTTGCATAAACAGTTGTGTCTCCACCAAACCACATTGTGTCTGAATCATATTCCCATGTGTAAAATGCTCCACTTTCAAGTGTCCCATATTCCCATGGTCCAGCTGTAGGTGCTACATCTCCTGGGGCTGCCAAGAGTGTTTCTCTATCAGCTGTAAATTGTGACCAATAATGCTCTGCAACAATTGACGCTGTACCAACACCATATTGCCATATTGACAATCCTGGATCAAAGTTAAAAGTGATTTTAACTGTATAGTCATCAATTGCTTCGATGTTTGTAAGACCTTCTGAAACTGTACCATCTTCACCTTCAGTAGCTAATGGGTAGTTATATGTCCATGCACCTAACATACCTAAATCTCTAACTGTTTCATATGTAAATACCATATCGTTAGCATCTATAGCTTCGCCGTCACTCCACTCCCAACCTTGTGTCAACGGAACAGTATAACTGAATGTTCCATCGCCATTATCAGTTGATGTCTCCACTAGCTCGCTTGCTAGTGAAGTAACCAACGTATAGGTTGGATAGTTTGTACCGAATAAAGTAACTGACTGAGGGCTTAATGTTGCATAAGTCCAAAAGTCTTGTTGTACATCTAAAGCATCCCAAATATTGAAGCCTTGTGGGTCAGAAAAGATACCTAATTTGAAAGTACCCTCAGGGGCACTGGACTCTTCTACAACTTCTGCAGCAGTTGTTGCTGGAGCTTCAGTAGTTTCAGTTGCTTCTTCTTCTACTTCTACTTCTTCAGCGGCGTCACCACAGGCAACGACAACCAATGCAAAAATTGAGAAAAGCACAACAAATTTCCATCTTGCTGAGCCTTTATAATTACTCAATATTTCTCCTTTTTGTATACAAAAAATCCACTTAAAAAAAGTGGATAAAGTACATAGTAGATATTAAATTCACGTATTCAACATATAAATAGATTTATTTATACTTTTCATTGATAATTTCTTATTAAATTGTTAAAAAAAGCCAATAATAAATTGGTAAATTCTAATTATTAAATAAAATCCGAATAAAAAAACGCCAAACTTAAATCCAAAGTTTTCCATATTAATTCTTAAACTTGAGCAACATTGATACGTTAGAAAAATTAAATTCTTTTCTTATCTTATTTTCAATAAAAGCCTCATAATTTTTAGGAATTCTTGAACTTAAATTGAATGAAAAAGAAGGTGGATTTGTGTCGTACTGAGTTACATATTTCAATTTAGCTCTTCTACCTCTAAATGGATGTGGAGGACTAGAAACCCAAAGTTCTCTGAAGAATAAATTTAAATCTGAAGTATCTATTCTCGAATCTAATTGGGAGTAAATTTCGTTTATTGTGTTGGAAAATCTATCTAATCCTTTCTTGGTTAATGCTGAAATCCTAATTACTTTTATCCAGTTAAATTTTTTTAAATGCGAATTTAATGTGGAGTTTATGTTCAATTTTTCATCTTCATTTAATAAATCCCACTTATTCATTATCAGAATAGGTGTGCAATAGTTGCTTATTGATTCATTGATCAATCTCATATCTTCAAAATTTATACCCTGAGTTGAATCAACTACAACAAAAGCAATCAAGGATGTTTCTAAAGAATATATAGAAAGGTTAGAAGCGTATCTATCGATTTGTTCTTTTTGTTTTTTTCTAGGTACTCCTGCAGTATCAATAACATTGAAGATTTTATCATCAAATATAACTTGTTCCATTAATGAATCTCTTGTAGTTCCAGGAATGTCTGAAACTATTGATCTATCTTTTTTTAATAATGAATTAAATAATGTTGACTTTCCTGAATTTGGTTTTCCAATGATTGAAATTGATAATTTTAATTCGTTATCATGATGTCGTTTAGTTCCTGAGTATTTAATAAGATGTTCAAGCAATTCATCCGTTCCAATTTTGTGATACCCAGAAACATAAAATTCTTTATCATAAATATACTTAAATAATCTTTTATCTAATTCATAATTATTAAAATTTTCACATTTATTAAATACAGTTAAAATTTTATCCTCTACATTAATTTCTTGCATTAGTTGGTTAATTTTATCAAGGCCTTCAAAATTTTTTGAATCTATATCTATTACAAATAAAATTTTATCTGCTTCTATTAAAAATTCTTTTACTTTTGACTGAAATTCATTATTTAACAAATCTGGGTTATCGTCCAGTCCTGGTAGATCTGATATAATAATTTCATTTTCGTCAACATTAATTTTTTTACTAACTTTGTCTCTTGTAGTATTTGGCTTTGAACCAACTATTGAGGTTTTATTTTTAGACAATGTGTTAATAAGTGTTGACTTACCTGAGTTAGGTAAGCCAATCAGAATTACTTCATTATTTTTGTTTTCATTCATATTTTAAATATAGCTAATCTTATTTTATGGTAAATAAGCTCTATGTTGTAACTCCAAGAGGGTTTTGTGCTGGCGTAGAAATGGCAATAAAAGCCTTGACCTGGATGCTAAAAATATACGACGAACCTGTGTATTGTTATCACGAAATTGTACACAATGACTGGATCGTAGAGAAGTTCAAGAAAAAAAATGTAATATTTATTGAAGATACTGATGAATTACCTAAAGATTCAATCGTTATGTTATCTGCTCATGGTACTGCACCAGATATTGAAAAAGAATTTAAAAATATATCATTAACAAGTGTCAATTCTGTGTGTCCATTAGTAACTAAAGTTCATCATGAAGCTAAGAAATTTAGTGAAAGTGGAAAACAGATAATATATGTAGGCCATAAAAATCATGATGAAGCAATTGGAGCATTGGGAGTAGCACCTGAACATATGCATTTAGTCGAGTCTGTTGATGACATTAAAAATATTAATTTTCAGGATAAAGAAGTTGCATTACTTGCTCAAACTACTCTAGCCATGTCTGAATGGGAGCCAATATTAAATAAAGTAAAAGAAGACTTTGATAATTTAGATCTTCCAAGAAAAAGCGATCTTTGTTACGCAACTACAAATCGTCAAAAAGCTTTAATTAACATTTCAAGTAATGTCGATGTTGTACTTGTTGTAGGGTCAAGCACTTCAAGTAATACAAAAGCATTAGTGACAACAATAAAAAACTTAGGAAAAGAAGCCTACAGAATAGAGACTTTAAATGATTTAGAAGATATAAATTTAGAAAATAAAGATGTAGCCATTACTGCCGGCGCATCCGCTCCTGAACATATTGTAAATGAGATATCCAATTTTTTAAAACCTAAAAACTTTGAGTATTATATAGACACAGATGAGGATGAATACTTTCCACTTCCAAAAGAGCTAAGAGCAAATATTTCATCTCTTTCAAGATTGCTTGTATCTATGTTTCCTAGTAATAAGATAGAAGCTAAAAATAGTGTCTCGAAAGATAAGAGTTGGTCAGCTACTGAAGCCTTAGCTTCTCTATAATCAAATTAATTGTTTCTTGAAGAGTTAAATCTGTATTGTTTATTATTAAAGCTCCATCGGGAACTTTTAATGGAGAAATCAATCTATTTGAATCTTCTAAATCTCGTTTTTTTAAATCAGATACAGTCTCATTCATTTTTGACTGATCCTCTCTTCTTTTACCTCTAGTTATCAAATCAGCATCTAAATATATCTTATATTTTGCATTTTGAAATACGACACTGCCCATATCTCTTCCTTCGATAACTAAAGATTTATCTAAAGATTGATAATATTTTAATAAACTTTCTTTAACATAATTTCTAATCTTCTCTTCCTTGGCAATTTTAGAACTAGTTATTGTAACTTCATTTGAATACAAGTCTTCAGAACTATATGTTTCTCTATTTACATAACAAATACCATCTAATATCTCGATATCATATTTTCCATAATCCTCATCAATATTTTTATTTATAAACATAGCTAGAGATCTATAAACATTTCCACTTGAAAAAAAATTACACTTGAGAATATCAGCTAAATGTTTGCCAATTGATGTTTTACCCACTCCTGATGGACCATCAATTGTAAGAATGAACTTTTCCATAATCTAATACTATATTTTTTTCATGAATTAATTTCTCTTAATTCACCTATTTTTAAATTTCCTAGTTTGTAGTCACCAATAGAAACTCGTTTTAAAGTCATAATCTTTATATTATTTGAATCGAAAATTCTTCTAATCTCTCTATTTTTACCAGTTTTTAAAGAAACTTTATATGTTAACCTTTTGAGTTTTTGAATATCTAAAATTCTTAGATATTCTCCTTTATCAACAACAGTTTTATTAAATTTTTGAAGGTTGATCGGGTTACTAACACTTACAATATATTTTTTTATCAATCCTTTAGAGGGGTGAATTGTACTGTTAAGCCAATCGCCGTCATTACTAAGAAGCATTAATCCTTCCGAATTCTTATCGAGTCTCCCATTGAACTTAAGTGACTTATCCAGAATTATTTCATATATAATTTTTGAATTACTCTGGGCTTTGTGAGAACAAATATAGCCTTTTGGCTTGTAGAACTTATAGTATTTAAATGTTATTGATGATTCTATTATTTTTGAATCATATGAAACTTTATCATTAGTAAATACTTCATCTCCTAGTTTTGCAAGCTTTCCATTTATTTCTACTTTGTTTAAACGTATTAATTCATCGGCTTTTCGTCTAGAGGTACTTAAATGAAGAGCTAAAAATTTATTTATTCTCAATTATTCTTCTTCTGCAGGTGACGAAAAATATTCACCAATACTAGGAAGTTCATCAATACTTTGAAATCCTGTTTTTTCTAAAAATATATCTGTCGTTGTATATAAAATTGGGTTTCCTGGTACATCAAGTTCTCCCGATTTATGTACTAACCCTCGAGACTCAAGAGTTTTAATAGATGATTCTGACTCCACTCCCCTTATTTCAGAAACTTTTAATTTAGTAACTGGTTGTTCATAAGCAATTATTGCTAAAGTTTCTAATGCCGGTGTTGATAAACCCTTCAAAATAGAAGGTGGTTTTACAGAATCAAGAAATTTTGGAATATCATTTACGGTAACTAAATCAGATTTTATTAAATCAAACCGTATATAAAATCCAAATTCTAAATTTTCAAGATCATTATTGATTTCTTCAAATAGATTTATTAAATCTTTCTGTTGAATTTGTAATAATTCATAAAAATATTCATTTTCAACTGGACCGTCACTTACCAATAACGTGGCTGAAATAATTTTTTTATTGTTCATAGTTTTTCTCAATTTTAATTAAATCATTATTATTTAATTGTTCTGCTTTTACAAATCCCCATCTTATTGCTTCTAATAATGCTAAAAACACTGCGACAGCTTTTTCTGAAGAATCAACTTCTGAAACCAATTCTTCAAATGAAGTGTTTAGCTTTTTATCAACTTTTGATAATAAGTCATTAATTGCCTGGTCGATATCCGGTAAGTCATATTCTATATGATCAAATCCTTTTATAGACTTATATCTTTGAAATACTTCTTCGGCAGTACCGTTGAAATTATTAATATCAATCGTTACTTCAATATCAGGTTTTTTATATAGGTTTAAAGTTTGATAATATTTGAAAGCACTAATTGATGTTTCATTTTCTCTAATTCTTGAAGCCAACGCAATACCCACCTCTGAAAAAGCTTTAAATTGTAAAAGTCTTGCAAATGCTAAATCTTTATCTTTTATAAGCTGAATTTCATCAAGCCAATCAACATTTTCATTTTGAGGAATTAAACTTTTTGCTTTTAGTTCAAAGAGTGACGCAACAAGAAGTACTATTTCAGAGAAACTATCAATATCTTTTCTAACATGATCTAAATTAAGTGAATTAAATAGATTTGTTAAATTAGTATTTTGTTTTGTATTATTATCATCGGAAAAATCGATTAATAATGTTTTAAGATTAGATATTAACTCTTCAAGTTGCATTAATAATCAGTCTTATCCAATACAAAATGTTTATTCTCTAATAATTCTTTTTCATAATATTTCAAAACTTTATCGTCAATGGAGAGTTTTTTCATTTGCTCTAATCCAATTCTTTCATGATTGAGATAAATTTTTGACTTTTGATTATTTACAATATTTAATTCGGAAAAAATTCTAAATAACCATGAAAAATTTCCTGCTGATTTTCCAATGTCATGCAACAAACATAGGGTATATAAATCATTAAGAGACTCTAGTTCTTTAAGAGAAAGTATTTCATCATCAAGGGTTTTATTAATAGTTCTTTCAAGCACTTCAATAGAGTGATGTCTGTCCTGCATCGATAATTGCCAAAAAAGTCTAGTTAAATCGTCATTATTAAATTGTTCTTTAACTTTTAACTGATCTTCAACAGAAATATGTTTGTAAAATAGAAATCGTAATGCTCTTTTAATTTTCAAATATGTTTTCATGCTCTTGGATGACTTTCTTTAAAAATTTCAACTAAAAATTCTTTTGTTAATTTAGTATAAATCTTCGTTGTAGAAACAGATGTATGTCCCAAAAATTCTTGAAGGGTTCTTAAATCACATCCTGCTTCCAACATATGTGTTGCAGCACTGTGTCTAAGGGTATGAGGATGTACTGATGAATTTATACCTGATATTAATGCAGTTTTTTTAATTAGTCTAAATACAGCAGATCTATCTAGTTTCTTTTTATTTTTAGATATAAATAAATAAGATTCATTATTCTCGAATTCTTTTCTTATTTTTAAATAAGATTGCAATGTTTTATTTAATTCACTACCGATAGGTACAATTCTTTGTTTTGATCCTTTTCCTTGTAATTTTACAAAATTATCATCAAAATCAATATCTGAAATTTTGACATCCGTTAATTCAGAAACTCTACAAGCTGTAGAGTACATAAAATCGATAATGGCTTTATTTCTAGCATTTAAAAAATTATCAAAGTCGTACGAATCTATCATTTTTATAATATCAGATACTGCAAGCGTCTCAGGAAGATAGGAACCAGTTTTTAATGATATTTTTTCAATATTTATTTGTTTTGATAAATTAACTGAATTCGACCATTGAACATACTGATTGATTGATGATATTTTTCTAACTTTTGAATTTTCAGATTGATTTTCATTGGAAAGTAAAGTTACATACTTTTTTAAAGATTCATTACTTATTTCATCTCCTTCAAGAAATTGTAAAAATTTAAGAATATCTGACTTATAAGCTTTTATAGTATTGTCTGACAAACCTTTGTTAAATTGTAGGTAGTTACAAAAGTCTTGAACTAAAGCAGATTTACTTTTTTTTGACTGTTTCTGAGACAATATTATTAGATTCCGATGATTTAGTTTTTATAGATGAAGCAATAAAATCATTGAATAATGGTGCAGGTTCCCACGGTCTAGATTTAAATTCCGGGTGAAATTGTGAAGCAACAAAATAAGGATGATCTTTTATTTCAATCATTTCAACTAAATTATTATCTGGTGAAACCCCACCAATAATCAAACCATTTTTAATCAATTTATCTCGATATTTATTATTTACTTCATAGCGATGACGATGTCTCTCATAAATTACTTCGTCACTATATATTTTCGATGCAATGGTATCTGGATTGATTTTACAAGGATAAGTTCCTAGTCTCATCGAAGCTCCCACATCATCTTTATCTAGATCTTGGTTTGGTAATAGATCAATTACATAATTCTTCGTATTTTGAGAAAATTCCGAAGAATTTGCATCAGATATTCCACAAACATTTCTTGCAAATTCTATTACTGCACATTGTAACCCTAAACAAATTCCTAGAAAAGGAATCTTGTTTTCTCTGATGTACTGTATTGCTGATATTTTTCCTTCTATACCTCTATATCCAAAACCTCCCGGAACTATTACACCATCCATGTCAGCAAGTGAATCTAATTCAAAATTATCTGCATCTATCCAGTGAAGATCTAGTTTCACATTGTTTTGTAAACAAGAATGCTTTAACGATTCAACAACCGAGAGGTAACTGTCAGGTAATCCAAAATATTTACCAAGTATTGCAATTTTTACCGTGTTTATAGCATTCTGTTTTAAATCAACCATTGTTTTCCATTGGGATAAGTCTTGGGAGTTTGAATTAAGTTTTAAACGATCATTCACAGCATTATCTAATCCTTCGTCAAACATTCTTAATGGGACTTCATAAATATCATCCAAATCAGGAGCATTGATAACATTCGATAAAGATACATCACAAAATAATGAAACTTTACTTTTTATTTCTTCATTTAATTCTCTATCAGATCGTAGAACTATCAAATCTGGAGAAATTCCCGCTGCCCTTAGTAAAGTTACTGAATGTTGCGTTGGTTTAGTTTTCAACTCTGTACTTGGTCCAATAAATGGAACCAAAGTAACATGTATAAACATGACATTTTCACTTCCTAATTCTTTTCGAATTTGACGTGCGGCTTCTAAAAATGGAAGGATTTCAATATCACCAACAGTTCCACCGATTTCGGTAATTTGTACATCTATATCATTTGAAATCCCCTTAATTCTTCTTTTGATTTCATCTGTAATATGAGGAATTACTTGAACTGTTGCACCTAAATAGTCACCTTTTCTTTCACTCTCAATAACTTTTCTGTAAATACTCCCTGTAGTGACATTAGAGTCTTTTCTTAAATTAACACCTGTAAATCTCTCATAATGACCTAAATCTAGATCAGTTGTAGCTCCATCTTCTGTTACAAATACTTCCCCATGTTGAAATGGATTCATTGTATCTGGATCTACATTTATATATGGATCTAGTTTTTGATTAATTACAGATAATCCACGAGATTTTAGTAGGTTTCCAAGAGATGCAGATGTAATCCCTTTTCCAAGACCAGAGACTACACCACCAGTTACAAAAATGTATTTGGTCACATTGAAACTTTAACAGGTAAAGAATTAAATCAAAGTACTATCTTAAAATTTGATTAAGAAATAAATCAAGTTTTGGATTGTTATCAGTGCCTAAAATTTTTACTGATTTATTAGATAAATTATAAGAATATTTAGTATTTTCAGTATTTTTTTCTTGTATCTCTGCAACACCATCAAATTGTATTGCATAATTTTGATTTTTGTTAATAGATATATTTATAAGAGAATCTTTATTTACTACAATTGATCTTGGAAATTTGGAAAAAGGTGATATTGGAGTTATCGAGATTACATCAATATCATTTTGAATAATAGGACCACCTGCAGAATAATTATATGCTGTTGAGCCAAGCGAGGTTGATAAAATGATTCCATCGCCTCTTAGTTTAACCTTTTGTTGATATGTTTCGATTTCCAAATCAAGTATCCTAGTTGGAGAATTTTTTATTATGACTACTTCATTAAATGAAGGGAAATTTTGATCTTCATTTTGAATAATTGCTTTTCTTTCAACAAATTCATAATTGCTACCATTCCAATCATTAAGTATGGATTGAAAATTATCTGGAGAACTAACTAAATATCCCAGTCTGCCAGGTCCAATATTTATTAAGGGACTATTTAATTGCCATGCAATTCTCATAGCTTTTAATGCAGTGCCATCTCCACCTATGCTTATAACCAAATCAATTTTATTACTTCTGTATTTTTCATCTTCCAGTGAATCAATTTCATGAGTTGCATAATTAAATTCATTTTTATCCAAGATTTTAAATATATCTTTTGATATTTTTTTTGATAGATACTTTTTTGATGAAATTATTAATAAATTCTTCACTAGGATATATTATACGTATCTTGTTAGGAGTACAAAGTGATACCAATATCAGATATAAATCCCCCGAAAAATAATCCGGTTATCTCAAGAATTTTTATATTTCTTTCAATATTGGTATACGTTCTAATACAACCAAGAAACCCCAATGAACTTTTTAATTTTTTCTATGAATTTGCTGCAATTCCATGTGAAGTCTTTAACAATCAACCCCTATCTTTAGATCAGTATTACAACAATGAATGTACATTAAAAAGTTCCAATATTGTATTTGAAAATAAAAATATACTTTTAAGTTTATTGTTTTCAAACATGTTTCATGCAAATTTTGTTCACATATTAGGCAATCTATGGAGTTTCTGGATTTTTGGAAATAACATTGAAGATAAATTAGGAAAAATTAGATTTATAATCTTTTTAATTTTTACTGGTTTAGCAAGCATGTTTTCGCACATCATACTGAATGCGTTTGATATTAATCCTATAGTTGGAGCATCAGGGATAGTATCTGCATTAATGGGTGCATATCTATATTTATTTCCAAATGCTCAATTACTTGTACTTGTCCCATTTGGATTTTTATTTCCAACAACTATAAAAGCAAAATTTTTCATGATTTTTTGGTTTATTTCACAAATATTGATAGCACTACAAAACACAAATATTTCATGGGAAGCTCATATTGGAGGTTTTATTGTTGGATATTTAATTCTGAAGGTTTTTAATTATAGAAGATATACAATCTGAAAATTTATCAAACTTAAAATCTGCGATTTCATCACTTAGATAATTTTGAATTGAAGAGTTAACAAGATAAGATTTAGCATTTATTTCTTTAGCTAAAAGTATATCTGTATCTACCCTATCGCCAATTACATAGGCTATATTTTCAAAATTTCTAAGCAGGAAATTAGAATAAAATTTATCAGGCTTACCAAATGATTGAATCTCAATATTAAGTATTTTTTCTATCTCTTTTACAATTGCACCATTTCCCTCTTCAAACTCAAATTCATTAATTGGAAAGGTTAAGTCTTTATTTAAAGCGTAGATATTACTTCCATTTTGATAAGCACTCATAATATTATTAACTTCTAGCTGTGTATATTTCTCTTTTCTACCTATTAAGACCATTTGTGATTCATCAATATTTGTTGTTACATTAGCAATACTATTTACGAAGTTTGATAAATTATCAGATCCATGAACATAAATCATCATGTTTTTGTTTTCTAAATACTGTTTTAAAATAACTAAAGGCGTGACTATTTGATCTAAATCAATATCTATTAACAATAGTTTCTCTAACTTGTTACAAATTTCCATAGGAGCTTGCGAACTGTTATTGGTTATAAATATTATTTTTAAATTATATTTATCAAGATCAAGTAATGATTCAATTACGCCAGGGATAATTTCATTATTTAAATAAATAGTCCCATCAAGGTCTGTAGCGATTGTGTTCACGTTTTCTTTCCATAACTAAAAGTTTTGCGGTTATTAAATTACTTTCATAGAAATTTTTCGCTTGTCTATCACTTGGTAATGCATAAGTTCTAATCTCTGATTTGGACGATTTAGATTGATTATTTATAAATTCGAAGAGTTGGGTCCCTAGGCCAAGTTCTCTAAAATCATATTCAATGAATATTTCATATAAGTTCCAATAAAACTCATCGATAACGATTCTTGCATATCCTACATCGTTAATATTGTCTGAAGCTTTATAAGTTAAAACATAATGTTTTGAATCATGATTTTTTACAATATTTTGATAGTAGCGAAAAAGTACAGGATCAATCTTGCCTATTTCGTTGTCAAATTTTTTTTGGAGGACTGGTGGTGGTTTATCTTTCTCTAATATTTCAAAGGTTAAGCCAAAATCTTCAAATTTTGATTCATGCACAGTCCGAACACACCTTAGCTCTAGGTTTTTCAAGCTGAGTTCTTTTCAAAACCAAAAAACATATAGAACATGTAAATTCATCAGCTTGTATATCTTCTGCTGTTTCATCTAATTTCAAATCAGAACTTTTTACATTCCTTTTTTCTGCAGCATCAACTGACATAAATGAGCCTTCAGCTTCATCATTATCATCTACTGATTTTTTTTCGGTCTCAACACGGGCTTCAAGTGATTCTGTTTCAACTTCTTCTTTTTCTTCCTCTTCTGGGGGAGATTCGTTTTCTTCAGAATCTTCTTCAAGGTCTTCCATGGTAGGCTCTTCTATCTCTTCAATATCTTTATCCGCCATGTTTCTCCTTAAATTTCTGTAAGAATAATACTAAATTTTTAATAATATAGCTTCTTTTTTAACATTTATCTCAGCTGGTCCCTGGTCAAAGTAATCTCCATCAACTTCAATTGTATTTGGGGTTAATAATGTTAATTTATTTGATTTTTTTAAAATTACGTCTGGTTCTGTTAAGTGAAGACCTTTTTTAGCAAGAAAAAATAATTTCATAGCTTTTAGCTTGGTAACTTTAAATATTTGAATATTTAATAATCCATCTTGGAGGCTTGATTTTGGTGAAATATTCCAACCACCGCCAAAAAATTGACCATTACAGATTGATATATTAAAAGCCAAATTATTGAAGTTGAATCTATCATTTTCAATTTGAAATAACATACTTTTTGCAGGTAAGAGTTTTAACCAAAAACTAATAGGATATCTAAATCGTTTAAACATTCTCGGAAGACTTTCACTTGTATGTACTGTGTCTGCCAAAAAACCATAATTTAAGACATTTACAAAATATCTACTTTTGTTAGAAGAGCTTATGTGTGCAACATCAATTTTATAATTTTGATCATTTTTAAGCCTTTTAATACCCTCATTGATATTTTTTGGAAAAGCAAATGTTCTCATGAAATCAGATCCACTACCAGAAGGTAGACAAGCAACCTCAGGATTACTTACATTATTTTTTAGTAAGTTATCGATTAAATTACTAAGCGTGCCATCACCTCCTATTGCACAGAAGATAACACTATCGTTTTTGTGATTTAAAATTATTTCTTCTACTTTAGATGCTTTAGATGTTTGATAAACAACTGCACTTAAATTATGGCTAGAAAATAATTTTTCAATTTCAACTTGGGTTAACTTCTTACCTCTTGAATTTTTATTATGAATTACAACGTATTTTTTCATATCATAGTTTTCTGAATAATATTATGTTTTAATTTTTTTGCTATTTTATCAAAGTTTTCAATCTCATAAATTGAATAGACTTTTTGTGATATTTCAGATGCTTCTCGGCAAGCTTTAATAAAATCACCTAGTGTTACATTAAATTTACTTAATGTGTATTCGATATTGTCAGAATTATAAAATTCTAAAAAAATACTAAACCAAGTAATGTCCAAATTGATTTTATTTTTAACTCCACTAAATGCTTCAAGTTTATTTACTTTTTCTTGTGAGATTAGATATTTAGTTAGCAAATCATTATATTTGTCATGAACTGATATTTCATATTTTGATGTTGATATACCAGAAGCAAGAAACATAAGACAAAATTCAATATCATTATTTTCATTCAACATTTCAATTCCTAATATCAAATTATCTCTATGAGTTTCAGTTAATAATTTATTCTTTTTTAAATCAGTAAAATAATTCATTTCATTTAAAACTTTTAATTTTGCTTTATAGTTAGTTTCAAGAGCTTTGTCGTTTAATTTATTTTGATATGAATAAAAACTTTTTTTAATCATTTCAATACCTTTTTTTTCACCATATTTATTATTCAAATTAAGTACCGATCCATATGAATTTGAATAAGAGGATTTTAGATTATTTGGTTTCAGATCAAACAAGTCGTTGTACCAACTGTTGTCAACTCTTTTATCATAATTTATATACGCATATCCCTTGGAATCAATTCCTCTTCTACCAGCTCTACCTGTAAGTTGTAAGAATTCAGATTTTGAAATCAATCTAGTTTTTAATCCGTCATATTTAAATGATGAATCAATAATAATAGATTTAGCCGGCATATTAATTCCTAGGGAAAGTGTCTCTGTTGCAAAAAGAATATCTATGTGTCTATTTATAAATAAAAACTCAACAAATTCTTTAACAATTGGAGCCAAACCAGCATGATGGTAAGCAACCCCTCGTGACCACATCCAATAAAGTTCATCTAAATTCAAAAGTTGATATTCTTCATTAGTAATGTCGTCAAAAATATCTTCAAACAAATGTCTTAACTGAACATTCTTTTTAATTTTAAAATTTAAATTTGCAGCATACCTTGCTTTATTTTCAACTTTTTCACGTGAAAAATAAAATAAAATACACGGCGTTGCTTTTTTATTCATAATATATGAAATTTGATCAGACAAAGATGGCTTCCTAAATCTTTTAAATTTTTTATCCAGTTTAAAAATAGGTTTATTTCTTTTATCCTCTGTACTTTTAATAGCTAATATTTGTTCATCATCTTTAGACGCTGTGATCAAAGATATTTCTAAAGGAACTGGGCGAATCTTAGATTGAATTAAATCTGTAGGACCTCTTTGAGATACAATCCAGTTTAAAAATTCGTTTTCATTTCCAATAGTTGCAGATAGGCATAATAATTTTATATCTTTTGGTAAGTGAATAATAATTTCTTCCCAAGTAGATCCACGTTCCTTGTCCGCTAAGTAATGAACTTCATCAAGTACAACTAAACCAATATCATTTATTCTCTCATCATTAGTAAATATCATATTTCTTAAAATCTCTGTAGTTGCTATTATTAGGCCTGCATCTGGATTCTCATTTCGGTCACCTGTTAAAAGACCTGTGTCAAATCCTGAACTCATGAAGTCATGGTATTTTTGGTTTGATAAAGCTTTTATTGGTGTTGTGTAAATTACTCTATTTCCCTTGTCTAAATACTCTTCTATTCCTCGTTCAGCAATTATTGTTTTACCAGCGCCAGTAGGTGCAGTAACAAGTACATTTAAGTTTTCATACAAAGATTCGATTGCATCTATTTGAAAAGAATCTAATTTATAACTCACTTTGATGTTTTTTTATGTATGAATATAACAATTTCAATTAGTAAATATAAAGGTATGGTGAATGCAAATAATGTTACGGGATCACCTGTTGGAGTAACTATAGCTGATAATATTAAAATGAATATAAACAACTCAGGTCTGTTAGTTGTTAAAAAATTAATATTTAATAAATTTTTATTTAAAAGAAATAATGTAATTAATGGAAGCTGAAATGTAATAGCAAACAGAAAAGTAAGACGGATAATGAATTGATAGTAATTTTGAGATCTAAGAATTACTTCATTTTCATTAAATGAAAGTAAAAATTCAATCCCGTATGAGCTCAGATTTAAGGCTGCATAAACACCAAGATAATAAAAAATTGTAAAAAACAAATTGTAAAGAACAAAAGAAAGCCAAGATAAATCAATTACTGCCGGTTTAAAAAAGAAACTTAAATTAAAAATTGTTAATGGAAGTAATAAAATCAGCGAAATTAAAAAAACATTAGTTATCTTAACTTGAAAGCCTTCATAAATTGTAAGAGCAAATATATTCGATTTATCATATCCTGCATTTATGAGTGGCTCATTCAAAACTTCTATAAAAAATGAATATTTTGCATAAATAAAAATTGAAAGAACAACAATTAATGAAAAAGAAAAAACGATTCTTAGGTTTAGTTCTTTTAAATGTTCAAAAAAGGGTTTTTTCATTCCTCTTCTTCACCGATCCATTTCCAAGTTTCATTCAAACTAGAATCTCCAATTATTCTTCTCGAAGGTCCTTTGTTAAAATCAGAAAAAGCATCATAGTATTTCTTCAATTTTTTTTTATCTAAAATTCCTAGTGAAATAAACAGTATGAGTACTAATTCAGTTAGGCTCATTTACTCACCATGATTCTTAATTTATTAATTTTTTCATCAAACTCATTTTTAAGCTTTTCAGGTGAAAGAATCTCAACATCTTTAAAATTTTCTAGAAAAAATTCCATTGCTACGTAATAATCTCTGAATATATAAATATAAATTTCATTGCTCATCTTGATTTTATCTTTATTTA
The DNA here is from genome assembly GCA_902533795.1 of uncultured Candidatus Actinomarina sp. GTDB lineage: Bacteria > Actinomycetota > Acidimicrobiia > Actinomarinales > Actinomarinaceae > Actinomarina. Next base: position 96 of record CACAND010000002.1, on the reverse strand, counting down.
ATTTACTTATAGATTTTTCAGAATAAATGTGAAATTTTACTTCGATATTTTTGGTTTTATCTTCTTTTGTTGACTTATTTAAATCTAAATCTCCTA
>CACAND010000001.1 GCA_902533795.1 uncultured Candidatus Actinomarina sp. | reverse complement strand
ACAGAAGCAGCTTTAGGTGCAAGTATTAAGATTCCAACACTCAGTAAATCTGTTACTTTAAAGATTCCTTCAGGTACCCCTAGTGGAAAAACATTCAAAATCCGGGGAGAGGGAATTACCCCTCAAGGAAGAAGATCTGGGGACCTGTATGTAAAAGTGTTTATAATACCTCCGACAAATTTATCTAGATCAGCTAAAAAACATTTAGAGAAATTTCGAGACCAGTTTGAATCTGGAGATTCTCCAAGAAAGTATTTAGATGAATAGCGAAGAGTCAAACGCAATATATTTTATTTCAGTAGCTTCATCGCTATCAGGTATTCATCAGCAAACTATTAGAACTTATGAAAATAAAGGTCTTATTAAACCATTTAGAACCGGTGGAGGAACCAGACGTTATTCTCAAAATGATATTGATAAACTTATACAAATTCAGGATTTGTCACAAAGAGGTATAAACCTAGATGGAATAAAAATTATATATGAAATGAAAGACACAATAGATAATCTGAAAAAAAAAGTATTGTTACTTGAGAACGAAATTTCTAACCAAAAAGTAGAATCTAAAAATAAAGAAAAAGAAATTCACCAAAGTTATAAAAACGAAATTGTCAAGAAGTCAGATAAATCAATAAGAAAATAACTATCGAGCTTTATACTTTGTGTTCTTGAATAAAGGATTCAATCTTATTTTCCAAAATAGGAAGAGTAATTCCCCCATCGCACAAAACTTCATCATGAAAGTATCTAATATCAAATTTATCACCTAGCTCATTTTCCGCTTTCCTTCTTAACTCTTCAATTTTCAATTGACCCATTTTATAAGAACAAGCTTGGCCAGGCCAGGCAATGTATCTATCAGTTTCAATATTTGAATTTATCTCTTCAATCGGTGAATTTTCTCTGAAAAATTTTATTGCACTTTCTCTTGACCATCCCATTCCATGCATTCCAGTATCAAGAACTAAACGACATGCTCTCCATGCGTCATTTCCAAGTCTTCCAAGTTGCTGTATATCGTTAGAATAAAGTCCCATTTCATTAGCTAATTGTTCTGAATACAGTCCCCAGCCTTCTACAAATGCTGTTGACGCTACATATTTTTGAAAATTTGGAACATTTTTTAATTCAACTGCAATTGTTCTATCAAGATGATGGCCAGGAATTGCTTCATGAAAAGCTACTGATTCTGCTTCAAATATACTTTTTGACTCAGCTTTATATGTATTAAGGAAATATGTTCCGTCTCTTGATCCATCCGGAAGTGGTGGATAATAATATGCAGGAGGTGCATGCTGTTCAGATGCTTCAGGCACAGGTAAGACCTTACATGGAGATTTTGGAAAAACAGTAAACCACTCTGCAAGAGGTTTGTATGCTCTTTCTATAGTGTCAATAGCAATCTGCAACATTTGTTCTTTACTTTCATATCTCATAGAAGGGTCAGTTTGCATTTTTGATATGACTTCTTCGGGTGTAGAAACATTTTGAAAAACATTTTTTCCAACTTCGAAAAATTCTATTTTTAATCTTTCAATTTCAGATAAACCAATCTCATGGACTTCTTTTACTGTAGTATTTTTATGTCCTGTATATTTTCTTAATGCCCTTAAATAAAGATCTTCCCCACCTTCAATCCACATAATTCCGGATTTTTCGTCCGATCGTCCTTTGGGAAGGTGCTCTGTTTTCAACTGTTCAAGATAATCTAATACAGTTGGTCTAATTTTCGCTGTAATAATTTCTATTGCTTTCTCTTTCCAGCTTGATATTTCAGAATCAGATATCTCTGGTGAAAAATTTATTAATAACAATGGGTCACTGTCAGCTGATGTCTTCAAATAGTTTTGTAATTGATCAATAGTTCTTAACAAGTTTCTTTCTGTAGCAACTCTATTGTTATTTAGACCCTCTTTTTGGACCGCCGCAATTTGAATATATAATCTTTCATAAAGTTCTAGTCTTTTTAAAAGCATGTCTGCTGCCTCTAAATCAGGTACAAACATCTGTTGATTATAATCTATCAAATATCCCGTATATCCTGACACGCCAGCACCAAATTCCCAACTTCTGTCTAAAAGGGAGTCTTTGCTTGAGCTTAAAGCAAAATCCAGCATTCCGTGTGTTACCTTTTCTCGATTTGATAAGGAGCTTGGATCTATATTCTTTAATCTTGAAATGAAACCGTCAACTCTATGAGCTTCCTCTTCAAAAGTTTCGTCTGTAAGCTCTTCTAATTGATCAAAATATTCCTTATATCCCCTCATCATTGCTGATGTTGGGGAGGTGGATAAAGAGTTTTGAAAAAAATCTTCAGATAAGGCTTTTAGATTTTCGTTCATTTTTTATTATCCTTAATTTTTTCTAATTCTTTCTCGATATTATCAAGCTTTTTGACAATATCGTCAAGTGTAGTTTCTTTGTCACCAAAGTTGGATAAGAAATAAGTAGATACAGCTGCAGTAATAGTTGCTATAAATCCTATACCAAGAATCATAAGAGAACTTGCGACAATTCTTCCAAGTGCAGTATATGGTGTTATGTCCCCATACCCAACAGTTGTTATTGTAACTAGAGCCCACCAAATGCCATCAGTGAAGGTTTCGACTTCTGGTTCAGCTATATAAAAAAGAAACCCAAAAAAAATGATTAAAAATATAGTCGCATACACGATAAATCTAAGTCCTCGACTATTAAATATTGTTTTTATAGCTGTTCCGAACTTTGCGAGAACTGCGGCAAGCCTAAATAATTGGAATAGTCTTAACAATCTTGGAAGTCTAATAAATCTTAAAAATCTTGATGACTCAAGTCCACGAGGTACAAAAGGAATTGAAGCTAATACAATAAATAACTCAATTTTATGATTTAAAAAGTATTCTTTTTTGTTTCCCGAAAGTACAAAAAAGATGGACATATTCGAGTAAAAATATTATCCATATTCCCCAATTTACAAAGTTTGCTAACTCCTTTAAAGGTGAGTCTCTATATTCAATTATGATTACAGGGATTAAAGAAACTAGAGCAATAAAGACTGGTATTTCATAAAACTTTTCAACTTTTGAATAAGAAGTGGCTGAGTTTTCCATATAGATAGTATAAAACTAGCTTTAAGAGAATAGAATTAGTAATCTTAAAATAAGAAGATGAACAGGGTAACAAATTTTTTTCTTATATCTATATTTATATTTGCTTTAATTAATTTTATTTCAAACGACATTTCCAATGAAATAGAAGATCAATATTTATTATCAAATAACTTGCCGACAAATACAACTATATATAAAGAAAATATTGATCTTAAAATTTCCAAAATAATTGCAAAAGATAACACTAAGGAATCAAATGAAAAAATTCTTATTAAAGAAGAAGAATACAGATCAAATTTTATTCTTGATTTAGAAAAAGAGCTAGTTCAATTAAATAAAGAGTTGAGATTTTTAATTAAACAAAATCAATATGCTGAATTTAGTGATAGGCACGGGGGAATTAAAGGAATATATTTAAACGGATATCACTTTAATAATAAAAACAAGATGGATCTGATAGAGTCAGTTTTTAAAAATACAAATGTGAATACTCTTGTGATAGATATAAAAACGGATAATGGTCATATACTCTTTGAGACAAATAATCCCCTTGCTATTGAAATGAATAATGTAAGAAGTAAATATAACAAAGCTTCTCTTGAAGAATTTAAGAGTGATAAAAATCTATATCTAATTGGAAGAGTTGTTGTATTTCAAGACCCATTATTTGCAAAAAAATATCCTGAAGAAGCTGTTTTTGATACTGCTAAAAATACTATTTACTCTCAAGATGGTCAGTACTTTATTGATCCTAGTAGTAAAAAAGCCCAAAACTATATTATTGATATTTCAAGAGAAGCCTGTGAGCTGGGTTTTGATGAAATTCAATTTGACTACATAAGATACCCTGACTCAAGTCACCAATACATGAAATTTAAAAATGAGAGTACATATGAAAATAGGATAAAAAATATTAATTCATTTCTAAGCTTGGCAAAGCCAGAAATAAATTCTCTAGGTTGTTTCCTGTCAGCAGATGTTTTTGGCTTTATCTTAACTAACAAATTTGATGGTGGGATTGGCCAAAACCTTGAAACAATGATTGAAAATTTAGATTTTATATCCCCAATGGTTTATCCGTCTCATTACAACTCAGGTTCATTTGGGTTTTCGAACCCAAATAGAAATCCTTATGGAGTAATTTCTTCAGCATTGCAAGATGCTCTTGATAGAGATGTTCAACCTTATAAGTTAAGGCCTTTCTTGCAAGGCTTCTGGCATACAGACTTTGAGGTTAGAGAGAATATACGTGCTGCTGAGGATAAAGATTTAGGGTGGTTAATTTGGAACGTATCTTCTTCGTATAATTTGGAGTATTTTAGTAAGATTGATTCATGACTTTAAAAAATAATTTTAAATCAGAACTTGAATCTCTTCACTCTGGTCTAATTGAAGTTAATGATTGGATGTATGAAAATCCTGAAACAGGATTTGAAGAATTCGAAACTTCAAAGCACCTTGTAAATTATATAAAGCAATTTGATGAAAATGTTTTGTATCCTACCTCTGAATTAGATACAGCATTTGAAATAACTTTTGGAAAAGAGGGACCTTTGATTGTTCTTTGTGTTGAATATGATGCTCTTCCTGAAATTGGGCACGCCTGTGGGCACAATATAATTGCAACTTGCTCTATTGGCGCTGGGTTAGGCTTGAGAAACCTAGTCGAAGAATTAGGAATCAGGGTTAAGTTGCTAGGTACTCCTGCTGAAGAGGGTGGAGGTGGAAAAAATTATATTATTAGAGAGAGGTGCTTTTGAGGACGCTAAATGTTCTATGATGATTCATCCCGGTCCATATGATGTAGCAAACCCTACCTTTTCTACTATTCAACAATATAAAGTTGAATTTTTTGGGAAAGATGCACACGCTGCAGGTGCTCCGGAAGAAGGTATTAATGCATTGGATGCTCAAATACAGTTGTTTGTAAACGCTTCTACGTATCGACAGCAAATGTTGAGAACTGATCGTATGCATGGAGTGATTAAAGATGGTGGATTTAAGCCAAATATAATTCCATCATATACCTCATCTGAATGGTATCTTCGATCATTGAATGATGAGGGGCTAAACAAATTAGAACAAGACTTTTTAAACTTCGTAAATGCTGCAGCAATATCAACTAAGTGCAAATCAGATATCACCTCTCCCGACTTTAGGTATAAAGAAATTCTTAATAATCAAACAATGTATGAACTATTTATGAATAACTGTACTGAAATTGGAAGAGATATGCCTCTCCAGGATCCTGGAAATTTAGGCTTAGGGTCAACGGATATGGGTAATATATCTTTTGCTATGCCTTCAATTCATCCAATGATATCAATCGAAGCAAATGGAGCTGTGAATCATCAACCAGAATTCGCAGCTGCAACCACAACAGAAAGTGGGCACAAGGCCATATTTGATGGAGCTTATGGCATGGGAGCTACAATTATTGATTTAGCTGAAAATAATCTTTGGGAGAAACTTTAAAGAATCTGACTTAGAAATAGTTTCGTTCTATCATTTTTTGGATTATCAAAAAATTCGTTTGGAGTATTCTCTTCAACCATCAACCCCTCATCAAATAACATTACCCTATCAGCTACTTCTTTAGCGAATCCCATCTCATGTGTTACAACGATCATTGTCATTCCTGATTCTGCAAGCTCTTTCATTGCATCAAGAACCTCTTTAATCATTTCTGGATCCAAGGCAGAAGTTGGCTCGTCAAAAAGCATAATTTTAGGTTCCATAGCAAGAGCTCTTGCAATAGCTACTCTCTGCTGCTGGCCACCAGATAATTGCCCTGGAAATTTTTGTGCCTGTTCTGGTATGCCTACTCTTTCTAATAGCTCCATAGCTTTTTCTTCTGATTCACTACGACTTTTTTTTCTTACCCATATCGGGGCAAGAGTGATATTTTGCATTACTGTTAAATGTGGAAACAAATTAAAACTTTGAAAAACCATGCCTACCTCAGACCTAATTGCTTCAATGTTTTTTAGGTCATTTGTTAGCTCAATTCCATCAACAACTATTTCGCCTTCTTGATGTTGTTCAAGCCGATTTATGCACCTAATAAAAGTCGATTTACCTGATCCTGAAGGTCCACATATTACTAATACTTCTCCTTCAGCGACTTCCATAGATATCCCTTTTAGAGCTTGGAAATCTCCAAACCACTTTTTAACATCTACAGTTTTGATTATGCTCATATGTTTATATTACCTTTCTCCTAAACCTAAACGCTTCTCAAATTTCATCGATCTTCTTGAAAATACAAAAGTAAATACCCAAAAGAAGAAAGACAAGAAAACTAATTGTTCTAGGTTTCTACCTATAAATACAACTGGTTGTGATTGAGCTGGGATAACTGAGGTTCCGATTCTTAGAATATCAAATAATCCAATAATCGCTACCAAACTTGAGTCTTTAAATGATGTTATAACACTTCCTACAAGGGTAGGGATTATTGTACGAAGAGCTTGTGGGACTATTACTAAAAATATTCTTTGAAATGGATTCATTCCAATAGCATTGGCGGCTTCATATTGTCCTTTTGGTATTGATTGCAAACCACCTCTTATATATTCTGCAAAATAGGCCCCACTAAAGAATGCAGTTAATATCAAAACCCTTATTATCAAGTTAAATTCAACTCCCGCTGGAAGAAAAACTGTAAGCATAACGCTAGCAAAAAATAACCAAGTAATATAAGGAACCGAACGAACTATCTCAATTATTCCTGTACATATAATTCTAATTACGGGTAAGGTTGATGTCCTTCCTAAAGCTAAAGCAAGTCCAAGCGGAAATGATGCATAAGTTCCAAAAATTGCAAGCAACCATGTCAAAGAAAATCCTCCAAAGATACTTCCAGTAGGAGTTACTAGCATCGTGTCAGAGCTTGCTCCCCTAATCAAAAAAGTTAAAACAAATAATGAAACCACCCAAACAATAAAAAGCTGTCTTTTACCTTCTTTCGTTGTTGCGATAGCTGGTGAAACAATAAGAAGTAAAAGTAGAAGTACCATTGTTGCTTTGAAGATAAATACAAGGGGTAAAAGAAAAACTACAATACTCAAGACTAAAAACCCAATATTGATTGGAGTTCTATAAACTCCTACAGATTCGTTATCACTAAATCTAATTATTAAAAATCCAATAACTCCAAAAACGAGTATGGAAGGAATATCTGCACTGAAAACTGTATTCAATTCAACTAATGGCTTCTTAAAAATCCACGAGAATATAAAAAGTGGGCACAAGAACCATGAAATCGGGATAAGTCTTGCCATAATTTTTATATCTCTGTTCTTTAAAAGTGAACCAATAAAAAAGAATAATAACATGCCAACATAGAGGATTGTCCATGGGATATAAGTGGTGCTGGCTATTGGAAGAAATGGATCTGGAATTATCCTTTCACCGCTTGAATCAAGTGATATTGTTGGAATTTTAATAAAATATAAAGATGCAATAATTAATCCAAAATATGTCAGATTTACTTTTGCTGTATTAAATAAATTCTTAATTTTTACATTCCTCAAAAAAAAGAATGCCAAAGTTAGCACCAAGGACGGGACTAGAATAAGCATTCTTACATCTTGAGGAATTATTTCTACAACTTCTATACTTCCATCATTTTGGATAACATTTGTATTTGTTGGAGCTAAAGCAATTAAAATAGCTATTACTGCAGATATTGTAAATAGCTTTTGAAAAATTCCACCCAAAGAAATAGTCTTACCACTATTGTAAAATCCTATAGATAAACCTCCAAGAATTAATGCAAGCCCTACAGATAACCAAACTCTGATCATAGCTTCATCAGGATAAGCCAGAATCATGTATAGCTTCATATTGTAAGTTACTGATGTCCACATTCTTTCAGGATTTAATATGAAGCCAACAATTCCTCTATAAGAATAAATAACCATAAAACCTGCGAAGAAAGTTAAAAATGCAGAACTCGAAGAGGAGAATAAATTATCTCTAACCCACCTTCCGTAAGGATTTTCAATGAAAAATTTGCTATCTCTTATCATCGTTCAACTATTTTCATTTTTCTATTGTAATAATTGATAATTGATGAGATTGACAAGCTTATCGAGCAGTAGAAAATCATCCAAACGAGAAAGACTGGCAGTGTTTGACCCTCTTGGTTATATAAAGTCTGACCAACAGCAACAACTTCTGGATAGGCAACTGCTACTCCTAATGAAGTATTTTTTGCAAGATTTAAATATTGATTTCCCATAGGAGGCAACATAACACGGAAGGCTTGTGGAAGTATTATCAGTCTTAATAGTGATCTTCTTCTCAAGCCAAGAGACAAACCTGCCTCAGACTGTCCTTTTGAGATTGCCATTATTCCAGAACGAACAACTTCTGAGATGAATATGGCAGTGTATAAAGTTACTCCAAACCAAGTTGCAAAGTAACCAACAGTAGTTACCTTTCCTAAGTCAGGAGAATATCTTGTAAATTTTGTTGTTCCAGCTTGTACTATTTCGGGATAGCTCATAATCACTGGAGGTCCTGATATGTTAAAGTCAAATCTTTTTGCTACGCCATCAAAAAATTGTGGCATACCCCAGTTTGATTTATAAAATAGTTCATCCCCCTCTAAAAAATAAGTTATATTTTGACCAAATGGCATAAACATTAATAAAACAACAAATACTGCTACTACTCCTGATAATATAATTCGAAAATAATCATCATCGGAAAGAATTCCTCTTATTTCGCCTGTGTCAGTATTTCTAATTTGTTTTCTGATGTATCTAAATGCAAAAAAAACTGCTATTGCCGAAAATAAACCTTGGTATGCAATGCTTGGAATAGAATCAAAAATGGCAGAAATATAACCAGATATCAGTCCAATAATACCCATTAATTTATAACCACCTGCCCAATTGCCAAAAGTTAAAACAAGGAATGTTAAAAACGACCAAAGAAATGGATTTGTATCTCTTCCTTCTTTCTCCAACAAGCTTACTCTCCACTTGAATACTCTTCGAGCAAGATAAATTGTAAGTAAAAGAAACCCAAAGAACATAAAAGCAGACTCTTGACGTTCCGGCCAGGGGTAAGCAATTCCTTTTGAGCTCACATGAAACATAATTTCTCCCCTATCTCTTTCTTCGAGCCTTGGGAATGCTAAAAGAAATGCCTGGAAGAAAAGGATTTGTACTAAAAGTGGGACATTTCTTACAACTTCTAAAAGAGCTGTTGCTGCTTTTTCAACAATCCAGTTGCTTGATAATCTTGCAATACCAAGGAGCGTTCCAAAAATAGTTGCAACTATTATTCCACCGATCATTATTCGTATCATGTTAAACATACCAACATGAAGCATTCTGAGTCCAGAGTCAGGAAGTGTCTCAAAACCTTCAGCGATTGAAACGCCGGGAGTGTCACCTAAAAAATCGAATGAAAATGGTATATTTGTTGACTGCAGATTATTGATACCAGTTTGAACGAACAACACTAATGAATAAGCAAAAAGTATTAAAAATAAAACCTGCCCGGCCCATTTTAAAAATCTGACATCTCGCCAAAACGTTCTAATATCAAAATTTTTTAGAACTTTTCCCAACATTAGTGAATTTTACCAAATTGAACAGAAATAAGATAGTTAGATTGCCCAAAACATAAAAAGAAGAGGGCATAAAGCCCTCTTCTTTAAATTTATAATGATAAATTATCTAGCAGGAGGTGCGTAAATTAGACCACCATTTGTCCATCTATCATTTGCTCCACCTTCACGGAATAATCCTACAGGATTAAGGTTTCTGGAGTAAATTTCGTCGTAGTTACCAACTTGCTTGATGACATTATAAAATGCATCTGCGCTAAGTCCCATAACGGTCTGTAACTCGCCGTCATTAGCTCCAAAAAGTCTTCCAAGCTCTGGAAAAGCATCGGTGTCAACAGAATCAACGTTTGCACTAGTTACGCCATACTCATCAGCGATGATGGTTGCATAAACAACCCAGTTAATGACGTCTCCCCACATACTGTCGTTTGATCTGTAAACAGGTCCTAATGGTTCTTTAGAAATTGGTGATTGTGGAAATATTGACCAATCATTAAGAGCGTCGTTAACTGCTCTTCTACCAACTAAAGCTGAACCGTCAGTTGTAACAATGTCACACTCTCCAGCAATGAACTTATCCATAGCTTCTGAGAATTTTTCAACTGTTACAAGCGTGATGGTTGCACCAACAAGTCCTGCACCTTCAGTAATATTTTTTTCTGTTGTAGTACCAGCATTTGTACATACACTCAAACCGTCAATATCAGCAAGTGTAGAAGAACTTGATATACCATCAGAATTTCTACCCATTAATTGTTGACCGTCGAAATATGTAGTAGGACCAAAATCGTTACCAAGTTCGGTATCACGGCTTTGAGTCCAAGTTGTGTTTCTAATCAAAACATCAATGTCACCAGCTGCTAGAGAGGTGAACCTTTCTGCTGATGTAAGTGATTTGAATTCAACTTTACTGTAATCTCCAAAAAGAGCTGCTGCAACGGCATAACAATAATCAGCATCAAAACCAGTTATTGAACCGTCTGCACCTGTCTCGGAAAAAGCTGTAGCACTACCACTGACTCCACACTTTACGAATCCTCTTTCAAGGACCATTTCAAGTGTTGATTCATCAGAGTGATCGTGTTCTTCTTCAACTGCAACTTCCTCTTCGGCTGTATCTGTTGCACATGCAACAGCAACCATAGAAAGTACAAGTAAAGAAACGATTGCTTTTTTACTCAATGTTTTCTCCTTTTATATAAAAGCAGACAAAAACAATAAATAGAATTACTTAAAGTTTCTGTCTATGTATTAATCTAATATAGTTTACAAAACCCTACAAATTGATTCTTTTATAGTTAAAAAAAATATTCATATAGATACAAAATACCTGTATTATCCAATGTTGTATTTCAAGGAGCAAAGTTGTCAACTACCATTGTTTTAGGCGCTCAGTGGGGCGATGAGGGCAAGGGTAAAGTCACAGACTTTTTTGCATCAAAAGCTGACCTAGTTGTACGTTTTCAAGGTGGTAACAACGCTGGTCATACAATCGTGGTTGATGATGAAAAATTTGCATTATCTATGGTTCCATCAGGGGTTATGTACGATACTTGTACCCCAGTAATAGCTTCAGGTTGTGTAGTTGATTTTGAAGTTCTCAAAAAAGAAATTGATAGTTTAAATCAGAAAAATATTGATACTTCAAATTTAAAACTTTCTTACAACGCACATATTATTATGCCTTATCACAAAGTCCTCGATGAATTGATAGAAGAAAGCTTAGGCGATCGAAAAATAGGCACCACTAAAAAAGGCATAGGCCCATGTTATGGAGATAAAATTCAAAGAAAAGGTATAAGAATACAAGACTTTTTATCACCGGAAAAATTTAAATCCAAATTACAAGAAAACTTAAACGAAAAAAATAAAATTATTGAAGAAATTTATAAAGGAAAAGCTTTAAATTTTGATGAAATATTATCTGAGTATGAAACTTTTCGCGAATTAATTGAATCCTTATCGACAGATACTTCATTATTTATTTCAAATTCTATAAAAGAAAATAAAAATATTCTTTTTGAAGGAGCTCAGGGTACATTACTAGACATTGATCATGGAACTTATCCATTTGTAACAAGTTCAAATACCAGCGCGGGGAATGCCTCAATTGGTTCTGGAATAGGACCATTAAATTTTGAAAAGGTTGTTGGTGTTACAAAAGCTTACATATCTAGAGTAGGCACTGGTCCTTTCATGACTGAACAGAGTAATAAAATAGGAGATTATTTAATCGAGAAAGGTGCTGAATTTGGAACAGTGACTGGTAGACGAAGACGATGTGGCTGGTTAGATCTTGTTTCACTTAAATATTCAGCAAGAATAAATTCTTTGAGTGAATTGTTTATTACAAAGTTAGATGTTTTAACTGGTTTAGATGAGGTCAATATTTGTGTAGGTTATAAATTTAAAGATCAGGAATTAACTGATTACCCTTTAGTTGAGGATATTCTAGAAAAATCAACACCTATATATAAATCGTTTGAGGGGTGGAATGATGATATATCTTCAATTACAGAATTTAATAAACTTCCAGAAAGTGCACAAACTTATATAAATTTCATTGAAGAATTTACAGAAATACCAATTAAATATATATCTGTTGGACCAGAAAGAAAGCAAAATATAATTAGATAAATGATAAAAAGATACTTGATAAACGAAATTGAAGATATTTGGAATCAAAATAACAAAATATCTACCTGGAAAAAAGTTGAATCTTCCGTTACTAAACAACTTGAAGATGCAGGAATTGTTCCAAAAGGTTTGTCCGCGGAAATACTTAAGGTAAATATTTCATTAGAAGAATTAGAAGAAAGAGAAAATATCACAAATCATGACGTTGCATCTTTTGTTGATATTTTGCAAAATAAAATTCAAAAAAACTCAGAGTGGGTACATTATGGACTGACAAGTTCGGATATTGTTGACACTTCAAACAGTCTTTTAATAATTGAGTCTTTAGATTTTCTATTAATTCAAATTGATAAATTAATAGAAACCTTAAAAAATCTTGCGATAAAAGAAAAGGATACAAAAATAATTGGAAGAACACATGGTGTGTTTGCGGAAATTACTTTTCTGGGAAATATATTTTCAAATTGGCTTCTTGAAATTAATAGAAATAAACAAAGAATTGTAAAAGCTAAAGAAAATATTTCTGTTGGTAAATTTAGTGGTGCAGTTGGAAATTACTCTATATTAAATCAAGAAATAGAGGAAAGAGCATTAAGTAGCTTGAATCTAAAACCTGAACTTTTTGCTTCACAGATTGTAAGTCGTGATCGTTATGCAGAAGTAATAATTGCTGTAGGAATGCTTGGAAGTTGTTTTGATCGTATATCACAAAATCTTCGCGGGTATCAACGATCAGAAGTTGGGGAGATCTTTGAATCTTTTTCAAAAGAACAAAAGGGCTCTTCAGCAATGCCTCATAAAAAAAATCCAATAACTTCTGAGAGAGTTTCAGGAATATCAAGAATCTTAAGAGGTTACGTTATCACTTCTTTAGAAAATATCTCTTTATGGCACGAAAGAGACATCTCAAATTCTTCAGTAGAAAGAATTATTTTTCCTGATGGTTTCAACCTCATTTCCTTTGCAACTATTGAAATGGAAAAATTATTTAGCAATATTCAAATAAACCACGAAAAGATTAATTCCAATATTGACTTAGCAAGAGTAAGTATATTAACTCAGGCTTGTCTTTCACATCTCATTACTAAAGGAGTTGATAGAGATGAAGCATATAGATTTATTCAATCACAATCATTTGAATTTGATGATCTAGATGATTACTTAACTACGCTTTCAGAAAATTTTGAGAGTGTTTCAATTGAAGAATTAAAAAGCATAACAAATGAAATTCTCTCTGAAAAAACAAATGAGAACTTTGAAGAAAAAATAAATTCAATTGTTTAAGAGATTCAAAAAACAATTCTCAGAAATAAAAAGTGAAGTTCTTGGACTGAACGAATCCCAAAATAATGTATTTGATTCAATCCTTGCACCAGTTTTTTTTGTTTTACTAAATAGATTTTTTGATTTAAATATTGCAATTATAGGAACGGGGTTCTTAGTCGTTTTTACAATCATTTATAGAGTGCTGAGAAAAGATGATCTAAAATTTGCATTTATTGGTGTAGTTGGAACGATAGTTGCATTACTAATTGCTAGATTTCAAGGAAGTGCATCAGGTTTTTTTCTGCCAGGAATTATTAGAGACCTAAGCATTGCTTTTATTGGATTTATATCAATATTGATTAGAAGACCTTTTACTATTTACTCATCACAATATTTTAGAAAATGGCCTATGGAATGGTATTTATTGCCTTCTGTTAAGCCAGCTTACAATCAAGTTGCTATTTTGTGGGTAGCTTTTCTTTCTCTAAAGGGAGGTCTTCAGGTATTGTTTTTTAATAATCCTGAAATTCTTGCAATTATAAAATTATCAACTTCTAATCAGACAACTTTAATACTTTTGATTGTTTCATATTTTTTGGGTTTAAGAAAATTAAAAAACCTAAAGGGACCAAGCGTTGAAGAATTTAAAAATAATGTCTCTCCTCCTTGGAAAGGTCAGGAAAGAGGATTCTGACTAAGGTAATATAGCTATATGACGGATGAAAATTTAAGATTGTTAGCAATTATTGGAAGCAGCTTTGGTATTTTTTTAATACTAAGAGTCTTAGTTTTCCCAGCTCTAAAGCGAATTGCAAAAAAAACTAATACAATCATCGATGATCTTTTTTTAGAAAAAAAGTTTTTAAACAGACTATCTTTTGTTGCTGTATTTACATTTCTTAATGGAATAGTTTTTACAGAATTTTCAATTGACTTAATGAACAGTGAAGTTGGTCAAAGAATAATCAGTTCATTTTTGGCAATCTTTTTAGGGCTTACATTGAATGAATTACTTTCAATTCTTAATAATGCATCTAGCAAATATGATGCTTTAAAAGATAGGCCTATCAAAGGTTACATACAAATTATTAAGATCATATTGAATGCATTTATCTTCATAATTGTTTTTGCAATATTGTCTGGACAATCAGTTACATATTATATAAGTGGGCTTGGTGCACTAACTGCTGTACTTTTACTAGTTTTTCAAGATACAATATTATCTTTCGTTGCTTCAGTACAAATTGGACAAAATAACATAATAAATAATGGTGATTGGATTGAGGTCCCTGAATACGGTGCAGATGGAGATGTTATAGATATAGCTCTACATACTGTAAAAGTACAAAATTGGGACAAAACTATAACATCCATTCCGACATCAAAAATTATTTCAACCTCTGTTAAAAACTGGAGAGGCATGTCTGAATTTGGTGGTAGAAGAATAATGAGATCGATAACAGTTGATATTTCAAGTATTAAATTTTTATCCATCCAAGATATTGAGAATTTAAAAAAGATCCCACCTATCAAAAGTTATTTAGATGAAAAAATTAAGGAAGTGGAAATGTTTAATAATGACTCATCAAATGATACTTCTCAAATAGAACAAAGAAATTTAACAAATATTGGGACTTTTAGAGCATATGTAGAAAATTATTTAAGACAAAATGAAAGCTTAGATACACAAAATATGACTTTCTTGGTAAGACAATTAGCGCCGACAAACCAAGGAGTATCTATACAAATATATACTTTTACAAAAACTACAGACTGGGTTGAATACGAAAAAATCCAATCAGATATTTTTGATCATCTACTTGCAGTACTTCATAAATTTGATTTAAGAGCTTATCAAGATGGGATTGTTGAAGCAGCAGCGATGAAAAATTTACACTTTAATGAAGGTCTTAAAGACTGAATTTATATTTTCTTCTTAAGAAAACTAAAAAGCCAAAGCCAATAACGAAAAAGTTGAAGTAGTTGCCGAATAAACTATATGGTGTTTGGGAGTCAATTGGTTGTATTGATTGATTAAGAATTTCTGCTGTAAAAAGATTTGTATCAGATAAAATATTTCCATCATTATCTATAAATGCTGACTTTCCTGTAATTGCCGAATGAATAATTGGTCTGTCGTTTGATATTGCATTAGCACGTGACATAAGCAAAAACTGTTCAGACATTCCACTTTGGCCATAACTAGCTTGATTTGTTAATATTACGATAATTTCAGCACCTTCTTGAATGCTATTTCTTATATATCTCTGGAATGAACCCTCGAAAGAAATTACTGTAGAAAGTTTGTAAGAGCCAAGTTGAAATATCTTTTCTTTGTCTCCCCTGATCATATCTCTTGGGACAAGTGAGAGAGAAGGAATCCAGTCTAAATAGTCTCTAAATGGAATATATTCTCCGAATGGAACAGGATGTTGTTTCAGATACTGATCAACGATCAGTCCGTTGTTATTTATAAAAACACCATAATTTTCAAAATATTTATCCTCAATTGGCCTATCTCCTCCAATTAAAAAGTAAGAATTAAGCCTTTGAGCTTCGTAAGAAATGTCATTTAATACTCGTTCGTGGATCAATGGATCATTTCTAAATCCAGTTGAGCTTTCTGGCCAAATGATTAAATCTTTATCGTTCTGTATGCTTCTTGTTAAATTTAAATGACTTTCATATATTCGCTTTCTTTCGTCGTTACAATTATTTTTGGCTCCAGGACAAGGGCTGTTACCTTGAATAATTGATACACTAACTTTTTCATTTATTGAATTATTTAAAAATAAATTTAAGTTGCTATTTGCTAAATATATAGACAGTGGGATGAATAAAAAAGTAAAAAATATTAGTGAATCTTTCAAGTAAAAATATTTTTTTTGGTTATCAATAATTAATAAAACAAAAATTAAAGTCACTGATTGAATGATTAATGAGTATCCAGTGGGTCCAAATGTTTTAAACAAGCTTGGCAGTAAATTGAATAAACTGTCCCTGTACCCTGTTAAAAGAACGGTTGAGGTTGAACCCCAAGGAAATCCACCAAATGGAAAATAGGCTCTCAGTAAATCAAAAATACTTAACACTCCTATTAGAACGAAAAAGTTATTACTCGTCTTGATAGCTATAAATTTAAATATCTTTCCAAGAAAAGCATAAAGAAGGCCCATCAAAATAACTAGAGGAATCCATGCTTCATAACCAATTGATTGGATTCCAAATAAAATAACACCAAATGAAATTGAACCAAATATAAATCCAGTTATAAATGGAGCTTCACTAATTAAAAGTGCATAGTAAAAAAAGAATAGTGCTGGAAAAATGAAGAACCATAAATTAAATGGTGGAAAGCTTAAAAAAAATAAAACTGCTGAAATGAAAACTCTTATATACATCTATTCAATGTTAACTATGATTTCGAATTCCAAAACTAAATTATATTTCTAAGTATTACAAATAAACCTGACATGATTGAAAAGTAGGTAACCCCTCTTGAAATAGCCATCTCAGATATATTTGAAAAAAATGAAGAAAGTCTTAACCCAATTGCCACCGGAACAGCGAGATATAATATAAGAGTAAGATGATCACTAAATATTTCTCCACTGATTAGCAGAAGACCAAGAGTTATTGTTATTCCAAATGTAAATACAGCATTGAGTGAGGGTCTAAATTCATTACCAGAGGTACCTCTGTATAGAATTGCGATTGGGGGACCTCCTACACCAGCAATCATTGCGAATACTCCCGACAATGTCCCTGCAATCCAAGATGTTTTATTATCTCTTTTTACAATCCAACCATAGTGTGTTGCAAGCCCGCCAAATAGAACAATTGCTCCGACACTTATGGAGAGTAGTTGTTCACTTAAATTTATCAAAAGCAGTAAGCCTAATGGTCCTCCAATAATTCTTCCTAAAAATAAAAATTTGAATGGTTTCCAATCTACCTTGCTTTTTTCTCTTTGGTAGATTCTAAAAGTCATTGGTAATGCCAAAAGGCTAAGTATTTGTGGAACAAGCAATGGTTCGATTTGAACTAATATCGGTGAGGAAATAACTGCAAAACCAAATCCTAAAATGCCTTGTATGGCTGCACTTGCAAACAACAGGAATGAAATAAAAATTAATTCAAGTAAAGATAGATCGAATGGATATGTCAACTAATCGCTTTTTCCATCAACTGTAAAATTTCACCTTCGTTAGTATGTCGACCAGTTTCAAGCTTAGAATAGATTAATACTTCATCAACATAAAGTTCAAATACTCCACCAGTTCCAGGTATCAAATCAATTGATGTTACATCTTTACCATATTTTTCAAGTATGTCTTCAACCGTACTAACTGCACGGGGTGTATAGTTTCAAACTATACAAAATTCTAGTTTGATTTTCATAATCAAATGTTACTATATGTATCTGTATAAAAAGGTTTGTAAAAACTTGCATGCTATGCAATATTTTGTTAACCTTGTGAATATATTCACAAAGTGGGGAAATTTATGACTGACGGATTAAAAGCAAGTCAAATTAAAGGTGGTATAAGACCTTCAAAAAGTTTTGACCAGGGTAGAACTTGTAAAGAAGAGTCTTGTAAAACTCAATTGAGTATATATAACAAAAGAGAGCATTGTTTTAATCACGCTCCTGTTAAATATCCAAGAGTTAGAGGAAGAATTCTTCAAGAAACTGCTTAATTAAAAAATCAATTTAACAATATAACCCTTTTTCAATTATTATCGACTTATGACTACAAAATTTACTGTTCCTGAAATAAGTTGTGATCATTGCAAAAGTACAATTATCGAAACCCTATCAACTGTCGATGATATTGAATTAGTTGAAGTAAATATAGAAACTAAAGACGTTAAATTAGAATCTTCAGAAGAAATTGATTTAGATCTTGTTAAGTCACTCCTTGATGAACAAGGCTACACAGTTGTCAGCTGATTCAAAAACACTTATTCTATCCGTTGAAGGAATGACCTGTGCGGCTTGTGCAGCAAGGATTGAAAGAGTTTTAAATAAAGAAGAATCTGTTGAGGATGTAGTTGTTAACTTTCCCTTAAAAAAAGCTGTAATCGAATTGAATATTGAAGATGTAAATTCTGATAATTATATTGAAAAAATTAGATCAGTTGGATACTCAGCTCAAGAAGAGATACAAGTTGAAGATATTAAAAATTTTAAAAGATTTTTTATTCCAATCATTTCACTTCTGTCAACTCTTGCCCTCAACCCACTTATTGAAGCTAATCAAGATTTCGTAGCATTAGGAATTAGTTCAATAGTAATATTTATTTTTGGTAGAACATTCCACTTATCAGCATTAAAGAGTATTAGAAAACTTAATTTTAATATGGATACGCTAATCTCGATTGGGAGCTTGTCATCTTTCGTTATTGGTGTAATGCCTAATAATGGAGAACTGATGTATCTCGAGACTGGTGGTTTCATTATAAGCTTTATACTTATAGGAAAAACAATAGAAGATATTTCTATAAAGTCTTCAATCTCTATATCTGATTCAATTATTGAAAGTATTCCAAAAGATGTGAATGTTTATGACGATAAAAAAATCGTCCGTAGGCCTATCAATGAAATAACCATAGATCAGGTAATCATTGTGAAAAAGGGAGAAATTATTCCCTTAGACGGTGAGATTGATTATGGTCAATCTGAAGTTGATGAAAGTATTATTTCCGGAGAATCTGAACCAATTTTAAAAAAAGAAGGAGATACAGTCATATCAGGTTCTATCAATCTTGGAAACGATATTGAAGTTAAAGTAACAAAAGAAGATGGTGAAACAACAATAAATTACATTGAAAAATTAATTTTAAAAGCACAAACTACGAAGCCTGACGTTCAAGAAATTGTTAATAAGATAACAAATATTTTTGTTCCTTCAATTTTGCTTTTAAGCTTTATAAATTTTTTAATAAAATTCTTTATTCTTGGAAATGATTTTTCAGTGACAATTAGCTCAACAATTGCAATCTTAGTTATTGCATGTCCCTGTGCTCTTGGTCTTGCAACTCCAATTGTTTTATTTCGTACTGCATCTATTTCAAATAAAAATGGATTTATTTTTAAAAATTTTGACTATCTTCAAAAATTTACCAAGCTGGATACACTAATATTTGATAAAACTGGAACTTTAACCTCCGGGATTTTTAAAATCGAAAAAATTACAAATGAGAATGACCTCGTTGTCGATGATGAAATTATAAGGATACTGGCTTCTGTTGAACAGAAATCAAACCACCCTATTGCTAAAAGTATCCTTTTGGAGTCAGAAATAAAAAACTTAAAACTCTCACCTGTTGATGAATTTAATGAAATTCCCGGTAAAGGTGTTACAGGAATTGTAGACAATAAGAATGTGGAAGTTGAAAAATCAAATAAAGATTTAGATAGTGATTTGATTTTAAAGATTGATGCTAAGGAGTATCTAATTACTTTGGTTGAAGATAAAACTTTAAATAAAGATGTTATTGAAAATCTTTCAAATGAGTATGAAATTGAAATTTTATCTGGAGATAAGCCCGAGAAAGTTAAAAAAATTGGAGAGGACTTACAAATAGATGTTGCCCTTGGAAATCAGTCACCAGAAGAAAAATTAGAATATATAAAGAACAAACAGAAAGATAAAACTGTTGGCTTTATAGGTGATGGAATTAATGACTCTCCTGCGCTGGAACAAGCTAATGTAAGTTTGACATTTGCTCAGAGTACACAAATTGCACAAAGTGTTAGTGATATAATTATTTTTAGAGGAGGCTTTGAAAAGTTAAACTCAATATTCAAAATTTCAAAAAATGCAAATAGAAGAATTAGTGAGAATTTGTTTTTAGCTTTTATTTACAACATAATTATGATCCCTATTGCAGTTACAGGGAATATTGTCCCAAGTATGGCAGCATTAGCTATGGCCATGTCAAGTTTGTCCGTTGTAATAAATTCATCAAGAAAACTTTAAAAATTTTAAGATAAATTATTTTAAATATTAATCTTTCAATATGGAAGATGTTGTTTGGTATAGAAAACCACTCTTATCTGATCCTGTAGCTATCTTGGCTTTCGAGGGATGGAGTGATGCAGGAAACACTGCCAGTGGTTGTATTGAGAATATATGTGGAAATTATGATGTCGAACCATTTGCAGAATTAAACTCTGAAGGTTTTTACAATTATCAAATGAGAAGACCTGTAGTTGAGGTTAAAGCTATAGGTGAGCGTAACTTCCATTGGCCACAAACATCGTTTTACTCTATTGAAGATTACAAATTAAAAAGAGAAATAATAATGGTTTTTGGTGAAGAACCATCAATGAAATGGAAAAAATATTCAGAAAATATTTCAAATACTTTAATGGATCTTGGAGTGAAAAGAGCTGTTACTTTAGGTGCATTCTTTGGCCAAGTAGCTCATACACTGCCAGTGCCAATTTTTGGCGTAAGTGATGATCCGACGTTTCATTCTAGATTTAATGTGCTTCCAACAAACTATTCTGGGCCAACAGGCATTACAAGTGTAGTTGGCCATGACTTGAGAAAAAATGGTATAGAAACTTCTGGACTTTGGGCTGCTGTCCCTCATTATCTTAGTTCTGGTGCTTATCCAAAAGGAATAGGTGCGTTATTAAATAAAACATCAGAAATCTTAAAAAATTGATATTGATGACTCAGGAATACAATCCGAAGGTCAACAGTTTGAAACAAAAATTAGTAAAGCAATGGAAAATTCTCAAGATCTTGCAGAATATGTTTCAAAGTTAGAAGAGGCTGAAGTAAATATTGAAGACAGCTTCTCAGAAGATAATCTTGTTGAGCAAATAGAAGATTTTCTTAATAATGAAGGTGGAGAATTTTAAGAAGCCTTTTTTTTATGTCTATTTGATTTACGACGTTTTCTATACTTATGTTTAGACATTTTTTTACGTCTTTTCTTAATCAAAGATCCCATAAATAAAAATTTTTCCTTTTTTCCTAACTGCGAAATTCTAACCTATGTAGGTTAATAAATGAATAGCTTTTATGAAAAATTATTTTCATATCTTTTTATAGCTAAAAGAAGAACTTCTTCACCTTTATTCCCTTGTGGAGACTTTCTTTTTGCCCAAAATCCCCAAGTTATCATTGAAAGAACTTGAAATAATTCAAATTTAACTTTTATTTTTTCGTCTTTTATATCGATTATTTTATAAATATCATTGATTGAATCTTGGTCTTCTTCTAATTCATTCTGCCAAATTAAATCTGCATAATCAAAAATTGGATCACCTTGTGAGGAATATTCCCAATCAATTAAATAAGGTTTTTCTTTCAAGTAAACGAAATTTGCATGATACAAATCTTGATGACAAGGCTTGCTTTCAAGCCCAATTTCAATAAGTCTTTTTATTATTTCTTCACCTATTGCTTTTGATTCATTTTCAATTTTTTCATTGTTTTTAGCTAATGTTTTAAAAACATTTAATGGTGAAAAGTTTTCTTGAAATTTTAAATCTGAATTGTGGAGACGGTTTAGAAGATCTAAAGCATCATCTCTAAATTTTTTATTTTTTAAATCTGATGATGTAAAGGTGTACAAATCCTCATAAAATTCAGAGATTTTTATTCCGGTATCTTTTTCGAAAAGAATTATTGGTAAAGTTATTCCAATATTTTTAACTAACTCTTGGTTAACTCTCTCGGACGATCTGTTAATTAAATCAGGATTATCTCCAGGTATTCTGATTATATATTTTTTATCATCGACCTCCACTTTATGATTTAGATTAGTAATACTTTCTAATTTTGAAATCTTATATTTGCTTTCATCTTTAGTTGATGAAATATCAAACTCATTAAAAATATTAATTATTTTTCTTGTATCCATTATTTTATTATGATAACAATAATGTCATGAATGACCCATTTGCTCTCGATTTAACCATAAGACTTTTATTGTTAGGACTAGGTTCAGCTATGTTTGTTGGGAGTCTTCTTGCTTACATCAACAAAAATAAAAATAAAGAAAACTTTTACAAATCAAGAACAATTTTTTTGGGAATTGTAGGTTTTATTATTACATTTTGGACAATTGTCTCATTGATAAATAACTGAAAACAAAAATTTTTAGATTAGTATATTCTTTAAACAAGAGGAATCATGCTTTCAGATAATGATATAAATAAAGCTTTGGAAGATAAATTAATTGAGATTAGTCCATTAGATACAAGCTATATACAGCCTTCAAGTATTGACTTAAGGGTTGGTGAAGAGTTTAGAGTTTTTGAGAATCACAAATACAGTCATATTGATCCAAAGTCACCACAAGAAGATTTGACTACTCTGGTTGAGGCGACAATAGATGAGCCTTTCGTTCTTCATCCAGGTGAATTTGTTTTGGGAACTACATATGAAAAAGTTACGCTATCAAACAAAATTGTTGCAAGGCTTGAAGGAAAATCATCTCTAGGGCGTATAGGTTTATTAATTCACTCTACAGCAGGTTTCGTTGATCCAGGATTTTCAGGTTATTTGACTTTAGAACTTTCAAATGTTGCAAATTTACCAATAAAAATCTATCCGGAAATGAAAATTGGACAGATTTCTTTTTACTATTTAAATTCCCCTTCAGTATCAATGTATGGAGATGAAAGTTATGGTAGCAAGTATCAAGGTCAAGAAGGGCCCACACCAAGTAAGAGCCATAATGATTTCAATAAAGAATGATTCCTGGAATAGGTACATTAATTAATGGCTTTGGTGTAATAATATCGGGTATTCTCGCACGAATAATTTTTAAAAAAGAGTTAAAAAACTTTGAAGAAAACCTTCTTCCTCTTGGTCTCCTAGTTTTAGCCTTAGGATTTAGAGAAACATTGAAGAGCCCAGATTTTATATTCACATTGTTTGCGGTACTAGTTGGAGCAATTGTTGGTAGCTACTTGAAAATTGAAAACAGAATTAAAACATTTGGAGATAAAATTTATTTAAGATTTGAAAAAGGTGAGGGCGACAAAACAAAATTTATTGAGAGCTACCTTACAACAACTTTGATTGTAATAACTGGCCCTCTAGCAATTATTGGACCTTTTTTTGATGTTGTAGAATCCAACCTAGAGCTTTTGTTAATAAAAACAGCACTTGATTGTTTTCTTGTAATATTTATCACATCTAGTGGTGGCAAAGGGGCGGTATATTCGGGAATCTCCATTTTGATTTATCAAGGAGCATTTACTTTATTAGCTTTATTGATTAACACAAATATTGAACAACAGATTTCGGATTCAATCGCAGGGATAGGAGGAGTTTTACTAATAGGTGTTGGAATAAATCTTTTAGGGTTAAAAAAAATTCCTGTAGGAAATTACATGCTCAGTCTCTTTGTTCCGTTTCTTCTAGCATTGTAAATTCTCTTAACGCTCCATTTACTCCCTCAAAGAGTGAAATAATTTTTTCAGATTCTTCTTCGAAAGACATTGTTACAAATTGCTCTTTTTGTACATGGAAACGTCTATTTTTAAAATCTAGTTCTACTGGTAAGTATGGAATATTTAATTCTTTAGCAAGGTAGTAAAAACCACTCCTAAATTTTTTGACCTGTTCTGTTCCCGCTTCAGGGGCTATACAAAGTACGTATTCATCTATTTTTGAAAATTCCTCTATGGCCCCTTTGATCAATCCTTTTGATTTGTTTCTATAAACAGGGATTCCACCAAGTTTTAGGAGAATTATTTTTTGTAACCAACCAAGTGGCCATGGTATTCCTAATCTATCAACGTCTTTAGAAAAAGTGTATAAGCTTGGAAGCCTGGTGAAGATCCATTTCGCTCCGAAAAAATTAATTTTCAAATCTAAGGCCA
Organism: uncultured Candidatus Actinomarina sp.; assembly: GCA_902533795.1. Taxonomy (GTDB): domain Bacteria; phylum Actinomycetota; class Acidimicrobiia; order Actinomarinales; family Actinomarinaceae; genus Actinomarina. The sequence goes on along the minus strand of CACAND010000001.1, from coordinate 364,295 downwards.
AAATAGCAAGTAATGCATACCATGCATCTCTGTTTGCAGTGTGTGGAGCTCCAATTAAGATTATTTTTTTATAATTGGGAAACTCTCCAGTAATATCCCATTTTGAAAGTTGAAGCAACTTCCTGCTTAGCGGTCCCAAAACAATTCTTTTTTTTCTTGGTACCTTATCTGGAATAGATATCATTTTTTTGAATATAGCTAGCTATTTGTACTGCGTTTAGAGCAGCTCCTTTTAAAAGATTGTCTCCAACAGCCCAAAAATTGAGAATTTTGTTACTTGATAAACCTGATCTCATTCTGGAAACAAAGATATTTCTGTTTCCTTCAGCATCAACAGGGGTTGGATAGTCGTTTGCCCAATATTCAACACCCTCGAATAAATTAATTGACTCAATAGCTTTATCTACATCTACATCTTCCTCAAATGTAGCACTACAAAAAATACCATGTCCTGTTTCGACCCCCACACGAGCATTTGAAGGCTCCACAATTAAATTTGGGATATTTAGTATTTTTTTTGATTCATTGGAAAACTTCATTTCTTCATCTGTGTATCCATTTTCAGTCATATTTCCTGCGACTGGTATTACATTTTTAGCTATTTGAGTTTTATAATATTTTTCATCTGGTGCAGATCCAGAATTTTGAAGGTTTAATAACTCGTTATTAAGAGATTCAACAGCATCTTTTCCTGAACCTGAAACTGCTTGATAGGAAACAGGAACAATTCCAACAAGTTTAAAAATATCATGTAAAGGTTTCAAAGCCATTACTAAAGCCATTGTTGTACAGTTTGGGTTTGCAATAATTTTTGTTTTTTCATTAATCGTATTTTCATTTATTCCATAAACAACTAGTGGTATATCATCATTCATTCTAAATGTTGAAGAGTTGTCAATCACAAAAGCACCTCTGTCAACAAATTCATTTGCATATTCTTTTGATCTAACCCCTCCGGCAGAAAATAAAGCAATATCACATGGTTCAATATTTTTAATATTTAATTCTTTAATTACAAGATCTTTATCATTTACTGAAAGTATTTTTCCTTCAGACGTTTTTGAAGCAAATAATTGAAACTCAACACTAATATCAAAAAATTCTTCACAAAGTTTGATTATTTTACGCCCAACAAGACCTGTAGCTCCTACGATTGCAATATTCATTTATATCTCAATAAACTCTTCATGGAGAGAGTCAATTGCTTTTTGCATATCGCTCTTACTAACAACACAAGAAATCCGGATGGGAGAAGTTGAAATCATTGCGATATTGATTTTATTTTTGCCAAGTATTGAGAACATTTTCGAAGCTATTCCAGATTCAGCTTTCATCCCTGCTCCAATAAGTGAAACTCTTGCAATGTCTGAATCAGAATCAGATCCTTCAGCATTCAATTCACTTGATAAATTATCTAATATAGTTTCTACATCGTTTTTTTGTTCGCTTGGTGAAGTAAAGCTTATATCAGTTTTAGAGTCTTTGGATACATTCTGAACGATCATATCGACAATTACACCAGCTTCTGAAAGTGGACCAAATACTTTACCAGCTATACCCGGTTGATCCGGAACCCCAAATAAAGTAAATTTAATTTCTTTATCGTTGTGTGTAACTCCACTTACTATGGCTTGTTCCATAACATTATCCTTTACAATTGTTCCTTCACCAATACTAAACGTAGGTTTGACAATTATTGGTACATTATACCTTCTACCAAACTCTACAGATCTAGCCATTAAAACCTTCGCTCCAGAAGAGGCCATTTCAAGCATTTCATCATAAGTAATCTCTTTTATAAGCTTGGCTTTCTCAACTATTCTTGGATCAGCTGTGAACACTCCTTCAACGTCTGTATATATTTCACATTTTTCAGCATCAAGAGCAGCTGCTAATGCAACAGCTGTTGCATCCGAGCCTCCCCTGCCTAATGTTGTAATTTCTTTTGTTTCTTTATTTACTCCTTGAAAACCAGCAACTATTACAATTTTTCCATCTTCTATTCCTTCTTTAACCCTTTCTCCTGAAATGCCCTCAATTTCTGCCATTCCATGTCTGGAAGTAGTCGTTATTCCTGCTTGTGAGCCAGTTAGTGAGAAAGATTCGTAACCAAGATTATTTAAATGCATAGCTAATAGTGACATTGTTATTCTTTCTCCAGCAGATAAAAGCATATCCATTTCTCTTGGTGATGGTGTTTCTGAAAGTTCATTTGCTAAATTTATCAATTCATCTGTGCTTGATCCCATAGCAGAAACTACAACAATAACTTCGTTTCCTGCTTCTTTACAGTCAATTATTTTCTGTGCAACTATCTTTAGTGTTTCAGGATTCTCAACACTAGTTCCACCAAATTTTTGTACTATTAAATTCATCTGAAACATTCTAATGAGTTTATTAAAGATTTAACAGACCTAGTATTCTTAGATTTAATGAGCATTGATCTTCATATTCATTCGAAAAATTCTGATGGAACAGACAGTATTGATGAGATTGTTAGCAAATCGAAAGATCAGCAATTACAAGCAATATCTGTAACTGATCATGAGTACTTATCTGAGGTAAATGCTGAAGGAATTGAAATTATCTCTGGCGTAGAAATGAGTGTAAGCTGGAACGATCTTGATTCACAGAATCCATACAGCGGGATACATCTTTTAATTTACTTTTTAGAAAAGAATACTCCTCTTGATAAAATGCTTTTCAAAATAAGAGAGGATAAAAAAAATAGAAATTATGAGATTCTAGATAATTTAAAAAACATTGGTATCGAGATTGAGAAAGATGAATTAGAAAATTTTGAGACAAAAGTACCAGGACGTCCTCATATTGCAAACCTAATGAAATCAAAAGGATATGTAAGTACGTTAAATGAAGCCTTTCAAAAATATTTGGGTAATGGAAAAGTTGGTGATTCCCGAATTCATCAAAACCAAATTACAGATGTTATTCAAGTTGCTAAAGAATCTAAATCTTTAATATTTCTGGCTCATCCTCACACCTTGGTAAGTAATAAAAATTATTCTTTTTCAGAAAATTGGCACAATGAATCATTTTTTGAAATTCTAAAAAAATTAAAGTCTCTAGGAATAGATGGTGTTGAGACATATTACTCCAGTTACTCTAAATCGACTTCAAACTCACTAGAAGAAATTACAAATACTCTGAATTTGCTTAGAAGTGGTGGGTCTGATTATCACGGTATGAATAAACCTAATATAAATATAGGATTCGGATATGAGAATAATCAGTTGAATATTCCATACAACTTAATTGAAAAAATGAAAGCAAAACATGCGGAACTTTAAAAAACTGCTGGGACCAATTTCAATTATTTCTCTAGCCTATTTGATGAGCAGAATATTTGGGTTTATTAGGGAGATTCTTCTTGCAAGATGGACAGGTGTCTCGTCAGCAACAGACACTTTGGATCTTGCTTTTGTAATTCCTGATTTTTTGTTCTATCTTTCTGCAGGTGGATATTTAGCAATTACATTAATACCTATTTTGTCCAAAATTCAAAAAGATAAACTTGTTGATTTAAATAATTACTTTCTCTCACTTTTAAGTGGTCTAACCCTAATATTTGGTATTTTTTCAATTATTTTCTTTATGTTTAGATATGAAATTGGTGAAATATTTGGAGTAATTGATATTGAGCTTTTTGTTCAAGTATTTACACCAATAATTTTTAGTCAGGTTTTCTTCTTTTCTGGAGCAGTCATGATGGCCTATCAATATTTCATGGGCGAGTTTAAATATGCTGCATTAGCTCCAGTAATATATAATCTTTCAATAATTTTCTTTGGTTGGATAAATTCTTCTACCCCGGAATCAACAATTTATGGATTTGCCATTGGTGGCTTTATAGGTTCTTTTATAGGACATATAGTTATTCAAGTATATGGGCTGAAAAAAATTGGTCTAAATGTAAAAATAATAAAACCAAAGATTCAAGACTTGACACATTACTTTAAAGTTTCAGTTCCTTTAATTGTTGGCCAATCAATTGCAGTTATGGATGAACAGTTGTTTAGAATTTTTGGTTCCATGTTAAGTGTTGGAGCAATTGCATCATTTAGATATGCAAGGAGAATCGCCATTTTACCTGTGGGCGTTATGGCACAGGCAGTAGGTGTTGCTAGTTTTCCCACTATGTCAAATTTATTTGTAAGGGAAAAATTTGAAGAACTAAAAGAATTAATTCGTCAACAAATAGCAATATTATATTTTGTGAACCTAGCAATTGTGTTGGTGCTTATTACAAATAATGCTGAAATTATAAGTCTTGTTTATGAAAGAGGAGAATTTAATAGTAGTGATGTTCTCCGGGTTAGTTCAATAATGTCAATTGTTGCTTTTGGAATTTTGCCATGGTCATTAAACCAAATCGTTACTAGATCATTTTATGTACAATCTAATTATTGGTATCCCGTTCTGGTAGGAACTTCCTCGACTGTTTTAGCTACATTAATTATTTTGAATACTGAAAATAAATCCGAAATTAGTTACGCAACTATAATCATTTCTTCTTTATTTTTATATTCATTAATTTTATTAGCCACTTTAAAAATTGATGGAGAAAAAATTCTGAATAAAAATTTGATTAGCGATTTGATAATTTCTTCAGTTATTTATTTTGTTACTCTAGGAATTATTCAATTCCTACCAATAGATAATTTTGGTAAGTTCTTATACATATTTATTTCCACAACAATAATTGCATTATCTTTTATTGTGTCTGTTAGTGTAATTAAAATGAAATATGTGAAAATAAATAAGGTTAGATAAATGCAAAAATTTCCATTAAAAAAGGGTTTATCAGATGTTAATGAGCTTCATGATGAAATCAATGAGTACATAAATGTTTTGATGGGACATATTAATCCTCCAATATCCGATGGTATTGATACTCTTTTTGAAGTTAGTAGTACCTATCTTGCAAGAGCTAAAGAAATCGAAATTAAATTATTAGAAAGAGAAAGAAGTGGAAATATATCTTCAGGTGATGAATTAAAAAAATTTAGAACAGGTGAACTTAGAAGTTTTATAGAATTGTGTAAGAGTGCACAAAATCAAGGTTCAAGAAGAATTACTATGGCTTTGAGTGAGTTAAACCTAAAAGATAATTAGCTTAAGTCTTCAACATCAAAAATTTCCTGCGCTGCTGTTATCCCACCATCTTCACTTTTGTTTGTAATTTCACTAATTTCTATAATTACACTTATTTCGATTCCCATCAATTTTGCTATTTCAGATTTAACCAAGTCATTTATCTCAGATGACTTCTTTAATTCATCAAAAAGAAATTCGTTATTTTTATCAACTAACAAAATAAGATCACCATTCTCTCGAACCTCAGGCTTAATTGATGTCAAGTAAGAAAATTTTCTTGAAGACAGTATCTCTTTCAGAGAATTTAAAATTTTGGGCCAGAATATATCAAAATCCTCGATAGATTGTTTTTTTATTGATTTTTTTTCTTTTTTCTTCGATTCAGGCTTAACCTCAGTATGTTTTTTTGAATCGTTTAAATCACTTTCATCATTTAATTTTGGCTGTAATAAATTTGATTGGCCTTCTAGAAGATCCAACCTATATCCTATCGACTTTACGTCTGAACCAAATTCTGGCTTTACTAATTTCATCATGAATAGTTCAAGTTTTAAATGCTGAGAATTTGAAACAGGTAATGTTGAATTTATTTCGTCAATTAGATCAAGAATTCTTACAAGTTGCTTTGCAGAAATTTTTTCATTTGCTTTTTCTAAATTTTTTGAAAAATTCTCTGACAGAGATTTTAGTTTTTCATCGTCAGGTAAATATTTCAAATAAAACAAATTTCTAAAAAATTCAGATACAGAATTAGTTATATCGGAGGGTTGTAATCCTTTCGAATATGCATTTCTAATTACAGTCAAAATTTTGCTCGTATCTTGAAACTCAATCGATTCAATTATTTGATCTATCTCTGACGATCCTAGTTTGCCAACTAAGCTAAAAATATTCTCAACTGTTAGACCAGAACCAAATGTATTATTTGCCTGCTCAAGTAAGTTAATTGCATCTCGAAGTGACCCGTCAGAATAGGATGCAATGATCTGTAAGATGTCTTTTTTAAAATTAATCTTTTCTTCTTTTGAGATTTGCTCAAGAACGTTGATTATTTTTTCATCCGTAATTTTCTTAAACACAACTTGAGTTGTTCTACTTCTAATGGTCTCAATTACTCTGTCAGGCTCAGTGGTTGCAAGAATAAAAATAACGTGCTCTGGTGGCTCTTCGAGCGTTTTTAGAAATGCATTAGATGCAGCATTCGATAACATGTGCACCTCATCCAAAATAAATATTCTTTTTTTCCCAGGAGATGTTGCTATAAAATTTACGCTTTCGTTCATGTCTCTAATGTCATCGACTTTATTATGGGATGCAGCATCAATTTCAGAAACATCAAAAATAGGGTCACATCCAAGTTCTTTAGCAATTATTCTTGCAAGTGAAGTTTTTCCAACACCCTTTGGTCCAGAAAAAAGATATGCATGACCAATTTTATCATCCGAAATTTGTGATGAAATAAGGGCTACTGCTTCATCCTGACCAACCATCTCGTCTAAGTTTTGAGGCCTATACTTTCTATAAAATGCTTGTTCCATATTACTAAATGCTAATAGCTTACACATCTATAGTGCACTGAAGAATTAAACTTAGTCAAATGAGAATTGGAGTAGATTTAGACGGTGTTGTTGCAAACTTCACCAAAGGTTGGACGACACAGTATGAAGCTGAGTTTGGGAAAAAAATTCTTGAAAAAGACATTACCGAATGGGGTTTATCAAAACCACTCACTCATTTTGAAGAAGAGATAGATTTTTGGAAATGGGCAAAAGATATAAACGGTTCGTCAATTTTTAGAAATTTAGATATTTACGAAGATTCTCTAGAAATTCTATATGACTTATCGAAGATGGGACATGAAATAGTTATCATATCCTCAAAGCCATGGTGGTCAATTCATGATACATTGATGTGGCTAGGTGAAAAAAAAATTCCAACAAAAGAAATACATTTCATTGAGGATAAATGGAAAATTGATTGCGATGTTTACATTGATGATGCGCCGTATCAGCTCGATAATTATGTTAAAAATTTAAAGAATAAAGTTATTATTAGATTTGTAAGAGAATACAACGATCCGGTAACAGGTGTTCTTGATTTGAATGAATGGAAAGATTTAATTCCTTTATTAAATTCTCTTTAACAATTAATCTGAAATCATGAACGATTCCTTCATTCTTAGAGACAGAAAATGGCGAGAAACTAACGAAAGAATAACTTTATCTTCCAATGCAATGCTTTCTGAAAATTCCAAAGGTAGATTAAGTCATGAGGAGCATGACGAGTTTAGAACTATTTTTGAAAGAGATAGAGATCGAATAATTCATTCAAAAGCATTTAGAAGACTGAAGCATAAGACTCAAGTTTTTATAAACCCTGATGGTGATCATTTTATTACAAGGATGACTCATACCTTAAATGTAACTCAAGTTGGAAGATCTATTTCAAAAACCCTTGGGCTAAATCCGGATTTGACTGAAGCTATATGTCTAGGTCATGATGTTGGTCATTCACCTTTTGGTCATACTGGAGAAGAAATACTTAATGAAATGCATCCTGATGGCTGGAGTCATTCTGAAAACTCAGTTAAAATTTTTAGCAAAATTGAAAACCTTAATCTTAGTGTTGAAACTATTGATGGTATTGAAAAACATCCTTGGAGATATACTGAAAAGCCTTCCACGCAAGAAGGAATGATTTGTAGGTTTGCAGACAGGATTGCCTACTTATCTCATGATGTTGAGGACGCATTAAGGGCAAATGTAATCAAAATTAGTGATATTCCAAATAAAATTACTAAAGAACTTGGTACCCCTGGAAAGCAATGGATCAATAGTTTGATTTCTGGAATATTTAAAGCTTCAAATAGTAACGAACTAGTAATGGATTCTGAAATTGGAGAAATTATGAATGAATTAAGAGAGTTTATGTTCGAAAATGTTTATCTCAGAAAAGAAACTAACGATCAAAGAAAAGAATGTAAAAATATTGTACAAACGCTTGTCGAATATTTTATAGAAAATAAAAATGAACTACCAAAAAATTATATACAAAGTGAAGATGATATTGAAAATTCTATTGATTATGTTGCTGGGATGACTGATAGGTTCGCAATCTCAACTTTTGGAAAAATTAATTAAAATCAGGGTCTCTTTTTTCAAGAAATGCCAACACGCCTTCTTTAAGGTCGTCAGAAATTAGATAGGATGTGTTCCACAATCTAACATAATCAAGTGCTTGATCGGTTGTTAAGTCTTCCCCTTTATGTAAAATTTCTTTTGTACCCTGAACAATATTTTTTGAATTTGAAGCAATCTCTTTAGCCATCTCCAACCCGGCTTTGTGGAGTTCTTCAACATTTTCATATGTATTGCTTACAAATCTTATTTTTTCCGCATGTTCTCCATCAAACTTTCTACCTGTGAAAGCTAGCTCTCTTAAATCTCCTTTTGAAACAATTTTTGGCATCCTTTGTAAGATTCCAACATCTGCAACAAGTCCAAGTTTTGTTTCACCTATAGAAAAAACTGCGTCTCGAGTTGAAAGTCGAATGTCGCAAGCAGAGACCATACTCGTAGCTCCACCGATACAAAAACCATGGGCTAATGCAATTGTTGGTATTGGAGAATTTGCAATTCTGGTAAATGCATTTTGTAGGTCCTCTATTTGTTTCATTGTTTCTCTTCTATCACTTGCAGTAGAAGATAGATTCTCGTTTAAATTCATGTCTTGCATTAATACTGTTATGTCAATGCCTGCAGAAAATGCATCTCCCTTACCTGCCAACAAAATACACCTTGCTTCTTCTTTTTTTACTATCTCTTCAATTAAGTCAGGAATGCCAAACCATACATCAAAATCTAATGCATTTTTTTTATCCGGTCTGTTAATCCAAATATAAGCAACATCATCTTTAATTTCTTTTATTAATTTATCTTCCATATAAATAATCTTAGTAAGATATTTCCATGGATGTATTTGAAGCTTTGTATACAACAAGGGCTATGAGAAGAGTAAAAGAAGATCCAATACCTGAGGATGTTATTAAGTCCATAATTGATTCAGCAATTCGTGCACCAAGTGGCTCAAATCGTCAGGATTGGAAATTTGTTGTTGTAACTGATAAAGAAGTACGTGAAAAACTTTCTGACATTTATAAAGAAACTTGGGATTATTATGTGAAATCTTTTTACAACAATTCAGAGGATTTAGGTGCATCAAACTTGAAAGATAAAGATCAAATTGAATCAGTAAAAAGGATAAGTAATTCGGCAAGTTGGTTGGCAGAAAACTATCATAAAGTACCTTTATTAGTACTTGCCTTTTCTAGAAATGATCCAACTGGATCGTCAATTTATCCAGCTATTTGGAATTTAATGCTTGCTGCTAGAGGACATGGTATTGGGACTTGCCTTACCACAGTTATGAGTTTTAAAACAGATGACGTATATGAAGTTCTTGGGATTCCAGCCGATAAAGGATGGACATTAAATGCAACAATAACTGCAGGTTATCCACTTGGAAAATGGGGTGTTGCTGAAAGAAAGCCGGTTGAAGAAGTCACTTATTTAAATAAATGGGGTGAGTCACCAGATTGGAATCTAACCGAACCTCTTTGGAATTATTAAAAATACCAAATTAAAAAAGACATAATTGCACGCCCGGAGGGAGTCGAACCCCCAACCTTCTGATCCGTAGTCAGACGCTCTATCCAGTTAAGCTACGGGCGCTTGGCGGAGAGGGAGGGATTTGAACCCTCGAGGGGACTTTCGTCCCCCACTCGCTTAGCAGGCGAGCGCTTTAGACCACTCAGCCACCTCTCCAAGCATGCGGAGGGAGTGGGATTCGAACCCACGGTATGGAATACATACATTAGTTTTCAAGACTAACGCCTTCGTCCGCTCGGCCATCCCTCCAAATTTAAAATCTTTTGTGCGGAGGGAGAGGGATTCGAACCCTCGAAGGGGATAAACCCTTACACGCTTTCCAAGCGTGCGCACTAGGCCAGACTATGCGATCCCTCCATGTAAAAGATCTAAAATATAAGTTTACTTATCTCTTACTTTCAAAGAAAGAGGATAATATAACTTCAGATTCATGGGACAAAATATTATCTCTTATCTCAACAAAGTGATTTAGCCTTTTATCTTGAGGAATATTATATAAGGTGTATGCGGCTCCTGACTTTAAATTAGGAGAACTATATAAAAGTGTCTTTATTCTTGCATTTACAATAGCACCCGCACACATTGGATCTGGCTCCAATGTTATTGCAAGGGTAGTTCCTTCAAGTCTCCAGGTTTTTAAAATTTTAGATGCCTCTTTTATTACAAGAATTTCAGCATGCGCGGTTGGATCTTGGTCTATTTCTCTTCTGTTGTGAGCTTTTGCAATTAACTTATCCTCTTCATCAAAAATAGCGGCACCAATAGGAACTTCATCTATTTCAAGAGCCCTTTTTGCTTCTTGTAGGGCTACTTCCATTTTTTCTATGTCAGATTTATAATTCATTTCCCTAAACTTATTCTAGGAGGGATCGCATAGTCCGGCCTAGTGCGCGACACTCGAAATGTCGTGAGTCTTTAAAGGCTCCGTGGGTTCGAATCCCACTCCCTCCGCTTTAAATTCTCTTCTATAAAGCATAAATAAACCTACAATATTCTGATGGTTGAATTTGGTATTTTTGCATTTGTAACTTCTATTACTCCTGGGCCCAATAATTCAATGCTAATGGCTTCTGGAATAAGATTTGGAAGGAAAAGATCACTGCCTCATTTTTTTGGTATTTGGTTAGGTTTCAATTTTTTGTTCTTCTTAGGAGGTAATTTACTTTCATACGTTCCAGAGGTAATTTTTCAATACCTACAATATGCAGGCTACATAGTGATTTTATATATTGCTTATAGAGTTGCAATAACTAAAACCACGATAAAAGAAGGTAGCGATGAAGAAAAACCATTCACTTTTCTACAAGCTGCATTGTTTCAGTGGGTTAATCCGAAAGGAGTCGTTATGGCAGTATCAGGCTTGACTGCTTTTCAGATACCTCATTTACAAGCAAATCTCATTTATTTACTGGTAGGCGGACCTTGCGTTATAACTTGGCTTTTTCTTGGAGAAAGTCTTCAGAATTTTCTTATAGGTAATCAAAAATTAGAAAGAATTGTTTATGTGATTCTTGCATTAAGTATGGTTGCAAGTTTATTCCTAGCTTAATTTATTTACTCCAAGTATCGTTCCTAAATCATCAGAGAACGTTACGCTTCCGTCAGGTTGCTGATTGTTTTCAAGTAAGGCAATTAAGATTCTTCCTACTGCTAAAGCTGTACCATTTAGAGTATGCAATATAGTATTTCCATCTTCATTTTTTGTTCTCATGTTTAATCTTCTTGCTTGAAAATCGGTTGTATTAGAACATGAAGTTACTTCCCTATACTTTTGTTGACTTGGTATCCATGCCTCTATATCGTATTTTTTTGCTGCAGACGCTCCTAGGTCTCCGGTACATACATCAACAACTCTGTAAGGAATTTCAAGATCTTTAAGTATTTCTTCTTCAATTGCGAGAATATGTTCATGTTCTTCATTTGATTTTTCTGGATCACAAAAGGAGAACATCTCAACTTTATCAAATTGATGAACTCGAAAAATACCACTTGTATCTTTGCCATAAGTTCCTGCTTCTCTTCTGAAACAAGTTGAATAACCAGCATATCTTAATGGTAAGTTCTTCATGTCTATGATTTCATCAGTATGAAGTGCCGCTAATGAAACTTCAGATGTCCCAACCAAAAATAGGTCATCATTTTGAACTTCATAAACTTGGTCAGAGTCATCAGGAAAAAATCCTGTTCCAAATAATGCATTTTCACGAACTAAAACTGGAGGTATTGTTGGATTGAAACCTTTTTCTGATAATTTATTTAATGTATACGAAACTAAGTTAAATTGGATTTTTACTAAATCTCCAAATAAATATGAAAATCTTGAACCTGATATTTTAGAAGCTCTTTCTACATCTATTAATCCAAGGTTTTCACCTATTTCTAAATGTGTCATCGGGTTTTTAATGTTCTTTGGCTCTCCTACCTTCTTTATTTCTTTATTATCTTCATCAGTCTTACCCACTGGAGAAGAAGAGTTGACTATGTTTGGAATTTTTATCCATGCATCAAAAAATTCTTCATCTTTTTGCTGTGTTTCTTCAGAGAGACTTTTTACTTTATCGCTAATCTTTTCTGCCTTTTCTAAGAGGATAACTTTGTCTTTTTCGGATGCTGATGCAATTTCCTTGCCCAATTTTTTTTGTTCAGATCGTAGCTTTTCAGATTCAAACTTTAAAGCTCTTCTACTTTCATCAAGATGTTTTAATTTATCTAAATCAATATTAAGGTCTCTTTTTCTTATATTTTCTTCGATTGCTTCAATATTTGTTTTTAAAAGTTGGGGATCGATCATTTACTAATCCTCGGGAGGTATGAATGCTTTGACTGAATATATGTTGTCTTCAAAATCTTCTTCATTTTCTGTTTCTTCGACAAGTATAAACCACTCATAGACAATTCCTTTTTCAATTTTTAGCGGTTCTGTGTAATAGCTTTTACTCTCAAACGGTCCAATGGTATTTAATTTTGTTCTTTTCTCAAATACCGTTTCACCAAATTCATCTGTTACTAAAATTAGAATTAGGACTTCTGTCTCTTCTACATTTCCTTCATTAGCGATCACTAACTGTAGTGAAACCTCTTTGTCTAGTAAGACCTTGTATCCCTCTTCTGTGGTTGCAATTGATTCGGGAACAAACTCAACACCCGTTACTGAAATATCTCTTTTTAGAAACAAGCCACTTTTATTTTCCAAGGCTTTGTCTACAATTACTTCAGCAAATTGATATGCATTTGATTCAATCCCTGTGTACTCAATATTAAAAAAATCAGGCAAAAAAATATTTTCGGTTTCTGATTTACTATTTATTTCAATCAAAAAATTAATATAAGCTTTATCTCCAACTGATAAGCTTGAGATACTTTCAGCAATGGATTCTTCTAATGCTTGAGTGTATTCTTGGTCAACCAAATTTAATATTGAAACTTGAAATGTTTCCAATCCTTTAAGCCAAGATGTAGTTGCAATCTCTAAAAGTTCTTTTTCGCTTCCTTTATATTGACTCTCAGAGTTAATCAAAATATTGTTTGCTTCCTGAGCGTTTCTAATGATCTCAATGAACGTTGATTCAAATTCGTCTCTGTTTAGCTCATCAAAATTTATTAGCCTTTGGTAGTCTTTTGATGATTCATTGTGAAGGGTTGAGATCACGTAAGCTTCTTCGAGGAAAGTATTTAGGTCGGAAGATTCAGAAAAATTGTCATAGAAACGTAATCCAAAAAATCCAATTCCAATGCTAAGAATTATTACAATAAAATACCGTGTTATATTCATAGAGTTCTCAATGTTTTTTAATTCTTGTTCTTTATACAGTCTAGAAATACAATTACATTTCACAACTAAGATTATTGGTGAATGAAAGATTTTAAAATTGTTTGGTCTGCAAAAAGTGAGTGTGGGCCTAATAGAAAAAAAAATGAAGATACCATATTTCCGCCTATTTCGGGTAGTTCAAAGCCACCTTTTAAAGCAGCAGTTTGTGATGGTCTTGGTGGTCATGTTAATGGCGATATTGCAAGTAAAATTGCTGCCGACACTCTTTTAGAAGAAATTACAGATTTAAATCAAATAATTACAGAAGCAAATAAAAATATTTTAGAATATCAGGAGAAAAATCCATCATCTCTTGGAATGGGAACAACAATGACCTCAATATCTATAAATAGTGATGCACTTCTGAAAATTGGTCATGTCGGTGATAGTAGATGCTATGTATTGTCAGATAGAAATTTGATCAAGGTTACAGAAGATCAAAACGTACCAGGATATCAAAATGTGTTAAAACAAGCACTTGGATCAAATGAAAAACTTAATATACAAGAAGTAGATTTTCAATTGCAGATTGGCGATGTTGTGTTCCTTTGTAGTGATGGCCTTTACAATGAAGTTGGGGAAGAATACATAAAGAAAAAAATGCAAGATGGTACAAGTGCTGATACCTTTGTTAGTGAGGTGTTGTTATTAAATCCTAAAGACAATGTATCAGCAATTGTAATTAACTTAGTTTAGATTATGGAAATAGGACAAATAATAAAAGAAAGATACGAGATTATTCAACTTCTAGGGGAAGGTGGGATGTCCTATGTTTACAAAGCAAATGATAAACAACTGAAAAGAACTGTTGCGATAAAAACACTAAAACCAAATTATGTTCAACAGGAGAAGTTTGTAGAAAGATTTAAAAGAGAAGCTCAAACAGCTGCCAACTTAAACCACCCAAACATCGTTCAAATTTTTGATTGGGGAATAGGTGATGAGCCTTTTTTTGTAATGGAATATATTGAAGGGAATACACTAACGTCCATAATTGCTAAAAGAAGAACCATAAGTTTAAATGATGTCCTCTTTATTGGAGCTCAAGTTTCAAGTGGCTTACAAGCAGCCCATTCAAAAGGCCTTGTACACAGGGATATAAAACCAGGAAATATAATGATAACTCCCGAAGGAAAAGTAAAAGTTACTGATTTTGGCATTGTTTCTCTTCAAAATGAAGAAAGTGATATTACAAAAACAGGATCTATTCTTGGTACCGCGAGCTATATATCCCCAGAACAGGCTCAGGGTAAGCCTGTATCTAAAGAATCTGACTTATATTCTTTAGGGACTGTTCTTTATGAACTTATTACAGGCAGACCTCCTTTTGAAGGTGATACACCAATTGCAACAGCAACAAAGCACATAACTGACAAACCTGAAAAGTTAAGTGTCTTCAGATCTGACATTCCTAAAGGTATTGAAAATGCAGTATTGAAATTGCTTCATAAATATCCAAAAGATAGATTTAAAAATGCAGAAGATTTAAGAGCGGTTCTCCTTCAGCAAAAAACACAGCTTCAAGCAATGCAAACACAAGAAAATCTAGTTGACCTAACAAGTCCAAAAATAAAATATAGGTTTACCTTACCAGCACTCATAATCTCTTTAACAATTGTTATAGGAACGGTATGGACGTTAACTCGAATTTTTGATGGATTACCTGTAGATGGAGGTACCCAGGTGATCATTAACGTTCCAGATTTGACTGGAAGCAGTCAAACTGAAGCTCTAAATGATCTACAAAGTTTAGGATTTAAAGTTGGGATAGAAAATTCAGCTCATCCAGACGTCCCTTCAGGAGCTGTCATCAGAACACAACCCCCAGCAAATACATCAACTAATCCTGATACATTAGTAACAATAATTGTTTCCGTTGGACCAGAAGCATATCCAATACCTTATGTAGTAGATTTAGAAACAGATAGAGCTGTTTACGTTATAGAAGAAAGTGGTTTTATAATTGGTCAAAAAATAGAGGTAAGTGATGACAATGTTCCTATTGGTTTTATAATTTCACAAAATCCAATGGCTGGAAAAAAAATGAGTCCCGGTTCTAGTGTAGATCTCGTAATTTCATCTGGCCCTAGCTTGATTGAGCTTGGAGATCTTTCTAAAAAATCACTTGAAGATGCCACTCAAATTCTTGAAACACTGGGTTTAGAATTTAAAACAATTGAGGAATTTTCTGAAGATACTGAAGAAGGGCTCATTTCTGGAACTCTACCGGAAGCTGGTGAAATTATCACTCCTGATGAATTAATTACTCTTATTGTGTCACTTGGAATAAAAATTGAGGTTCCAGAAGTTGAAGGTTTAAATTATCAAGCTGCAATTGATGCACTAGAAGAAGCAGGACTTGTAGCAACTGTAAGTGGTGACACTAATGGATTGGTTAGAAAGCAGTTGCCCCGTAAAGGAGAATTTCTTGAGCCTGAAGGAGTAGTTGAGCTAACCTTTGATGAGTAAACAACATATATTTAAAAAAAAATTATTAAGTTGGTCCATAAAAAATACAAGAGAATATTCGTGGAGAAACAGTGAAGATCCATGGAAAATTCTTCTACTAGAAGTAATTTCTCAACAAACGCAATTAGATAGAGCTAATAAGTATTATCAAAAATTTATAAGGAAGTTTCCAAGCCCAAATGAAATGTCTAAAGCTACTAAAAAAGAAATCCTTGGAATGTGGTCTGGGTTAGGCTACAACAGCAGAGCTATTAGGCTGCATGAAGCCTCAAAAATCTTGTCCAAAAATTCCTTTGATTCAATTTATCCAGAATTCGACATCCTTCCTGGAGTTGGAGAATATACTAAAAATGCTATTTTATCATTTGCTTATAATGACAAGGTAATAACTCAGGACACGAACGTTTTGAGGGTGTTTAGTAGATTTTTTGGAACTAAAGATCCAAAAAAATTTATAATTGAAAACCAAAAAAATATATTAAAAAACATAAAGTCAAGAAAATTTAATGAAGTGTTGATGGACTTTGGTTCTGAGATATGTACATCTAAAAGTCCTTCGTGCAATATATGCATATTTGATAATGAATGTAAAAAGTTCATACAAGTTAAAAAAAGTACTCAAACAACATTCAAAGGTTCAGATCGAGAAATTAGAGGAAAAATTATTAAACACCTTATAGTGAACAAAAATGTTGATATATCTTCTTTAAATATGATTATTGAAACAGAAGAAAATAGACTTGAACATATTTTAGAAAAACTTGAAAGTGAAGGAATGGTCACTATAAAGAATAAGAAATTAATTGAAATTAGTTCTTAAGAATACTATTTTTTAATTATGCCTGTCTCTAAAAAAAGAAATAAAACAAAAAATCTTGGACCTACTAAGTCTAAAAAAATATCCTCTCAGATGTCTGATGTAAGTGGGCCTTCACCTAGGTGGTTTGTCCTTACAATGTCTTCACTTATGATCATTGGTGTTTTGTTAATAGTATTAAATTATCTAACATTATTACCCGGGTCAGTATCAAGATGGTACTTATGGAGTGGCTTAGGCTGTATAGGTATAGGCTTTCTAATGACTACAAAATATAATTAGTTGAATAAAAAGTATTTTTTTGAAAAATTTAATATTCTATAGGCGTCATTTCTTCCTTGCAGTGCTTGGGTGGCTCGTTAGCTACAACAGATTGTAATTTTACTGTTAATTCTGTCCCGCAAGCTTTACATAAAAATGATTGCGCCGTCTCTAAAACATCACTTGGATCAATCTCTGGAGGTACACTTGCTAGTGAACCAATCGAATTTTTTAAAAATCTAAAAATTACAACTCCAATTAATAAAGCTATTAAATATTCCATTTAAAAAGTTATATATCTATATATTGAGATCAATACGGCAATTAGTATCCATGCAATAGCAACTGCTTTTGGATTGCTTTTTTTAAATGAATCACGAACCTTTTTTTCTTCGATTGCATCATCGATTGAGTCTTTAAGTTGCTTTAGTTCTTTTTCAGATAAGTTTTCAAAATCTTTTTTATCCATAATATAAGAATACCTTTTTGTGGAGATGATGGGACTTGAACCCACGACCCCCTGCTTGCAAAGCAGGTGCTCTTCCAGCTGAGCTACATCCCCTCGCATCATTTATTATGCCTTGTATTGACTCGTAAATGAAAAAATTTTAGAAATATTTTGTATTTATTACTATTGTAGATAGAGCGAAAGGGCCTATAGCTCAGCCTGGTTAGAGCGCATCCCTGATAAGGATGAGGTCGTTAGTTCAAATCTAACTAGGCCCACCAGTGAATTGCAAGCAATGCATCAAAAATGAAATCTGGGAGAAGGCTTTCCCACCTAATCTTTTAAGCAACTGTAAATACTGTAATGAAATTGGAATCCCACTTAATAATTTGTTAAAAATTGGAGGTTCAATAAGTGTTTATATTTATATATTTGTTATCTTTTTTGCAATTTTATTTAATTAGAAACCAACACTTTTAAATTAACCTGGAATTAAGAGCCTGGTATATCCACTACCACAGGCCCTTAATTCCGGTACGTACTCAGATAAAAGGGAGACCAATTATCTAAGTTTTTATAATTTAAAGTCAAGGGGATAACTTTAAGTTACAAAAAAATCCGGGATAAACCCGGATCTAAACAATACAAAAAAGACCCGGCTAAATAGCTGACCATCCTTTATGATGTCTGTTTATAAAATTCATAAATTTAAGTTTAACTCAGACGCAATTTAGAAAAGAAAATGATGTTAAAACTTTGTTTCGTTGTTTTCATTTTTTAGGAGTCTTCTTTTTTCAGATATGCCACCAGGACCACTATAACCCCCTAACTTCCCATTTGAGCAAATGACTCTATGGCAGGGAATAATTATTGGGTAAGGATTTTTTCCACAAGCATTTGCAACTGCTCTTGATGAGTTAGGATGACCAATCTTTATTGCTATTTCTTTATAGGTAGTAGTTTTTCCAAAAGGAATTTTAGATATTTCGTTCCAAACAAGATTCTCAAAATAAGTTCCTATTATCTCCACTTCATAAGTTTAAAACACGAGAATTATTGATAGTTACAAACCACATATAAAATTTAATTTATATATGAATAAACACTCAACTCAGATTTCAAATGTATTAATTATTGGTAGTGGAGGAGCTGGTCTCAGAGCAGCAATTGAAGCTAAACAAGAAGGAATGGATGTTACTGTACTTGGCAAAAGACAAAGAACTGATGTTCATACGGTCCTTGCCGCTGGAGGTATAAATGCTGCATTTGGAAATGTCGATCAAGAAGATTCTTGGGAACAACATTTTGCAGATACATATATTGAGGGATATGGACTATCTGAGCCAGAGGTTGTTGAGCTTATGGCTAAAGAATCTCCCCAGCTTGTAGAAGAAATTGATAATTGGGGTGCCAATTTTGCAAAACTTGATAACGGCAAAATTGACCAAAGGTTTTTTGGTGCTCACACATACAGAAGAACTTGTTACTCGGGCGACTATACAGGAAGATCAATACTTTTTGCATTAATAAATAAAGCAAAAAGCCTTGATATACCCATTTTAGATTCCCAATATGTTTCTGATCTATTGGTTGATGACAATGTATGTTTTGGTGCAATGGCATTTGATATTCAAAGTGGTGAAAGAACCGTTTACTTAGCAGACTCTATCATTGTTGCTGCAGGAGGTCACACAAGATTATGGAGAAAAAGCTCATCAAGGAGAAATGAAAATACAGGTGATGGGTTTTACTTAGGTTTAAAGGCCGGCTGTAAATTAAGTGATATGGAAATGGTTCAATTTCACCCAACTGGAATGGTTATACCAGAAGAGATGGCAGGAACTTTAGTAACTGAAGCTGTTAGAGGTGAGGGTGGAAAGCTAATTAACAGTGACGGTGATAGATTCATGGAAAATTACGATAAAGAAAGGATGGAATTATCAACCCGAGACAGAGTTGCAATGGCTAATTATACAGAAATTGTTGAGGGAAGAGGATCTCCAAATGGGGGTGTTTATCTTGACATCAGTCATAAAAGTAAAGATTTTATCATTGAAAAACTTCCAAGAATGTACAGACAATTTCTAGATACATTAATGATTGATATCTCAAAAAGTCCAATGGAAGTTTCACCTACAGCACATTATTCAATGGGAGGTATCGTTGTTACCCCACATGATCATTGGACGGGAGTTGAAGGGCTGTATGCTGCTGGAGAGGTTACAGCAGGACTACACGGTGCAAATAGACTTGGGGGCAATTCACTAGCTGAGATTCTTATTTTTGGAAAAAGAGCTGGGGCTGCAGCTACAAAACGATCAAAAGAAATTGAAGTTCAAGTTAGGTCTAAAAAGGCAATACAGCAGGCACATGAAAACCTTAATTCATTGATAAGAAATGGATCTGAAGTTGCAAGACCTCTTCAAAGATCTTTAAGAAATATTATGTGGGAATATGGTGGTGTTGTTAAGAATGAAAAAAAATTAATTAAAGGTTTGTCTGAAATAGATAGTCTTAAAGAAGCATCTAAAAATCTTGATGTACGTCCTGATTCTGAAGGGTATCAAGATTTAATGCTTGCGTTGGATTTAGAGGCCTCTCTTGTCTCTTCAGAAGCTACATTGATGAGTGCATTAAGTAGAAAAGAGAGTAGAGGTGCTCACCAAAGAGAAGATTTTATTGATTTAAATGAAGACGAAAATGTGAATGTCAAAATCAAGCTTCAAGAAGACAAAAAAATAAAATTAACAAAAGATCCAATTCCAACTTTAAGAAAAGAGTTAGAAAATATCATTAAAAAAACAAATGAAATTAGTAACTTTGAAGGAATGCTACTCGAGTAATTAAATGTTTGATGACTTAATTTTAAATAAGTCCTCACTTCCTGATTTAATAGACGTTAAGTATCCGCTTGTTATAGGAAGTAGCTGTTCGATATAGAACTTAGAAAGAATTAGCTTATCTGAATAAAATTCATCATTGTTTTCCTTTGTTTTTTTATTAGCAATCAGTGCTGCTTTGCCCATATAATATCCACCTAAAACCTGACCAAAAATTTTAAGATATGGTGTCGCAGCTCCACTTGCTTCAGATAATTCACCATTATTTAATATAGAAAGCATGTGTTCTGTAGCTTCCTTTAAGTCATCAATGTGTTTCTTTAGAATCTGACCAAGATTACTTAAGTTATCTTCATTTTTTAATTCTTTAGAAACTTCATACATATCATCAAAAAGCTTATAGGTTGGTTTACCCTTGTCTAAGGTAATTTTTCTAAACATTAAATCTAAAGCTTGAATCCCATTTGTTCCTGCATAAATTGGGGCTATTCTTGCATCTCTGAAATATTGTGCAATACCTGTTTCTTCTACGTATCCCATACCGCCATAAACCTGTATAGCTATCGAAGTAAGTTCAACACTTAAATCTGAGATCCAAGCTTTAGATATAGGTGTTACTATGGAACATCTTTCTTCTCCAAATTCTTTAAGCTCACCTTCACCAAAATATGAAAGATCTAGCATCATTTGATTGTCATACATCATATACCTCATGGCATCAGAGTATGATTTAATTGTCATAAGCATTCTTCTGACATCGGCATGGTCTATAATTGAAGACTTTTTAGCATCTTCTTTTGACATCCCAACCGGTCTACCTTGAGCTCTATCCCTTGCATATTGAGCAGCACCTTGGAAGGCTCCTATTGTGCATGCTAAACCATGACCTCCAGCTCGAATTCTGGCTTCATTAATTGTTGTAAACATATAATGAAGACCTCGATTTTCTTCTCCGACTAGATAACCTATAGATTCTTTATATTCCATTACACATGTGGGGCTACCATGTATACCTAATTTTTCTTCTATTGAAATACAATTTACATTATTTTTGTCTCCCAAAGAATCATCTTTATTTATCAAAATCTTTGGAACTATAAACATTGATATGCCTTTTGAGCCTTCTGGAGCTCCCGGAATTCTTGCAAGTACTAGGTGGATAATATTTTCAGATAAGTTATGTTCACCTGACCCAATCCATATTTTTGTTCCTGTCAGTTTGTAACTTCCATCTTCTTGGGGTTCTGCTTTGGTAGTTATGTTATTTAAGTCAGATCCTGATTGAGGTTCACTTAGATTCATGGTCCCTGTCCACTCTCCAGATACCAACTTTGGAAGGAACTTAATCTTCTGATCCTCACTAGCATTAAAATTTATTCCTGAAATTGCACCTATACTTAGTCCAGGACCAAGGACAAAAGACATATTAGCCGCACATAATATTTCTAAAGTTCCACCTGAAAGTGTATATGGCATACCGCCGCCACCTATTTCATTTGGAAGAGACATTGAAGCCCAACCTGCTTTAGTAAATTTTTCATATGCTTCTTTAAATCCAGGTGGCATAATAACTTCGCCGTCATTAAATGTTGCACCATGAGTATCTCCAATAGAATTTATTGGCGCTAGTACTTCTTCCGCAAATTTAGCACACTCTTCTATTACTGGCACTGCAATATCTGGCCCAAATTCGCTAAACCTATTTATTTTTTGTAATGTTTTGTAAGAATTTAGAACTTCAAAAGCGAAGATGACATCTTTAACAGGAGCTTTGTAATTAACTGCCATATATTAATAATAAAGATCATAAGGTATAGCCAGAATTCATTTGTTAATTGTTTAATAGATTTAAAAAAATTTCTGGCATTGCAGAAGCCCAAGATGTCTCATTGTGGAGTCCATTTTCATCTATAAAAAATTTTACGTTTTTTTTATTTAGTTCAAAAGAATCATTTACATTCTTTACTCCTGAAAAATAAAAATTATCGTTATTTGAAAAATCTAAATCTCGATTTTTTGGAAATATATTTTTAACATGATCACCAAAAATATGTCCCTCTTTTTTACCGGTATAAAGGTAAGTTGTCGAGTTACTTCCAAGATTTTTAATATCATTTAGTATGCCAGGGTATCCAAACCAAAATGCAGGAGATAAAGAGATTATATTTTCGAACTCAGGATAAAGTATGGATGTTTTAATCGACATTAAACCACCCATTGATGCTCCCGCAACAATAAATTTAGTTTGATCAAAATTTATGCCTAAAAAATTTTTTACTGACGGTATAAATTTTAAGACAATATTTTCAATATGATCTTCGGCAAAATTTTTATCTCCCTCTGTAAGATAGGGATTGTACTGAAATTGTCTTTTAGAGTTTGATGTAACACTAATTATCAAAAAATTTTTTTTAACTTGATCTTCAAAGCTATTTATTAAACTTTCTAAATCAAAAATTGTTCCATAGTGACTGGTTGAAGAATCAAAAAGATTCTGCCCATCGTAACAAAGAATCAAATTATCTATTTTGGTAAGATCTTTAGGTATTCTAAAAATAATTTGGTTAATATCTTTGATTTCCTCATCGAAAATTTCGTTGCTTTTATATAGATTTTTAAAAATTTTATTTTTTGAATATTTTGTAAAATTTATATCGTCAATCATCTTTAATTATTATTCTATTAAATAAAAATCAAGTAATAATTTTAAAATACAAAGAAATAAATAAAAAGTTTTAGTTCATTTTATAAAATTTGATATAATCATTTAAGCATAAAGAGAAGGTTAAGACCTCGGCAACCTGGATGACTATCCAAGGTGCCTGAAGATGTGGCAGAAATGCAACTAAGTAGTCAAAGCCCTTCTCCAAACAAAGGAGAATATTATGAAGTTTGATTCAAAACTTATACATGCAGGTTGGGATTCAGATGCTGACTCCGAGGGGTCAATAACTGTTCCTATTTATAAAACAACTGCATATCAATTTAATGACACTGAACATGCAGCTAGCTTGTTTGCCTTAAAAGAGTTTGGAAACATTTACTCTCGACTCGGGAATCCAACTGTTGGTGCCTTAGAAGCAAGGCTGACGGCTCTAGAAGATGGCGCTATGTCTGTTGCTCTATCGTCGGGAACATCTGCAGTTATGTACTCTCTTATAAATATTATGAGTCAGGGAGATAATTTTGTTACAGCAAACCAACTTTATGGTGGTACTTATACAATGTTCGATAATATATTGCCTGAATACGGTATCGACTCTAAAAAAGTTGATATTACAGATCTAACTGCTGTTGAAAATGCCATTGATGAGAACACTCGAGCAATATATTGTGAGACAATAACTAATCCAGGATTAGTTGTCGCTGATATCTCTGGATTAGGAGAAATTGCTAAATCTAAAGGTATCCCTTTAATAGTTGATGCTACTTTTACTACATCAGCAATTTGTAAACCTTTTGATTTTGGAGCAGATATTGTAGTTTATTCTCTTACAAAATGGATGTCTGGGCATGGAAGAGTAATTGCCGGAGCAGTTATTGAAAAAGGTGGTTTTGATTGGGGTAATGGAAATTTTCCATTATATGACAAGCCTGATACCAGTTACGGCGGAATGAGATGGGGACATGATTTAGGTGATTTAAGTAATGTAGCTTATTCATTAAGGCTAAGAACAGTTCCACTAAGAAACCTTGGCGCAAGTATGTCTCCAGAGACAGCTTTTGAAGTTATGAGTGGTCTTGAGACTTTAAGTCTTAGAATGGACAGGCATTGTGAAAATGCTATAAAGGCAGCTGAATATCTATCAAACCATGAACTTGTTGAATGGGTAAGGTTTCCAGGACTCAAAGATGATCCTGCTTATGACCTATCAGAAAAGTACTTGAAAGGTACTGGCGGAACAATGGTTGTTTTTGGTATCAAAGGTGGAAAAGATTCTGGACAGAAATTTATTAATAATTTAAAAATGTTTAGACATGTTGCGAATGTCGGAGATACTAGATCTTTAGCAATTCACCCTGCATCCACAACACATTCACAATTAGATGACGAGCAGTTAATAGCTGCAGGTTCTCCTGCAGAGTTAGTAAGGCTTTCAATTGGTATTGAAGACATAGATGATATCATAGAAGATCTATCTCAAGCTCTTGAAAGTACAAAATAAAACAAGCAAGTTTTACATTCCACAATTTAAACTTGATTCAGGTGAACTGCTTGAGAATGTAGAGATTGCTTACACTACTTACGGAACTTTGTCAGAAAAAGGCGACAATGCTGTATTAATATTTCATGCTCTAACCGGAAGTCATATGTTGGCAGGAAGTTACTCGCAAGAAGAAAACTCAGAAATTCCCTGGAATGATGAATTAGAAATTGGCTGGTGGGACGAATTTGTTGGTGTAAATAAACTTATTGATACCGAAAAATATTTTGTAGTTTGTGCAAACTATCTTGGTGGATGTTACGGGACCACAGGCCCAAATTCTATTGATAATAAAACTGGATTAAAATATGGCGAGAATTTTCCAAATATTTCTTTCAAGGATATAGAAACTTCACAAAAACAATTATTAGATAACCTAGGAGTTAAATCTTTAAAGGCCGTGATTGGTCCCTCTATTGGAGGCTTAATGGCATTAGAGTTTTCCCTTTTATATCCAGATTTTGTAGAAAATCTTATCTCAATTTCAAGTGGATATAAATTATCCACAATTCAATTACTTCACAACCTTGAACAAGCTTACGTCTTAAATCTGGCAAAGGGTTCACCTGACAGAAGAGATGAGTATTTGGCTTTAGCAAGAATGATTGCACATAAAACTTACATCTCTTTGGAGCTTCTTGCATCAAGGGCTAAAGGTGAAAGTAAGTATGGTGAAGACATAGTTAATGGTTTCTTATCAACATCACAAGAGTCTTATATGATGCATCAAGGAGAAAAGTTCATTGAGAGATTCACTCATGAATCTTACAATTCAATAATTAAAGGTTGGCAAAACTTTTCTATAGATGTAGAGAAAATTGAAAGACTCAAAGATATTAAAGTTTTAGTAGTTTCTGTTGATTCAGATGTATGTTTTTATCCAGAAGAACAGTCAGAATTTGTTAAGCTTTTGGAAGCAAATCAAATCAATGTAACTCATAAAACAATAAGCTCAACAAAAGGTCATGATTGTTTTCTTTTAGAGCCTGATCTGTTTGAAAAAGAATTAGGAAAATTTATCTAAATTATTTTCTAACGGTTGAGCCCACTACTAAAGCTGCCGAAATAATTATTAAATTTTTAACGATATATTGACCTTCAAGTGTAAGCCCAAAAGGAAAAGTAGTGAAACATACCTCGGGAAAAAGAACTAATGGTAAAAACGTTCCAGGCATCTGTATAAATAATAAAATTATGGATATTCGAATAAGTGGTTTTATTATCATCGTAATTCCTATAACTACTTCCCAAATACCTAGAATTGGCACAAATGTTTTGGGATTTTCAAACCAATAAACTGTATTCTCCACAAGTTCTTGAGCAGGGCTTAATCCTAGAGGTTTTAAAGCACCAAACCATATATAGATAATGCCTAAAGAGTATCTAAGTAATGTAACTCCCCATTTTGACATGAACTCAGTCACAAAGATATCTAAATCATCAAAGTTTTTAATGTTTCTCACAAAATCAATCTAGTTAGTTATATAAATAATAAGAAAACAAAATCGGTTGATTATCTAAAAATTACATAAATTAGAAATGAGTTACTTACCCAAGCTACAGCAAATATAAAAACTATAAAAAAAGGTTTTACATTTTTAATGGCTCCTGAAAAAAACAATGCTAAAAGTATGCCAAAAATTATTGAAAACCCAATTATAAATGCATCAAGTAGACTCAATCTAAATTTGATTCTGTTTGTATTTCATTTTTTGTTGAAGAGTATTTTTCTAAAAACTTTCCAATTTGTTTAAATGCTGAGATAGTTTCAGGCATTGTTACGTCAATATGGAATACGTGATACATTCCTTCCCATTCGTAATATTCATGAATACAATTATCTCTTTCTAATGCGTCTTTTAAAGTTCTAGAATCAGACAATAACAACTCTTCTGTTCCGACCTGAATCATAATTGGAGGACTATTTTCATAGTTTCCTTTAATAGGAAAAATTAAAGGATTATCATTATCAGCATCTTCTTCGTTTAAATATCCATCATAAAGATGATCATTATTTTCCCAGACTCTTTTAATCATTGGTCCCAAAAGAATGTCTCGATCAGCCATTTCTAAATTATACGTATCTCCTGTTCCTGCTGGATCTGCCCATGGAGAGAGTAATGCCAGTGCATTCGGTAATTCTTTTCCTTCTTCCTTCAGTTTTAGCATAGTAATAAGGGCTAAATTTCCTCCAGCTGAATCTCCCCCCATTGAAATCTGATCAGCAGAATACCCATAGTCACCAATTAAAGCTTCAAATGTTTTTAAACCATCTTCTAATTGAGCTGGATATTTATGTTCTGGTCCTAATCGATAATCAGGGACGAATACAGTTGTTTGGGTTATATCAGCTAAATAACTTACTAAGGAAAAGTGAGATTTTGGGCTACCCATTGAGTAAGCTCCTCCGTGATAGTAGAGCAAAATTCTGGTTGGATCTGATTTAGGTGTAGATACTTTTAAAGTTTTAATCCCTCCAAGTTCAATTTCTTCTTTAATAGTACCCTCAACCTTTGGTCCAATTGTCCCCTGAAGGTCTATAAGCCAGCGAAAGAAAAATCTTCGTCTTTTACTCATAACGTTAGGGTTTTTATACATTGAAGATATAAATCCTGAATACGATTTGTATTTATTTATACTTTTTTTTGCTTCATCGCTTAACATATAATTTAATAATAAAGAAAATTGTTTTAAGTTGCAGAATATTCTTTAGATAAAAGACTTTTTAGTTGATCTAAATCTTCAACAATATCTTTACCATAATTAAATATTCCCCAAACAAAATTATTTATTGGTTTAATACTGTTTGCGCTTACTCCGATTAATCTTTTACCGGCTTTATACGCATATCCAATCTCTGCAGCGGTACCAGAATCAACATCCCTACCAGATAAAAGAGCAACCACTAAATCAGCTGGCTTTAGGTATTCCATGTCAACATCAAAAACCTTGACTTTTTTTTCGTATGTAAAATCACCAGTAACCAATCCAGCATCTCGATGAGGTAGAAATGTGTTGAAGCCAAAACTTTCAACAATCTGTGTAATTTTTTCTAAATATACTCTTTCATGATCATCAAACAAAGGCCCTGCAATATAAGCTTTCTTCATATTTGTATTGTATTTAGTAATTTTTTAATTTTCACTAAACCTTTATATTTCAATATATCTTCACTCATTGAATTAATGCTTTCCAATATTTTTTTATCCCAAACTTCTTTTAGTGGAATGACTTCAACCTTTATTAAAAAAAGACTAGTTATATTGTCGAGAGGTGTTGAAGTTTGAGTTTCAAGTCTAAAAAATAAATTTTCTGCAGTTGATAATTCAGGCTTTGTAAGTTTTGGGTGTTCACTTAACTCGCAACTTGTTGTAACTGTCCAAACCCATCTCTGAATAGTTTGTTTGCACATGTAATCGGATAACTTTACACTCGAAGATACTAATTTTGAATTATCAGCAACTGGATCATGAATAAATGATAAGTCTTTACCTAGTTTTTCTGAAAAATCCCACCCGCTTGGAAAAGATATAGATCCAAGTTCCATTTTTCCTTTAAACATAACTGCAAAATCTTCTTCTAATTTAAGTGATAATTCTTTAATACTTAATGGCTGATCAAAGTCAAAATAATCTATTAATTTACTTAGTAGATTATTTGTTTTTGAAATTTCTGTTTCACCATAAATGCTGTTTCCAAAGTATTCCATCTGTTTAGCTTTTTCAGATAAATAATTTTTATCTGGAGTTTTATTATAAATTGGGCCATCATATCTTGTCATTGATGGATTGTTTGTAAAAGGAATCTTAACGTAATCTAAATTCATTAGTATTAAGTTTATATATAGGAGAAAAATTATGGACGCCGGAGTTTTATTACTTCACGGATTGTTTGAACATAAAGGAAGACATCAGATTAACTTTGATTGGTTTGAAAATTTAGGTATTTCTCCACACTTAATAGATCTCCCTGGTCATGGAGAAGATACAATAAAAAAAGGGCATATACAATCTTGGGAAGATAATGAGTCTGCATTAAAAAAAGGCTTTGAGAGCCTAAATAGCTTTTCAACAAAAATTCTTTTTGGACACTCCTATGGTGCTTTGATTTCGGTATACGGAGTGATTAATGAAGTTGTAAAACCTGATTATTTAATATTGACTGCTCCTCTCTTCAAAGACAACTATCCAAAATTTATAAGATCGCTATCAAAACCACTAGGCAAGATAGCTCCAAGATTTAGAACACTTTCTCCAATTACAAAAAGAAATTTATCAACAGATAGGGATGTAGTATCAAGCTATTTTAAAGACCCCCTTGTCTTCAGAACTTTCTCTTTTAGGCTTGGTTCAGAAATAACTCGAATACAGGACTATGTTCAAGAAAATATTAGTAATTTAAAAATACCTACAATCGTTTTACATGGCGACAATGATCGTGTTTGTCCAATTGATGGTAATGAAAAAATAATGAAACTAGAGAATGTAAAATTCATAAAAGTAAATAACTCCGCTCATGAAATACTAAATCAAGATACAAGAATGTTTGTTTTGAGTGAGATTCACAATTGGATGAAAGATAATAAAATAATTTAATATTTGTTATTGCAAATTGTTTGCATTAACTTAATTAAATTTTATACTTTTTGTATGCACGTACCTGACGGATTTATAAATGCTCCGGTTTCTGCTGCATCTGGTTTGATAAGCTTGGCGACTATTTGGGCATATATTAGAAATGCTAAGAATTTAGTAGCTGATCGTTTAATTGCGCTTACTGGAATGATGTCGGCATTAATTTTTGTATTACAAATGATTAATTTCCCTATAGCAGCAGGAACCAGTGGTCATCTTTTAGGTGGTGCGCTGGCTGTTGTCGTATTAGGGCCTAGTCTTGGAATTATATGCATATCAATAGTTGTAGTAATTCAATCATTGCTTTTTGCTGACGGAGGCCTGAGTGCCTTAGGGGTTAACTTACTAAATATGGCAGTTGTTACTTCTCTTATTGGCTGGATAACAATATCTACATGGAAAAAATTATTTGGTGAAAGTTATTCTTCCACAATTTCAGGATCATTCATAGCTGGTCTATTATCTGTTGTATTTTCTTCAATTGCATTTGTTCTTGAATATTCTTTGGGAGGTACTGTTGCAGTACCTCTTGGAAGTGTATTAATAGCTATGGTCTCAAGCCATTTGTTAATTGGTATTGGTGAGGGAATAATTACCGCTTTGATAGTTTCATTGCTTTTAAGAGTTAGATCTGATTTAGTTTATGTAAATAAAAATACCGACAAAAGCAACAAAGTAACTTCATTCTATGGATTATTTATTCTACTAATTTTAGTTCTCACTTTAATTACTCCTTACGCCTCTTCGTCACCTGATGGTCTTGAGTCTGTAGCTGAATCATTTGGCTTTAATGAAGACACAGGAGTTGTTTTATTTTTAGAAGATTACGGTATAGAAAATATTAACAATAACTTCTTGTCTACAGTTCTGAGTGCAGTATTAGGAATAGTTGTAATCGTTGGATTATTTAACATTTTTATTAAGGTTAAAAATCGGAATTAAAGTGGGAAAAAAAAGATAATTTTTTTTTGAAAAAAATTTATTTTCAGTGTAATTTTATATTAACTTTTTGTGAAGAAAGTCTTTATAGATAATCATTACAAGAAGAAAAAGAGATAGCCCTTGAAGCAAGTGAGTTTTGGCAACAAAACAAGCGGAGTATTCAAGGGTTTTCTCATTTTTAAATATGTTTTCTTTGTGTTTACATTCTGTTTAAAAAAAGTATTCATAATTATCAAATATCTAATTAATTCCTGTTCGATTAGTACGTATACAAAACTCCCCAGTTCTTACTGGGGTGTTCCCAAAACAACTTTCTATTAGAATTTTTGTATGACAACAAATCAAGATCTCTTATTGCTACATAAAGAATGTAGAAAGTGTAAGTCTTGCGAACTTTCTCAAACTAGAAATAATGTTGTTGTAGCAAAGGGAAATTCTAAAGCTAAGATTTTAATAATCGGAGAAGGACCTGGGGAGCAAGAAGATATTACAGGATTTCCGTTTGTTGGAAGAGCTGGAAAAATGCTTGATTCAGCATTAATGTCTGTTGAAATTGATCCTTTGGAGGATTGTTATATTACAAATATTGTTAAGTGTAGACCTCCTCAAAATAGGAAGCCTGATTCAAATGAAATAAATTCATGTATGCCTTGGCTAACAAAACAGATTAATTTGTTAAATCCAAAAATTATAATTTTGGCGGGATCAACATCTGTGGAAGCATTTCTTGAGATAAAAAAACCAATTTCGAAGATAAGAGGTGAGTGGATAATAAAGGACAATATCAAAATTATGCCTATTTTTCATCCATCATATCTCTTAAGAAGCCCTTCGAAAGAGCCTGGGAAACCAAAATGGTTAACCTGGCAAGATTTAAAAAAAGTTAAAACTGCTTTTGATAATCTCTAGTTTGAAAATTCATCTTTTGTTGTAAGTAATAAAGATACAAAGATGAAAATACTACAAATCAGAATGTTCCTATTAAATGTTTCTCCTAAAAATATAACTCCGGCTGTTACTCCTACAACTGGTACTAAATAATCAATAGATGCAACCTGTAATGCGCTTACTCTTTGAATTAACCAAGTGAAAGATAAAAATGCTCCAAGATTGCATACAACTAATGCTCCAAGTCTTATCAGCTGTGAAACATTTAATATATCTATACCTACTCCAGAAATTAAATACGTCAAAAAGGTGAGAATTATTACAAGTGGATATTGATAGGTTAACCAGCTACTTACTTTATATTTAGGAGCAAATTTTCTATTGAGAACAGTAGCGAGAGCAATGCATTGAACTCCTAAGAATGCCAATGTACCTCCCAAAAAAATATTTCCTTGATTCAACAAACCTGTTTCCTGGGAAATAAATAAATAAGCTATTCCAGAAAAACCAATCAATACGGAGAAATATTTTAGTTTTGAAATTTTTTCTTCTTTTAAGATTAGCTTTACCCACATAACTGTAAAAATTGGAGCAGAACTTATCAATAAAGTAACTAATCCTGAGGAAATGTATTGAAGAGAAAATATAAAGGCCCAGCTTACAAAAAATATTGAGGCTAAACCAGTAAAAGAAGCTTCTTTTAAAAGCTGTTTATTAAATTTTTCTTTATTAAAAATTAAATAATAAAAGAAAAGTAGAGTACCAATAATTGATACTCTGACCGTTACTAAAAAAATTTCATTTAACCCTTCAATAAGCAAACTACGAATAATTACATTTGCAGAACCCCACATAACTCCTGCCGTTAAAACTGCTCCTATAGTTTGAATGAGGGATGGTCTATTGTTTATTTGATTATTATTAATCATTCTTGAAATACTAATGATAAATTGGAAATAGAGTAGGATTGTATTAACGGGAGCAAAATGCTGAGAGGGTGTAAAAACCGACCGTCTGAACCTGTTAGGTAATTCTAACGAAGGGATATTCGGAACTCTTATCCCATTTATGAAATGAGGTAATTGTGCAGTTAGGTACAAACGTTTTAATTAATTACATACTTATATTCTTTATACTTTTTCTCTTTCTTGTCTTAACAAGAAGGCTGGCAAACAAAACAGAAGATAAAAGTTATTTTGTTATGCTGAAATCTCAAAAGACCCTCAATCTATCCTTGAGTTTTTATGCAAGTGGTATGGGGTTATGGATTATTGCTTCTCCAGCAGAGGTTGGCTGGTATGGCTTAGGTTTTGATGTTATAGGTTATGCAATCTCTGCCGCTACCCCTTTTGTGTTGTTGTATTTTGTGGGACCACGTATTGTTCAAACAGTTCCAGACAAAGCAACTCTTCCTCAATACATAAGTCAACAATATGGAAATTTTGCTCAAGTTTTTGTCTCAATAATTGCAACCATCTATATGTCAGCTTTTCTAATTGCTGAATTCGCATCAATAAATTTTTTGTTTCCTGAAATATCGGAGACTTCTGGTTTCATTGTTTGTACAGCAATAGCAGTCGTGACTTTTCTTTACTTAAATCTTTCAGGCTTTAAGGCGTCTCTTGTCACTGATAGATTCCAAGGTATATCAATAATTGCACTTCTCATTATTGTTTTATTTTTGTGGATAAGTCAAAATGGAATTAATAATATTATCGAAGCTTCTTACGATGGAGGATTAAATACATTTACATTTGCCAGTTTTAAGTCTGCTCTTGCTGTAATTCTTGCAGTAACTGCAGCAGAAATATTCTCTCAGGGTTACTGGCAAAGAACATATTCTGCAATTGATGAAAATGTAATTAAAAAATCATCCATTTATGCTGGATTGGGTTGTTTTATAACAGTACTCGTTCTTGGAATTGCAGGTTCATCTGGAGCAGGCTTTGGGATTGAAAATCCTTCCTTAAGTTTTATCCAGCAAATAGAATTTAATACCTTTTCAAGAATTCTTGTAATTGTACTTTGTACAATGCTTGTTGCGTCAAGTATTGATACTCTTCAAAGTGCAATATCTTCAACAATGGCTTTAGATCTTGTAAAAAGAGGTGTGTCTGAAGCAAAAATAATTACACTTATAATTACTTTTGGCTCTTTAGGATTATCATTTTATGTAACAAATATATTTTCAGTATTTTTATTTGCTGACCTTTTGGCTGTATGTTTGGTCTTCCCTGCATTTTATAAAATTAAATCAAGAAAAACTAGCCAGGGTATAGTGATCCCCACATCTTTGGGTTTTGTTTCATCAGTGTTGTACAGATTTTATTTTATTGATTTAGATTTGAATCCAGGTGGGATATTTATACCAACTGATCTCTATGGGCTTGCAGACCTTAACACATTTGGAGTAGGGTTTATTTTTTCTATCATTGGTACTCTTTCTTACAACAGAATAAAATAGTAAATAGAAAATTTAAATGAAGCCAAAAAATATATCTGATTTTGTAAGCCTGTCTGAAATAAGTAATAATAACTCAGACTTGCTACTTAAGTCAACGAAAATGAACCTGGATAAAAATTCATACGAATCTTCAATATGGAAATTTTCACAAAATCAATGGAGAGAACTAAAACAATCCTCGTATTGGAATTTTTCAGCACCGAAGTACTCAAACAATAAAAAATCATTTGCATTTATCAAAACACCAAAATCTACTGAAATTTTGGATAAATTAGAAAAGAAAAAAAAACTAGAAAAAAATAAGCTTATTTTTAGAAATAGGGGTAAAGAAAAAATAGTATTTGAAACTGATGATTCTATTGTTAACTATTTATGGAGTTCTAATGATGAATTTATTTACGTAATAACAAAAGAGTGGTCGAGTGAATATAAAAAAATTGAAAATAAAACTGATCATCCTCTAGAAATTGATAAATTACCTTTTCGATTTGATACAACAGGGGTTATATACAATAAAAGATTTCATATTTATAAAGTAAAGACTTCTACTGGTAAAAGTCAGAAAATTATAGATGGAGATAAAGAACTGTTTCTATCAATATCCTCTCTTCTTGAAATTAACTCTGATATGTACTTTATAGCAAGCAAGCATAATCAAGATGGAACGATGCTTGAAGATCAAATTATAAAATTTTCAGATTCACAATTAACAGTTATAAATACAGGTGGTATGTGGAGCCAGTTATTTTCTTATCAAGATAATTTATACGGTGTCGGTCTTGATAAGAGATTTGACTGGCCGACGAATATTAGTATTTTCAAAATTAACAAAAGAGGTATTGCCAACAAAGTTAGTAATTTTATTGATAGAGGTGTAGTTAAAACGAAAGTTAGTGATAACAAAATTTATGTTTTGTATGAAGATTCTGGAAAACAAAGTCTACTTAAAACTGATTTTGAAAGTTTTGAGATTTTATATGATAAAGAACTCCTAACCTCTGATTTCTGTGTTGATGGTGAAGATATTTATGCTCTAGTAAGCTCATTCGATAAAAAAGATGAAGTATATTTAATTAGAAATGATGAGGATAAAAAATTTTCAGACTTTAATAATAATTTTCACAATAAAGTACGTACTCATAATTGTGTATATGAAAGATTTGAAACTGGAAAATCTCAAATTGATACTTGGGGAATACTTGTAGATATCAATAAACCTACTTTGCTAAACATACACGGTGGTCCTGCCAGTCAATATGGATTTGGGTTTTTTGATGAGTTTCAGGTTTTTGCATCTTCTGGTTTTAATGTTGTAGCTTGTAATCCTCGTGGTTCATCAGGTAGAGGACACAAGTTTGTTAGAGACGTTTGTGGGAACAAATGGGGTGAGAATGACACTTATGATGTAATTAAAAGCTTTGAAATGATGATAAAAAAGCTTGGAATAAAAAATAAAAACTATGGAATTATGGGAGGTTCATATGGTGGTTTTATGACTTCTTGGGTAATTAGTCATTATCCAAAAATGTTTAAATCTGCTGTTGTCGAGAGAGCTCTATTGAACTGGGAAACAATGGTCGGAACTTCAGATATTGGAATTGGATTTCCTGAAATGTATCTTTTGGATGACCTAAAAAGTAATTTGAATTTGTACAGAAAGAAAAGTCCAATCACTTATGCAAACAACATTATTACCCCAACACTAATAATTCATTCGGAAAAAGATTACAGGTGCCCAATTGAGCAGGCTGAGCAATTATTTTCAAACCTTAAAAGGAGAGGTGTTTCATCATCAATGATAAGGTTCCCAGATGAAAGTCATGAACTTTCTAGATCTGGCAAACCAGAACATAGAGTTCAAAGATTTGATTCAATTATCAATTGGCATAAAAAACAACTTAGCTAGTCAAAATAAACTTATAAAATCTAATTAAAGTAAATATCAGGTGTTCATGAATAATGAAATTGTTAATCCATCAAAAGGTAAAGAACTTAGAGATTTAGCCCGTTCTAATCCAGAAAAAGCTTATAGGTATCTTGAAGAAAACAAACAATTGTGGATTCAAATAGCCACTAAAGATCCTTTCGATTCTGCTGATGCACTTGAAGAATTTGAATCTATTGAGGCGGGAAAATTAATTACCGAGCTTCCAACCTTAACAGCGGTAAAAATTTTTGAATCCCTGCGTCCACGTGCAATTATTGAAATTGTTGAATCTTTGGATGACAAAGATGTTGAGGAGATTTTTAAGCAAATGGATACAGAAGACGTTGTTGATGTTTTAGAAAGATCTACTGATGATGAAACTGATGAAATTTTAGAAATTTTAGACAAATCTACAAAACTAAATATAGATAGAAGGCTGTCTTACCCAGAAGACTCTGTAGGAAGACAGATGTCTGAAGAAGTAGCAAAAATATCAACTGGATTAACTGTTAAAGATGCTCTGAAAGAACTTAAGTCGCTTCACAATAACGTAGAGGATTTAATTTATGTATATTCAGTAGATAAAGAAAATAGACTCACGGGAGTGATTTCTTTTAGAGAAATTGTCTTTGCAAATGAAGACGACTTAATCAAAAATGTAATGATTCAAGATCCAGTATTTGTAAATCCTTCATCTGATCAGGAGGAGGCGGCAGGATTAATAAGACAATATGAACTACTAGCTCTCCCAGTAATTGATAAAGATAATAAATTGATTGGTCAAATAACTATAAATTCGGCACTAGATGTTATACAAACAGAAATTGCTGAAGATTTTTCTCAATCATTTGGTGCAGGGGCTGAAGAAACAATTTTTACACCTATTCAAAAATCAATACAGTCTCGACTTCCATGGATAGCAATAAATATGGTCTTGGCATTTATTGTTTCGTTTTTGATATTCCAATTTGAGGAAACAATTACTAGTAATGTATTACTGGCTGCTTTAATGCCGGTAGTTGCATTAATTGGGGGAAGTTCTGGTGCTCAGTCTTTAGCAATTGTAATAAGAGCTTTGGCACGAAATGATGTTTCTGAGGCAAGAGTTCTTGATGTAATTGGAAAACAAACACTGATTGGAATCATAAATGGCATCTTGGTTGGCACTTTTTCATTTCTTATATTGAGCTTTGTTGGTTTAGGTGATTTTTCTTTAGCTTTAGGTTCTGCTGTTTTTACTAATATATTTATTGGGAATTTTTTTGGTTCATCAATACCTTTGATTTTAAAAAAATTAGGATTTGATCCAGCACTAGCATCAAATATATTTCTTACATTAGTTACTGATATTGCGGGTTTTGGTGGCTTTCTGGCTATTGCGCTTTTATTCTTGTAAGTTCTAAGTTGGTTCTCTGTAAATTAATCTTGTACCTTTTTTATTGAAAAGGTAGGAAAATATCCACTCAATCACAACTAATATTTTTGATCTATATCCTATTAAATACAGAATGTGAATTGCACTCCAAAAGAGCCAAGCTAAAAAACCAGATACTTCTATATTTCCAATTTTACCTATCGCCTTATACCTGCCCACCGTTGCCATCATTCCTTTATCATTGTATTTAAAAGGTTTCCTATCTTTCTTGATTGTTTTACTCTTTATAACTTTTGCGAGATATTTCCCTTGTTGGATTGCTACTGGGGCAATGCCTGGAAGAGTGTTGTTTTTCTTATCTTTATAATTAGCAGCGTCTCCGATAACAAATACGTTTCCATCGTCTTTAAGTGAACAATCTGGGTCAACAATTGCTCTTCCTTCATTATCTGTTTTCGTATTTAGCTTCTCAATTATTGGGCTTGCTTCATTACCTGCTGCCCAAACAACATTATCTGTATGTATGTCTTCTTTGTCCGTCGTGACTAGATCATTTTCTATTTTCACAACTTTCTCATTTGTTCTTACTTCAACTCCAAAGTCTTCAAGATACTTTTTTGCTTTTCCAGACAGCCTGTCACTATACATTGGTAAGATTTTTTCAGTAGCTTCAATTAAATAAACATTAGCATCTGAACTCTTAAAATTTCTAAACTCTTCCTTCATATTGTTAAATGCAATCTCAGCTATTGAGCCAGCCATTTCAACTCCTGTAGGCCCGCCACCAACGACTACAAAGTTTAAATATTTTGCTCTCTTATCAATATTTTTTTCATTCTCAGCTTTTTCAAACGCCCTCAATAATCTTTCACGAATTTGTAAAGCGTCATTAATTCCTTTAAGTCCATTTGAATATTTAGACCAATCTTCATTACCAAAATAAGAATGTTTTGACCCAGTACTTACAATTAGTTGATCGTACTTTATATTGTCGCCATTTGATATGGTCACAGTCTTTTCGT
The DNA here is from genome assembly GCA_902533795.1 of uncultured Candidatus Actinomarina sp. Lineage (GTDB taxonomy): Bacteria > Actinomycetota > Acidimicrobiia > Actinomarinales > Actinomarinaceae > Actinomarina. Next base: position 326,410 of record CACAND010000001.1, on the reverse strand, counting down.
CACGATTTATATCTACAGCTTCATCTAATATTACTTTTACATTTTTGTAATTTTTAAACATTCTTCTGATTGGAAAAGCAATATTAGCTGGAGATAAAACTGCAGTTGCTACCTGATAAAGTAATGGTTGAAATAAATGATGATTTTGCTTGTCTATAAGAGTAAATTGAATTTTGCTACTTCTAGCCCGTTGAAGAAATTTAAGTCCTCCAAACCCACCACCAATTACAACTACATTTAACATATATTAAATTATAAAACTTTACTGATTAATCAGTGATCTCTAGACCTAGAGGTTTTGGTCATTGTTTTTTCTAACTTTCCATTTCTAAATTCAAATGAATCGACTCCTTCAACAAGATGTTTGCCTTGTTGCGATTTCTGAGATATTACCTGAACCTTCATCCCTTCAAAAGGAGAGATTAAAGTAATAGAGTGTTGTCTAAAATTTTTAGACGATTGGTCTCTTCTAATTACATCACTTATCATATGAGGCGACTCCCAAGACCACTCTTCGTCAATGACTATAAACTTACAAATATGACGAGTTTTAGTTTTATCAATTCTTGCTCCAGGACAAATAATTAAAGAATTATCAATCCATGGGTTGAGTCCAACACCATCAATTTTTGGAAAACCTATGTTGAATGAATTATCTATTATTTCTTCAATATCTCCCTTTTCAAGATTTCTTTTTTTTATAATTTCGGTGATTTGATTTTGAAGATCAAAAAGCTCTACATCTTCCAAGTTTTCAATATTATTAAGGTCCATAATTTAATATAAGTATTTTATTGTGACAATAATAAAGTTACTCTTCTTCAGTGACAAAAACATGTTTTTGATTAAATTTAGCAATATCCATCCTAATTATCCCAACAACGAATATTGTCAACGTCACTACAGGGAATATAAGGACTAACGTTAATGGATTTGATGTTAATGTTTCAATCATATAAATTAATATTAATAATCGTGTTAAATTATAATATTAACTGAAAGGATATAAATGATAAAATTAGGTTTATACGCAAGTATTGTTTCCGTTGTTGCATCTGTAATTATTTACGTTGTTTTGGATGACTCACAACTTGCAATATATATTGGATTATGGGCTCCTACATTAATTTTGTACAGCCAAGCATATGAAAGAGCAAACCAAGAGTAACTAATTAGGTAAAACTTTTTATTATTACTAGGATTCAACTGTGAGTAGATTAGAAAAACGTACCTTCTGGAGTTTTATGGGTGTAGCTTTTGTATTACATATGTACCTAGTAATTGATTCAATGGGGCTTCTCACAATCTCGTTGTGAGTAAATTAGAAAAAAGACTTTTCTGGTCTTTTATATTTCTAACATTTTTATTGCATCTTTATTTGGTGGTAACTTTAGTATTTCGTGGTTAGAAAAAGTTTAAAATTTTTTATAATTTCCTTACTATTTATTACTTGTAATCAATCAGAGCCTGCTGCTCAATCTATAGAAATAAGAGAGCCAGAAGAGATATTGGTTGAAATTATGGAAAGTTATCAAAACTTTTCTAAAGATCCAGATAAATCTGTGGAAATTATTTGGGACAATGCTCATAAAGATAATAAGGAAGTTACAGGTCCAATTGACAGATTCAAATTGATGCTTATCTCTGAACCATATAATTCAATAATTGATTTAACTGATTATTCATATGAGATTATTCAAGAAGATGGTGAAACAATTCATTATGAAATAAAAATTTTAAATAACAAAAATGAGTATTTTATTGTTACTTGGGTGTTTGTGTTTGATGAGTGTGAGCTTAGTGGTGGAATGTGTTGGCAAACAATAGGTGTTAGTGCTCCTATGTATTTTGATTCAGGAATCTAAATTCTCTAAAGGATTTTCTGGTTGGCAAATTTCAAATGCTTTTTGAACATCATCTGAAGTCCATTCTATTTCTGCATCTCTAAATGCAAAAAATCCAAATTCACCAGGTGTTGGATCAGGAAAATTACTAACCCCTTCCTCTCTCATACACTGAGAGAACTCTAAAGATGCATCTACTAGCGCTGCTTCAACCTCAGGATCTAAATCAAATTGTTCCGGAAGTGCATTTCTTAGAATATCTTCACAATTAGTAAAAGCTTCTTCGAATTCGTCTTCATTTTCTACATCAACATTATCAAACTGAGGGTTACCGTCTATATCAAACGTTGGATCTGGAAAATTAATACCCTCTTCTCTCATGCACTGTGCAAAGTTCAAAACTCCTTCTTCAAAAGTAACCTCGTCAAATATTGTTGTTGAAACAGTGTTTTCATCAATAGAAACTACGCCTTTTGTTTCTTCTTCGCCGATTGTGCATGCACTCAAAGCAAGAACAATTGTAAAAAGTGTTACTTTCTTACTGCCTCTGCCGGTTGAATTTTTGACGCTTTTATTGCTGGATAAACTCCAGATATTGCTCCAATTAATAATGCTAAAAATACTGCTCCTAAAATTTGCCATACAGGTATTGAGAATACAATATTTGTGTAGTTAGTATAAGCCAAAGTAATAACAGCACCTAAACCAACACCTACTAAGCCACCAATTCCAGACAAAACAATACTCTCAAGTAAAAACTGATACCTTATTTCTCTTCTTGTTGCTCCTATTGATCTTCTAACGCCTATTTCCATTCTTCGCTCAAGAACTGACATAACCATAACATTTGCTATTGCTACACCACCAACTAAAAGCGCTACAGAGCCTAAGCCTAATAATAAGTTTGTAAATGCTTCCTCAGCAGCTTGTTGAGCTTCAAGTGCGTCTGATGGCCTTGTAACTTCAACTTGGTCTGGGTTTTCCGGATTCATGGAAGGTGCTAAAACTTCTACTACGTCTTCTATAAAAGTTGGATTTGCTCTCAAATAAATTGTTGTTGGCTCTTCGTCAATATCAAAAAGAGTTTTTGCTACTCCATATCCAATAAAAACTGATCTATCTAAGTCAGGATGTATCTTCAGCTCTTCTAATAAACCAATTACTCCAAACCATTCATTATCAATAAGTATCTTTGTTGGCGTTGAGAGATTGGTTATGCCTAATCTTTGTGCCGTTACACTTCCTAAAACAGTTACTGGTATATCAGATAAGTCATTAGTTATAAATCTACCTTCTATTAAATTTCCACCTATTACATCTAAAAGCTCTGAACTAGTAATTATTGTTGATATTCCTCCACCTTCAAATTCAGAAATAAAATTACTTCTTCGTACTAGTAAATCAGTTTGCGTTGTAGATGTTACTTCTTCAACTGGACCTATTCTTTCAACCATACCTAAAACACCCTTTGGTAGTTCTTCCTGGGTTCCAAAAAAACCAGCCTGCGGGGATGCTTTTACTAGATTTGTACCAAGAGACTCCAAAGTTGATAATAGGTCTGCTCTACCTGATGCTGAAATACCTGAAACTGCAACTATTGCTGCAATTCCAATGCCTATGCCAATTGATGTCAGGGTAGCTCTACCTTTTCTGGCACGAACACCGTAAAGCGCAACAAAAAACAAATCTCGAGTTCTTAATCTTTTTCTTTTCATTGTTTTACAATTTTTCCATCAACCAACTCAACGACTTTTTTAAACATGCTTGCGTGCTCTTGATTGTGCGTAATCATTATGACTGTTTTACCTTGGTTGTTTAAATCCTTCAAAATATTCAAAATATTAATGCCAGATTCTTTGTCTAAGTTTCCCGTTGGCTCATCTGCCAAAACGAATGCTGGGTCCTGTACCAGAGCTCTTGCAATTGCAACTCTTTGTTGTTGTCCACCTGAAAGTTCTTTTGGTAGATGAGTAAGACGATCTCCCAACCCAACTTTTTCAAGGACCTCTCCTGCTTTAAGAAGCCTGTCACTTCTAGAAATACCCTGGTATAAAAGACCTTCTGCGACGTTTTCTTGTGCATTTAAACCTGGTAAGAGAAAAAAGCTTTGGAATATAAATCCAATCTTCTCACCTCTAAATTTTGAGAGTTCATTATCAGATAATTCAGATATGTCTTTTCCTTCTATTTGAATTGAACCAGCGGTTACACTATCAAGTAAGCCAATCATGTTTAACAAGGTTGATTTTCCGCTTCCTGATTGACCAACGATTGCAACCAGATCTCCCTGGTTTACTTCTAGTGAAACTTCATCCAGTGCTTTTACGGGAGGTGGTCCTTCGTAAGTTTTTGAGATATTATTTATTGAAATTACGGTTTTCGTATCAGTTATCATCTTGGTACGACTACAAGCTGTCCTTTTGCTATATTTCCTATGACCTCAACAAAACCATCGGTAAACACACCTATCTCTACTGCTACATAAATTGTATCTACTCCCGACTCTCCTTCAAATGTGCTTCCTTCTATTTCGCCATCATAAATTTCCAATGCATAACCACCTTCAGCTAAAGCAATCAAGGCATTTACAGGTACATACAAAACATTTTGAGATATTTCAGTAGTTACAAAAACTTTTACAGGTGCTTGATCATATGCTTCAATCTCTTCTGGGTTTAACACTTCAAGAATAACTTCAATAAAATCACCTGTTTGAGTTTGTGTAACAACTTGATCAATGAATGTTATAACTGTAGGAACTCGCTCATCTGTTGGAAGCTCGATTTCAACATTATCTCCAAGGGTGACTGTCTCTTGATCTGATGCATCAACTTGGAAAACAACTTCAATCCCTATTGATGAAATATTATAAAGTTGGGAATTTAATACAACTGCTGATCCAACTTTGTTAATGTAAGAACCAACAATAATTGGCGTTTCCGATGCGTAAGCATTTGTAGGGCTAAATGTTTCAGATTTAGAACTTAATCTCAATTCCTCAAGTTCTTCTTTAGCTTTTGCCAATTCAGCAACTTGATCGACACCTTCGTTATATTCTTTTAGGGTATCGTCGTAAGCTTTCTGGGCAGTTTCAATTGCAAGTGCTTCTGTAGCGTCTATTCCTGATTCTTTTCCTTTTTCCAAAGCTTTTATTCTTTTCTGTTCTTCAATTGTTTGTTCTAAGTCTTCTATTGCAGCATCTAATGTTCCATCTGCCTTTTTTTCTTTTGTCTTTGGATTAGTTTCGTCTTTGTAAAGCGTTAAAGTTTCTTCAGCATCCTTAATTGCAGTATCAGCTGCTTTCCATGCAGCACTTTCTTCTAATGCTTCTTCTTTAGCGTCGTCTAATTTCTTTTTCTTGTCGTTAACTTGAGTAATTGTTGTTCCTCCGGAATCAATGTTGTCCTCAATATTTTCAACTTCTGTTTGTTTTAAATTAATTGCAACTTGTTCAGAGGGGGTTACTTCAGATTTTGTCTCTATTTTGTAATCTATATAAAGTTTATTCAACATATCTGAAGTTGTTTGGTCAAAAATATCATCAGCAACGAAACTTTCTGTGGCATAACCCAAATAAATAAGTGCGTGTTCAACCTGTAGAATGTCTGGTCCAGGATCAGAATTCAAATCTAATGTTCGATAAAAAGGCACTGATCCTTCAACTAAAATTACAGGCTTGTTGTCTATGGCAAAAAGTATTTCACCAAATTGGATTATTGTACCCTCTTCAGGAATGAAGGTAACTACTCCTGATATTGGACTGTTTAAGATTTTGCTATTGGTTTGTCTTAAAGTTCCGTTGTACTCTTCCTTTTTTTCAAGATCACCTTGTTGAATCTGAACAGTTGTAAGTTGCAACGTTTTGTTAACAGAAGATGACTCGGTATTTTGAGTGCCAAAATAATAAGCCGCTGACCCAATAACTAGTAAGACAATCAAGATGTAAAAGTTTCTATTTTTAAATATATTAAATTTCATTTTTTTAATTTCTACTTAAAGTATTTTATTGTATTTGGGGTGTTTCTGATAAGTTTTTATTGTAAGTTTTAATCATCCCATTCTTCTTTCAATTCTTCTGGTAGCTTATCTTCACAGCCTTGCCATGTCTGTACTATAGGGTCTTCCTCTCTTAATTCCCAATTCTCATCAATGTAGGCTTCCAAGTTTACTTCCCTATTGAAGTAATTTGGATCTGGGACTTTTTCATACCCTTGTTCACGAAAACAACTAGCAATAAACAATGCTCTATCTAGTTCTTTTGAAGTCTGAATTGGATCTTCAAATTGTGCTTCATCTGCAATTCCCCATAAATTATATTTCAGAGCACAATCTTCGATGGTTTTCCATAGCTCTTGGGCTTCTTGTTCTGTAAGTGTTTCAAAGTAAGTCGATATAGTTGTGTAAAGATCTATAAAATTCTTTGGTTCATTAAATTTATAGCCAGCTTCGTTTGCACATTGAACTAATACAAGCGGTGCATCTTCGTCCGCAATTGTTTCTTTTTCTTCATCTATTTCTAATCCTGCAGCGATAGCCTCTTTTCCTTTATCGGTATCAACCACTGAAACTACGGCTGTGTCATTTTTTTGAAAAAAGGAGCAAAATGAGAAAAATATTAAAAATAAAATTACTTTTTTGTACACAAAAGAATTATAAAGTATTTTAAATTACCTGCCAGAAGGTGGTTCTATTCCTAGATCGTCGAAGCATTCTCCAGCAGCTTCTCTTATTTGATCTCCGGTATATTTTTCAGATTGAACAAGCTCAATAAGTATTGGTCGAAGTGGTTTTTCTGCGGTAGGGTCTGATACCTCAATCTCCTTCCCTCTTAAACATTGAGCAAATTCAAGTTCAGTATCCAGCCTGTCTGCAACGTCTTCAGGGTTTTCAAAATTACTATTTCCTTCCAGGGGTATTCCATTTTCTTCGGCGCACAATTGTATGTTTTCAAATAATTCTTGTCTCTGTCTTTCATTAAAACTTATAAAGATTGGAGTTAATATTGTTCTTAATCCCTCGTCATTTTTTGGATCATCAACATCATAGCCTTTATCTCTTAAACACCTTGCGAGGACAAGTTGGGCGTCTTCTATCGATATCTCATCGTCAACTACCTCATCTTGAATAGTTGTGACCGTCACTAAGGTTGTTTGAGTAGTCAAATCTTGGGTAGAAATAACCCTTATTGAATCTTCTGTTGTTGAACAAGCCTGTAGAAGTAATAAAAACCCTATTAAAATTACGTTTCTACTTTTCACTTTTCCCATTATAAATTCCACATTCTTCTAGTAATGGCTCGATTTCTTCTTTTGATTCTACCAAACCGCTTAGATCAAGCTTGGGCGTATCCTGAGTTGGGTCAGAAATCTTCAAGCCCTTTTCTCTTAGACATTTAGCTAATTCAAGATTTTCATCAAATATCTTTGCAAGTTCTTCTGGGTTTTCACTGTCAAGTTCAACCCACAAGTTGTATTTGGTTATACAATAATCAATATCTTCATCAAGTCGAAGTTGTTCTTCTTTACTTTTACTTAGTTGGCTTATTGTTGTTTTCAAGTCATTTATGTCAAAAGGAGTTATTATGTTATAGCCTTTTTCGTTATTTAAACAATCTGTTAAAACTTTTGGATAATCTTCTTCACTTATGGTTAGAGTTGGGGTTGTATCATCTGAAATAGAGACGATCCCTTCCTCGATGGGAGATGAACAAAAGCCTAAAAATGTAATAAAAATTAATATATTTATTTTTTTCATTTTTTATCAATATTAGTTCTAATTTAGTTATTTGAAATTTAAACAAATATCTGAGTTTTTGGTTCTATGCCACCAGTTAATGGCATTGCGTATTTAAAAAATTCATTTGTTACATATGGTTTTTCATTGTCTAAAAATTCTTCTGGCATGTCTTTTGTATTTTTAGCAACTTTATGTAGATCAACAACGTCTACGTCGCAGTAATAAGTTTCTGATAATTGTCTCTTTAATATAACGGAACCACTTTGTAGCTCTAATGATGCGATAACCGAATATCTTCCAACTCTCTCAGCTTCTTCAGCGTCTACTTCGGAAATATCTGCCAAAAAAGATCTTTGCAGATATCCAAAAGTATCTGCCCTTACCCTTGCACCATCTATGTGTTCTGACACAATATTCGTTAAAGTATCTCCTAATGCTCCAGACCCAGATAGTTGAATGTTTCCGTGACTGTCAGTCTTTCCTGCTAACCCAGATCCAGTGTCGCTAGCATATGTCTGAAGAAAATAATCTCCCTCTTTGTTATGGATTCCTTCCGAAACTGCAACAACACACCTTCCAAGTGACTCATAAACTTCTTTGACGTCTTTTAAAAATTCATCAATATTGAAGACTTTTTCTGGAACATAAACAAGGTGAGGTCCATCTTCTTCACTCGACTTTCCAAGAGTACTTGCTGCAGTTAACCATCCCGCATGTCTACCCATCAGCACATTAATTTTTATTCCTTTAAGACTTCTGTTGTCTGCATCGTCCCCTTGAAATGCATGAGCAACAAACCTCGCTGCAGATCCATATCCCGGACAATGGTCTGTTTCTAAGAGGTCGTTGTCAATTGTTTTTGGGATATGAAATGCTTTCATCTCATATCCGATTTGTTTCGCCCCCTCTGAAACTAAATTTGCTGTTTCTGCAGAGTCGTTTCCACCAATATAAAAAAAATATCTTATATTTTGTTTTTCAAATATTGAAATTAGTTTTTCAATATCTTTTTCTGTAGGTTTTTTTCTGACAGAACCTAAAGCTGCTGCGGGGGTTTTAGCTATTCCGTAAAGTTGTGAGTCTGAGAGTTTAGATAAGTCAACAAAGTCTTCAGATAACATGCCCGCTAGACCATGTCTTGCTCCAAGAATTTCTTCATATTCTTGATTTGTAGCTTCCTTGATAAAACCAACCAATGATCTATTAATAACAGCTGTTGGACCTCCTGATTGACCAATAACTGCTTTGCCAATTGGCATTATCTAACTCCCGTTTTGATAAACAGAAATAAAACTTAAGTAGGATTCTGCTATTTCAGATACAGCTTCTTCTCTAGATTTTTGGTCTTCATGCCAGCCTTTTAGAGAGTTCCAAAAAATAGATCTACCAATTGCAAAGCCCTTGTATCCTTCTACTGAAGAGCCTGCTCTTAGCCATTGATTGACCTTTTCATCATTAGCGCCTCTTCCTAGTACTACTGCAATAACATCTTCTCTTCCACCATCTTTTATTGATGCAGCAACTTTTTCACAATCTTCTTTAGTGTCTAGCCCTTCAATCTTCCAAATGTCCGGGTCGGCACCTTTTTCTCTCATTTCTTCTACGACCTGAACAGCTAATTTTGGTCTTATTTCAGAATCGTATCTTGATTGGTCGCCATCAACACTTTCTAATTGCTCATCTGTTGCTGGAACTAAAAATTCAAGTAAAAATTTTCTCTCATTTTCTTCTATCCAGTCAGAAAGAATTTTTATTCTTTTTCCTTGTACTTCTCTCGTTTCAATATCATCATTTGGATTCCATCGAACTAAAATCTTAATAAAGTCAGCATCAACTTCAATTATTTTTTCTCCAAATGCATCTCCATACTCGAAATCAAATACTTTTTGCCCTGACTTTTCAACAGGTGCAGCATATTTTATACCTATTTCTTTAGCTTTTTGTTGAACTTGTAGACCAAATGTTTCATCAACAAGAATTGCAGGATCTCCACCTGAGATACCAGATTTTTTTGCTTCAATAAATCCATCAAAAATAATATCTTTCATCGAAGAAACTCTACTTGCTTCATCAACTGTAGGTTGTCTTCCTTCCACCCCAAGCAACCCCTTTGTCAGAGTTCCTCTATGATCAAAAGCAAGTATGTAGAGTTCGTTGGAATAGCCCTTCATTTTATAAAATCTCCTTAACTTTGTACTTTACTTTTACTCCTTCTAGAAATAAGTATGTACGCTGTCAAGATTATCACAATTATTGTTGCGATGATAATGTTTTGGGTATTGCTGCCACTGCTTAGATCGTTATCTGTATATTTTTCTTTATATAACAGTCCAGGATCATCATTTGACTTTGTTGTTTCTGATAAAACATTTATTAAATCAACTGTGTTGACTCCCCAGTTGTTTGCTAGATTTTCATCTAAAAAATAAATATTGTCATTTGCTACAGCTTTAATGTTTTCCCAGCCTTGTCGTGTTGAAAGATCTTTATTTAAATAATCTGAATGACCAATGACTATTAAGTCTGGATCACTAGCTAAAACCTGCTCTTCTTCAAGAACTGGGTAGCCAGAACCATAAGGGTCTTCAATTGTATTTGCTATATTATCAACACCTAGAAGATTGTAAATTTCACCTATAAAGGAATTTTCGTTAACGGAATAAATACCATAAGTGTATCCAATTTCGTGGTAGACAGACAAAGGTGTACCAATCGAGTTTGCAATAATATTATCAATGTCAGATTTCATCTCATTTACAAGTGAATTTGCCTGGTCTGATTTATTTATTATTGACCCCACAGTTTCAATTTGAGAATAAACATCATCAAGAGTTTGCGCTGGCGGTAGAAGGGCATACTCTATATCTAGGTTTTCAAGTCCTTCTACTATTCCATTGAAGTCAAATGCAACAAGTACAATATCTGGATTTAGTATTAGTAGTTCCTCTGCTGTAACTGTATACGCATCGATTTTCTCAATTGGTAATTCGGTTTCTGAGAACGAATCTACACCAACTAGTAGATTTTCTCCTTCAAGCATTTGAATAATTTCAGTATGGGTTGTTGATAGGGAGACAATGTTTTTGTCATCAGCTACATCAGACCCCCCTGAACACATTGAAATTAACATGGCAAGAAGTAATATTTTTGTTTTCATATTTTCCTTTCTCACCACGAGAAAAAGTAAGATACTCCATTCCTTCTCTCGAGGATTGTTGTCTAAAAAGTAAGAAAGTCGACCTGACTTATCCGAAGAATCACAGTTGCGGGACAGTGCTAGATTTTCACTAGCTTCGCTTTTTTACTTTATTTGTTCTAAAAAGAGTAGCACCAAAAAAAAGACTATGTATCATCCTTTGGGAAGTTTTTAAATGTTTCAGTAAGAGTTTCTTCTTCTATGTCTCTCGGCACGTCGGGCCTTGGCATTTCCGGAGGAATAAAAGAGTCTTTTGTGTCTTTTTCTTTTCTAAATTTTCCTATTGTTTTTGAAAAAGACATCATTGCAGTTTCAGTATTTTCTTTATTTTTTTCTCTGGGCTTTTGATTTGGATCAGTATAAGATTCCTCTAAAACAATAACCTCAATTCCACCAACTAAGTCAGATATAAGATTGTAAAAAAATGCTCCAAGAGTGGTTATTGCCGTCTGTGTTAAAAGATAGACAGTTGCAAAAAATAAAACACTTGAAAAGAGTACTTCTACATTTCCAACCAACGAAGCGTTGTCGTCTAACAAGGCTAACCTTCTAGCAATTTCTTCAAGACCTTGAGGAACCCCAGCGTTTACAAGCAATACCCATAAAATCGAAAATCCTAAAACAATCGTTAGGGAAATTATAAAATTAAGTACAAATGACACCTTTAATACAGTCCATGGATCTACTTTTCTGATAATTCTTCTTACTCTATTAACTCTTACCATTACGACTCTGTTTTAATTGGAATAAATGCTGATATTTCTTCTTCTTTAGAAAGCTTCATAACCTTTACTCCCTGAGCAACTCTGCTCATTTGTTTTATTTGCTTTACAGCACATCTTATAGCTGTTCCACCAGTACTCATAAGCATAACCTCTGTGTCTTCATCCACTGATCTTGCTCCGACTAAGTCTCCTTTAGCTTCAGTAACTTTGAGGGCTTTTACTCCGATGCCACCTCTTCCAGCTCTTCTAAACTCATCAAGCTTTGTTCTCTTTCCGTACCCCTTTGCAGTAATAAATAAAAGTGTTTCTTCTCGTGAGGTTGCAGCGCCAACAACCTTATCACCTTCTCTAAGCTTAATTCCCCTTACTCCCATTGCCGTTCTTCCTTGAGGTTTTAGGTTGTTCTCGTCGAATCTAATTGCCTGTCCTTTTTGAGAAACTAGAATAATGTCTTCATTTCCTGAAGTTGTTTTAACAGATACGACTTTATCATCATCTTTAAGTTTTATTGCTTGTAAAGACTTGTAGTTTGAATCAAAGTCTTTAAATTTTGACTTTTTAACTGTGCCTTTTTCGGTCATAATTAAAAGAAACTTTTCAGTTTCATAATCTCTTGTGTCAATTATGGCTTGAACTTTTTCATCCTGGCCCATTGACAAAACGTTATGAATTAAAGATCCCTTTGCTGTTCTATTAGTTTTTGGAATTTCATGTGCTTTAGCTCTATAAACTTTACCGTTGTCTGTAAAAAATAATAAATAAGAATGTACAGAAGTTGATAAAAGGTGTTCGATCACATCTTCTTCTGATGATGAGGCTTTTACTCCTTTTCCTCCTCTTCCTTGTTTTTTATATGATGTAGAAGGAACAGATTTTATATATCCTTCAGATGATATTGAGACGATAATTTCTTCATCTTCAATAAGGTCTTCGATCTTTACTTCTCCTACGTCTGGAACAAGTCTTGATCTTCGTTCATCTCCAAATTTTTCAGTTATTGCGTCCAACTCTTCTATAAGTATTTCGTTTTGTTTTGTTCTGCTTTTTAATATTGCAGTTAGGTCTTTTATTGTTTGCTTCAGTTCTTTCTTTTCTTCTTCAAGTTTCTCTTTTTCTAATGCCGTTAGTCTTCTCAGGGGCATGTCTAAAATATGAGTTGCTTGTATTTCCGAAAGTTTAAATTTGCTCATTAACGATTTTCGTGCAGCTTCAACGTCTTTTGAGGACTTAATAACTTTTATGATTTGATCAATTTTATTCAAAGCAAGCAATAGACCATCTACAATATGTAATCGTGATTTTGCTTTATCAAGCCTAAATTGAGACCTTCTTTGGATTACATCAATCTGGTGATCAATATAATATTTTATTAGTTCTGGTACTGATAGAACCCTCGGAACACCTTCAACTAATGCAACGGAGTTTACAGAAAATGTATCTTGAAGCTGTGTATATTTAAATAAATCGTTTAAAACAACCTGTGGAACTGCGTCTCTCTTTAGTTCAACAACAAGCCTTGTTCCATTTCTATCGCTACTTTCATTTCTTAAATCAGACACACCCGTTAGTTTTTTGTCTTGAACTAATGAAGCTATTTTTTCCATAATCCTATCGGTTGAAGCTTGATAAGGAAGTTCCTTTACTACTATTGCTGACCTGCCTTTTCCTAGCTCTTCGATGTCAGCTACAGCCCTTAACTTTATAGATCCTCTTCCTTTTAAAATTGCATCTTTTATTGTTGGGGTTTCAACAATTAATCCACCTGTAGGAAAATCTGGACCTTTAATTATTTTCAGATAATCTCTAGGTTTTGGATCTTTTGTATTTAGCGTAAATTTAACAGCCTCAGTTATTTCTCTAAGGTTATATGGTGGCATATTTGTCGCCATAGCAACAGCAATGCCCTCAGCTCCATTAATTAAAAGATTTGGAAACCTTCCTGGTAAAACTCTTGGCTCGCTTGTTTCCCCTGAATAGTTGGGTTCAAAGATAACAGTATCTTCATCAATGCCGTCTAAAAGCTGGGAAGAAAGCGATGACATTCTTGATTCTGTATATCTCATGGCTGCGGGGGGATCATCAGGGGTGCCAAAGTTTCCTTGAGGCTCAATCAATGGATATCTGGTACTAAAGTTTTGACCGAGCCTAACAAGTGTTCCATAAATAGCATCATTTCCGTGTGGGTGATAATTACCCATAACATCCCCAACTACCTTTGAACACTTTCTAAAGGGGCCAGTTGGGCGAATTCCTGTTTCATACATCGAATACAAAATTCTTCTCTGTACTGGTTTCAACCCGTCTTTAACGTCTGGCAAGGCCCTTGAAACAATAACGGACATTGCATAGTCAAGAAAAGATTTTGAAATTTCATCTTCGACTGCAATTGCACCATTCATTTCGGCTTTTTTTGCTGCGGGTTTTTTAGCTGCGGGTTTTTTAGCTGCGGGTTTTTTAGCTGCAGGTTTTTTTGCTGCGGGTTTTTTAGCTGGTGATTTTTTAGCTGGTGATTTTTTAGCTGCAGGTTTTTTTGCTGGCATTTTAAACGTCCAGGAACCTTACATATTTTGCATTTTCTTCTATAAAGGTTTTTCTTTTTGTAACGTCGTTACCCATTAAAACTTCAAACATATTTGCTGCTTTTGCTTCGGCCGCTTTTCCGTCAGCAATGCTTACTTTGATTAGTGTTCGTGACTCTGGATTCATTGCTGTGTCCCAAAGCTCTCCAGCGTTCATTTCACCAAGGCCCTTAAACCTGCTTATATCAAATTTACGATTTTTATTTTCTTTTTTAAATGCTTCCAGATCCTCGTCATCTTTAAGGTAATTTATTGATCCTGATGACTTTGCCCTATAAAGTGGGGGCTCTGAAATCCAAACCTTTCCTTCTTTTATAAGACCGGGCATAAATTTGAAAAAGAAGGTTAACAAGAGTGTTCTAATGTGTGCGCCGTCTACGTCTGCGTCTGTTAAAAGTATGATTTTGTCGTATCTTGACTCTTCTCCTTTGTATTCGGTATTTATTCCTGTTCCTATTGCTTTAATTAATGAACTAATTTCTTCATTTTGTAGTGCTCTGTTCTCTGTAACTTTCTGAACGTTTATTATTTTTCCTCTAATAGGAAGTATTGCTTGGGTTTTTGAATCTCTTGCCTGTTTTGCTGGTCCAGCAGCCGAGTCTCCTTCTACAATAAACAATTCGCTTTCAGATGGATCTGTTGATGAACAGTCTGCCAACTTTCCTGGAAGACCAGAAGTTTCGAGTATGCTTTTTCTTTTAGTAAGCTCTCTTGCTTTTTTTGCACTCATTCTTGCTTTGGCGGCAAGAGCACACCTCTCTACTATTGCCCTTCCTTCTTTTGTGTTTTTTGATAGCCATTTAGGAAATTCTTGATTAACTAAAACCTGAACTCTTGATTTCATCTCGGTGTTTCCTAATTTTGTTTTAGTCTGGCCTTCAAACTGAGGTTCTTTGACTCTTACAGAAACTACTCCTGTAATACCTTCTCTTATGTCGTCCCCGGTTAATGAAATATCAGAATGAAGGTTTCTAGATTTAGCAAAGTCGTTGATGGCTTTTGTTACTGCTGTTCTTAGCCCTTCTTCGTGAGTTCCTCCTTCAAGCGTGTGTATGTTGTTTGCAAAACTTTTAATGTTTATGTCGTCTTCTGTTTTCCACTGCATGGCTACTTCAATTTCTGAGTCTTTGCTTTGATCTGAAAATGAAATTGTTTTTTCATGAAGAACCTCGAAGCCCTCGTTTAAATAATCAACGAAATCAACGAGACCTCCTTTGTAGTGAAAGCTTTCCTTTGTTGCTGGCTTTACTCTGTTGTCAGTAAGATTTATCTTTAATCCTTTATTAAGAAAGGCAGTTTGTCTAAGTCTTTCGGAAACAATGTTGTACTCAAAAAGCTGTGTTTCGTCAAAAATATTAGGATCGGGTAAAAAATTTATTTTTGTTCCCGTTTTTTTTGACACCTTTCCTTTTTTTATTTTTGTTTTTGGTTTTCCAAGGTCAAAGTCTTGATTCCAAAAGTGTCCGTCTCTTTGAACCTCAACCTTAACAACTGTGGAAAGAGCATTGACAACCGAGATGCCCACTCCGTGTAGTCCTCCACTTACAGTATACGCTCCTGACTCGAACTTTCCGCCTGCATGAAGGGTTGTAAGTACTGTGGTGAGCGCTGATTTTTTTGTTTTAGGGTGTGGCTTTACTGGTATTCCGCTTCCGTTGTCTTTTACAGTAACTGAGCCGTTTTTTTCGAGAACAACATCAATTTGATTACACCTTCCAGCCATAGCTTCATCAACTGAGTTATCTACAACTTCCCAAATTAGATGGTGAAGGCCATTTGGTCCTGTTGAACCAATATACATAGCTGGCCTTTTTCTTACTGCCTCTAGGCCTTCTAAGACTTTTATGTCTTTGGAATCATAGCTTTTAGAATCTTTTTTTGGCACGGATCTCCTAAGATACGTTTCTATTTAATTAAGTACAGCCCCTTGCTGAACTCTTATTTTAGTAGAAATACGTTATTTTTGCTGGTTATTTTGCAATTGAACAAGTAAAGAATTGACTGAAAATCCTAGCTTTTTTTCTATATTATTAATTATTTTTAACGACTCTAGCTCTATTACGTCCTGGAGTCTTTTTGAATTTACATAGATAATGAATACATTGTCAACAAGCGGGCCAGTTACAATGTCGTCCTTCCACGGATATGAAGATTTGTTAAAATAGTTTTTGATCTGCTCGGATTTTTTAAAATTAATACCTAGGCTGTTTTCTTCAATATTAATTCTTACGGGCCCTTTTTGTTTTTTCAAGTTGATCTGACTGGCATTAATAAATATTTATAATTTTCAACATCTCCCTGTATAACAACAGGCTTTTCGTTTCCTGAAAATCTCATAAAAACAGTGTTTCCCTCTAAAACTTCAATTCCTTGTATTAAAAAGTTTGGATTAAAAGAGGCTTTAAACCCCTTTATCTCCCCGGCTTCCACGCCTAAAATTTTTATACCTATTTCTTCTTTTCCTCCTCCAACATCTTTATTAAGAGTGGTGATTGTAAGCAGGTCGTTGTTTTCAAAAACAAAAGTTACAGGAATGTACCCTTCAGCGACAACAGTAGCTCTGTCTAAAGATTCAAGAATTTCTTTTTTGTTGATTTCTACAGTAAAGAGGGTTTCTTTTGGAAAAAGGTTTTCATATTGTGGAAACGTTCCCTCAACCTTACGAAGAGATGCGAAATATTTATCGTTAAAAAAATAAATATCTTTTTCATTTGAGTTTATTTTTAGTTTCTCGTCTTCGTTCTCGAAAAGTTTTATAACCTCGCTTAAAGAACGATAAGAAACAATTCCTACATCATTAATTGGGAAGTCGCTTATTTCTTGTGTCGCAAGCCTGTAGCTGTCGGTTGCTGCTAGTTCTGTTTTTTCTCCTTGGTTGTTGAAATAAATTCCGGTAAGTATTGGTCTTCCACCTTCTGGTGTTGATGCTATGCCAACATTTTTCAAAGAATCAAAAAGCTCTGAAACCTTAACTTCTTGGGTGTTTTCGTTTTCTTCGTGGTTGTTCAAAAAAACTTCGGGGTAGTCTTTGCTTTCAAGTTTTCTAAGGGTGAAGTCTAACGTTTCTGCTTCTATTTTAAGATCGCTTCCGATGTCTGAAAAAACAACCTCTCCTTCAGGTAGTTTTCTTATAATTTCTGATAGCTTGTTTGAATTTACCAAACAATCTCCATCAAGATCTACTTTGACAGAAACTCTTGATTTAATAGTAATGTCTAAATCAGAACCAATTAACTCAACATAGTCTTCAACTACACGGATATACAACCCTGACATGGCTGGAGTGGAGGGACGCGGGCTTACAACTCTTGAGACAGAGGAGACAGCCTCTCTAAGTTCCTTTGTTTTTGTTTTGAATTTCACTTTTTATCCTTTATATATTTAATAATAATAAGCATGTCTGAATTGTTGAGCTGGGTAAAAGGTCATAAAATATTGGGTTATTTTAAAAACAACATATAACAAAACAGACAAAAATCAACCAACCTCTTTTAAAGCAAGTGAATTGTTGAAGTTGTTAGCTTCTTTGATGACAATGGGAGAACTTTTTGACTTTTCAATATAAGAAAGAACCGTAGAATGACTTCTACCACCCAAGTAAATACCTATTTGGTTTAAAGAAAGATCAGTATGGTTTCTAGCAAGGTTTGCAAAAAGCTTTCTAGACTCGTTAACGTTTGAGCTTCTGTTTTTAGAAACTATTAGATCCTTATCAACCTGAAAGACCTTAGAAACATAATTTAGAATATATTCAGGCTTTATAGCTTCTAAGTAGCCTTCACTCTTTTCGCTAATGAGTTCGTTAATGTATTTGTTATTACTTTTCCCCGTTTGTTTGTTTAATAGAACTTTGTTAATAATGCCGTTTATGTCTCTAAAGCTGTTTATTTTTAAATTTTTTAATTTACTGATTTCTTCTCCAGACAACAGGTAGCCGCCGTGATCTTTGTTTGCTTTTTTCAAAACCTTTAAAAACATTTCATCATCAGGCCTTTCAATATCTGTTACTAGACCATTCAATATTCTTGAAACCAGCCTCTCTGGAAAACCTAATAATCTTTCAGGTTTTTGATCAGAAACAAGAACAACAGACTTTTCGTTATTTAGAAAATAATTTATTGTGTGAAAAAGCTCCTCCGAAACCCCCTTTTTTCCCATAAAAAATTGTATGTCATCTACCAATAAAATATCTACAGAACGAATTTTTGATTTAAACACATCAATATCGTTATTTTTAATTCCACGAATATACGAATCTAGAAAAGACTCGGAGTCAATATAAAAGGAAGAGTGATAAGACCTTTCAATTGTTTTTAGTAAAAACGTTTTCCCAACTCCTGGGGGACCATATATAAACAAAGGATTAAATCGCTTTCCAGGGCTGGAGACAACAGATTTTGCCGCTGTAATCGCTAGGTTGTTCGGACCGCCAACAAACAAGTCATCAAAAGTTGAAAAATCTGGCTCAACTTTAATTGTTTCTATGGCTTCTACCTCTTTATTTTCGTATTTTTCCTCAAAAAAAACTTCGCTTTCTGGAATTTTCATATTTTTATCTAGAACAAAAACGCAATCATCAAATCCGGTCACTTTTTTGTAAGAGTCTTTAATTTTTTCATATAGTTTTTTTTCTATTGATGATTTAATGAACTCTGACCTTACATGAATATTTAAGTTTTTATCTTCGAATTTAAAATCAACTTGATCAAGCCAATATTTGTCAGTTTTTGAAAGCTTTGACTGTTTTATTTCTAACTCGAAGGCATGTACAACATTACTCATTCTGATTAAATTTAATGATTAGGCTTTCAAATTCATAGAGTGTTAAAAACAAATTAAAGAATTTAAGATTAAATAAATAGTAAAAAATAGCCAATAAATATAACGATTTAGCCTCAAAAAACCATCATAGAAAGTTATTAGTATCTAGATTGTGAAACTTAGTTAAAAAAGTTTTCGCGAATCTAATCCACTTTTCGCGAACTATTAAATTAAATATTAATTTTGTTTGTTTAAAAAATTTTTTAATATATTGTATTTAAACAGGATAAAAAATGAAAAGAACTTACCAACCTAGTAATAGAAAAAGAAGTAGAAAACACGGTTTTAGAAGCAGAATGAGAACCAGAGCGGGTAGAGAAATTCTTAAAAGAAGAAGAAAAAAAGGCAGAAAGATAATTTCCGCTTAAGCTAATTGGTTAAATTTACTGCACTAAATAAGAGAAATCATTTTTTCAGACTGAAAAAAGAAGAAAACTGTTTTACTGAAAAAGGACTTAAGGTTTACGTAGAAGAAAATAACGATACAAATTCTAAACTTGGAATCAGCATTTCAAGCAAACAGACCACCGCAGTAGAGCGAAACAAATTTAAAAGAAGGATTAAAGAGGCAGTAAGGGGCTTAGAAGAAGAAAAAAATTTTGATATTTATATTATTGGATCTAAAAATAATTTAAATTTAAAAGTTAACGAAATACAAAAAATTTTATCTTCTCACCCAAAACTTATAAAAAAATGAAACTAACAAGTATTTTATTTACGGTGTTTCGAGCACTGTTGGGACTCTTTGGCGTTGGTCAAGGGAACTGTCTTTATTATCCTTCCTGTTCAAACCAAATAAGAAAAAGTATGCAGGAAAAAGGTTTCGTTATGACAATTCCTTTAGTTTTTGAAAGAGCTTATAAATGTAACCCGCTTTATAGAAAGTTTGGTAAAAATTGGCAATAATTGAGCCTTTTGCGCTTGGAATTGGATTTCTTTTATCTTTTGTTTACGGATATGTTCCGTCTTACGGTTCTTCGATTGCAATTTTGACAGTAATAATAAATATTATAATTTTTCCTCTAACTCTTAGACAGACAAGATCTACTAAAAGAATGCAGGACGTTCAGCCAGAGCTCAAGAGACTTCAAAAAAAGCATAAAGACAACAAAGAAGAACTAAATAAAGAGATTGCAGCATTTTATAAAGAAAAAGGAATCAACCCACTCGGCTGCGTTGTTCCACTTTTGGTTCAAATGCCGGTTTGGTTTGCACTGTTCAGAGTTTTAAGAGAGCCTTTATTATTTATACCCAAATCAGAATCGTTATTTTTAGATCTTGAAAACAACGCAAACATTCTCTTTTTTAATATGGATTTACAAATTCCCGCTTCTGAAATCTCTACTTGGGTTGAAAGGGTGCCCTATATCATTGTTATTTTAATGGTTGTTGCAACAGCGCTTTTTCAACAGCAGCAAATAACAAAAAAGCAGGGAAAGAGTGATAATCCACAAGCGCAACAAATGCAGATGATTGGAAAGGTTATGCCAATATTTTTTGGTTTTATATCTTGGACCCTTCCTTCGGGTCTAGTTATTTATTTTTTAACAGGGAACATCTTTAGAATCGGTCAACAGGCATTGATAATTAGAATTGAAGATAAAAATGAAACCAACGATAAACAAGAGAAACAAAAAGAACAAGTAGAGGATAAGGAAGAAACCAATCAAGAACAAGATCCTCGTAAAAACAGAAAAAAAAGAAGGAGAAAATAATGTCAGACAAATGGGTAGAGGTTGAAGCAAAAACCATTGATGATGCAATAAAAGCAGGTTTAAAAGAACTTAATCTTGAAGACGCCACTGAGGCGAACATAAGCATTTTACGAGAGCCAGAAGGAGGAGTTTTTGGAGTTGGGGGAACAAAAGCACTAGTTAGAATATCAGTAAGGTCTGGATTTAAAAACAACTCTAGGTCCTATAAGCCAAGAAACAAAAGAGATACAAGAGATAACAGAGACTCAAGAAAACGAGAAAAAAGAAACTTTGAACCAAAAAAACCAAGAGTTGAAGCGGATCCAAAAGAACAATTAAAAGTATCAATAGATTTTCTACAAGGATTAATTGATTCATTTGGTTTGGACGGAAAGGTCGAAGGAGAATTAGAAGAAAAAAATCTTGTAGTAAACATAAAAGGTGAACAAACAGAGGCTCTAGTTGGCGAAAAAGGAATGATCATACGGTCCTTACATGAGTTAACAAGAACCGCAGTCCAACGAAAAACTGGAGCAGGAACTAGATTAAGGCTCGATGTAGCTGACTACGCTTTAAAAAGAAAAGAAGCATTAACAATATATGCAGAGAGACTTACAAAACAAATTCTAGAAGACAAGCAAGAAGTAATGCTAGAGCCAATGAACTCAGTAGACAGGAAAACCCTTCACGACGCAGTCAGTGAGATTGATGGGATAAGATCTTATTCGGAAGGAAGAGAACCCTATAGGTCTGTAGTTTTTGCTCCAAGCAACACTGAAGAAGAATGACCTTTGAACCCCAAATGCCTAACTGGGGTTTAATTGAATTTGAACAACATAAAGAAAAACTTGTAAACTATCACGACTGGCTATATTCAACCGGAGTAAAAACCGGATTAATAAGCAAAAAACCCAAACAGTTTATCTGGGATGAATTTATAGTTCACTCTCTGTATTTTCACCACCTAATAAAAAAATATAATTTCAAATCAAAAGAGATTTATGATCTAGGTACCGGTGGAGGAATACCAGGAGTACCAATATCAATTGTTAACAAAAGAAAAGTAAATCTTATTGATAATAAAAAAACAAGGATTTATGAGCTTCAAAGGCTTGTAAAGACCCTTAATTTAGAAAATGCGATTCCAAAAGAAGAAGATGCGAACTTCACACTTAAAAACCTAGAAAAAACAATAGTTGTTATGAGGTGCTATGTTTCTACGTTAAATATTGTGAAAATAATACAAAAACATAAGCTTGAAAATAAAAATATAATTTTTTTGATTTCTTCAAGCTCTGAAAACAAAAAAGAGCTTAAAAGTTTGTTTCACGTGAAACAAGAAAAGTTTCTTATAAATAAAAATAATTTTCGTACCATTGATGTTATAACTGATATGTGAAATCTTTATCAATAATTTGCCAAAAAGGTGGGGTTGGAAAAACTACAATTGTTGTAAACATTGGTAAAATATTTGCAATAAATGGTATAAAAACCTTGATTATCGATCTTGATCCTCAAGGAAACACATCAACATATCTAGATTTTGATAAAAATAATGAATTTATTTTAACTTCACAAGATTTAATGAGTGGAAACAAATCAAAAGAAATAGGCTATCTTCACGAAAATATGGCAATAATTCCATCAAACCAATCAATTTTAAAATTTAATAATGAAAAAATACTTGGAGGTTCGGTATTAAAGAAAACAATTGATTCCTTTGAGTTCAAAGATTTTGATGTTATTTTATTTGATACACCCCCCACAATGAGTTCACTAGTTCAAGAAGCCTTATCCGCGTCAGACTTTTACTTGATTCCAACAAAACCAGAATTTTTAGCTATTGAAGGCGTATCCCAAGCGATGAATTTTGCAAAGAAATCTATTTCTAATCAGATAAACACAAATCCAGTATTTTTGGGTGTCATATTAAACCAAGTAGACACCAGAAGATCTAGCTACGTAGATTTTGAAAATGAACTTTCCTACTTACTCGCTGATAAATTACTCGAAACAAAAATATCTAATTCTGTTGATATAGCCGACAGTCCCTATCACTTAAGAACAGTTGAAGATTTTAAAGACGACAGTAAGTCAAAAATAGAATTTTATCAACTAGCAAACGAAATATTAGAAAGGATGAACATAAATGAAAAGATCACTCAGCAGTCTCATTACTGACACAAACGTTAGAGACTACGAAGTTAAAGAAATAAACATAAATATTATTTATGAAAGCGACTCCCAGGCTCGAAAAATCTTTGATGAAAATAAATTAGAAGAATTAAAAAATTCAATACAGAAAAATGGTTTACTACAACCAATTATTGTTCAAGAAATAGAGCCAAATAAATATAGATTGATTGCAGGAGAGAGAAGATTAAGAGCGTCGAAGCTTGCAGGTCTTAATGAAATACCCTGCTTGGTGAAAGATGTTGGCGAGAGAGATGCAGCAATTTTAGGCCTGATTGAAAACATACAAAGAGAAAGATTAAATCATATTGAAGAAGCAATGGCCTATAAAGAAATTTCTGAAAAATTCAGCTTAAGTCCGGAAGAAATAGGTCAACTTATTGGAAAAAGCCGAGCTCACGTTTCAAACATTTTAAGATTAACCAATCTTAGTGAAAAAGTTTATGGTGCCCTAAAAGATCAGACTGTTTCAATGGGTCAGGTAAGGCCGTTGATAAATTTAGATTCTGAAATACAAGATAATATTTTAAATGAAATAATTAGTCAAAAACTATCAAGCAGGGCAGTAGAAGATAAAGTTAGAAATCTAAATTTAGATTCTTATTCAGATGAAGAGATATCTTATTATAGAAATTTTTTCGAAGACAAAACTGGTTCAAAAGTAAAAATAACTAAGAACATTGATAAATATAAACTTTTCTTAACTTTCGATTCAAAAGAAAACTTAGATGATTTTATTTCTAAATTAAGTTAATTTTCAAATTGCTTATTTAGAGTATTAACAACACTCTCTAGAATTAATTCAATATAATTTTTTTGGTAAAATTTACCATTAATTATTATTCCTACTGATTTTGTTTGTTTCAAAATAATCGACGACTTTCCGATTGATTTTACTTTCAGAGTTGATGCCAGGTTTTCAGCTAGTTTTTTACCTAAAAGGCTTTCAGAAAAAGTTCCTTGGAAGTAATTAATTGAATCATCAACTTCGGGGTTAAAAGATATAAACAAAGTCGGTTGTAGGTTATTTATATATTCAATTTTATTATTTAGATCCAATTCCTCATTAACTTCTGAAGCAAAAACTGCTACAACACCTTTTCCAATAGAATTTTTCTTAACTTGGTCATAAAATTTAATTTGTTCTTTGTAACTTCCAGAATTTGGGATATCGAAACATATATTGAAACCAATGATCCCAGTATCTAATCCTGGAGAAATAGATTTTATTGCCTCGTTCAGAGAAATATCTCTTCCTGGTCTAATTAGTTTTTTAATTTCGTAAACAGTATTAAGACCAACCACGCCATCAATTGTTATACCTCTATTTTCCTGAAACCTTGTAACACTCTCAACTACAGATCTTGAATATTTTCCGTTTATTGGCTCAGAATAAAAACCCATTCTTGAAAGAAGTTCTTGTAATTCTTCAACGTCTGATCCATACAAAATTTTATTATTAAAACTAAGAATTCTATCTCCAAGTTTGTATCCAAAATTTATTAATTCAGCCCAAAAATCTTCTTTACTATTTATATTTTCAAGACCATTGTCCTCGATAAAAACTCCTACTACAGCCTTTAGTTCATTGATGTTCTCATTGGTTGAGTAGCCAACATAATTTAGTTTTGTTTTTAAATCTTCAACCTCATCTGTTGATAAATTATCTACAAAAGTTGAAAAATCAAAATTAATTTTCAAGCCATCTCTCAGCATCAATTGCTGCTTGGCATCCAGTGCCAGCTGCAGTTACTGCTTGCCTGTAGATAGAATCAGCGACATCACCTGAAGCAAACACCCCAGACATACTTGTACTTGTAGAGCTTGTGAATCCAGTCTTAATGTATCCTTTTTCGTCTAGTTCAACAAAACCATTAAGAAACTCAACATTTGGTGTGTGACCTATAGCTACGAAAACACCATCAATCTCTTTTTCTTCCTCCTCATTTGAGGTACTGTCTTTTAGAATCACTGAAGATACTTGTTTATCACCTTTAATTTCAATTACTTCTTTATTCCAGGCAACTTCAATTTGTTCGTGGTTCAAAACTCTTTCTTGCATTATTTTGCTTGCTCTAAACTCATCTCTACGGTGAACTACTGTAACTTTTTTCGCAAATTTTGTTAGAAATAGAGATTCTTCCATCGCAGAGTCGCCCCCTCCAACCACAATTACATTTTTATCTTTAAAGAAAAAACCATCACAAGTTGCGCAAGCTGAAACCCCATAACCTTGTAATTCTTTTTCACCCTTAACCCCGAGCCAATTTGCCGAAGCTCCTGAAGATATTATTACTGACTTAAACTCATAGGTACCTTTTGATGTTGTTAATTTAAAACCTTCTTCAATTTTTTCAATTTTATTGACTGTTTCAGTTAAAATTTTTGTTCCAAACCTTTCGGCCTGTTTTTTAAAAACCTGCATCATTTCAGGACCCATAATGCCTTCATCAAAACCTGGATAGTTCTCAACATCAGTTGTCAACATCAATTGACCACCTGATTCTAAGCCTTCAAAAAGCACTGGTTTAAGGTTGGCCCTCCCAGCGTAAATTCCTGCCGTATAACCAGCAGGACCCGAACCAATTATTGCTAGATCATCCATTCTTTTTCTTTCTGTAACTATTTAGTGACAATATTATAAATACTAATCCTAATGCACCCATTGCAAACCCAGTCGGGTTAACACCTAACAAAAGACCAAGGCCTTGCATAATTTTTAATATTCCTGAAAATAAAAATATTACTGCAGTTATTAATAATACAACAAGAAGTAAACCCAAAGAAGCAAAACCAGTTAACCTCTTTACTGGACGAACAATCAAGTCTTTAACACTTTTTATAAGGCTTTCAACTGATTCTATAAAGCTGTCTTCTTCCATAAGTTAATCATAAGCTATGTAAATCTATTCATGAAGTTTTCATGATTACAAGCTTCCTTGGAGAAACCTCAAAATTATTTTTTTTATAAAGACTCAAAGCTACATTGTTATCTTTTTGAGTATTGAGTTTTATATTTATAAATTTTTTATCTATTGAAAAGTTTATAACAGCTTTTAGTAGCATGTCCCCAAGACCAAGTCCCTGAAAGTCTTTTTTCACACCTATACGCTGAAGATAAGTAAATTTTCTTGTTTCACCAAGTATTGCATAACCACTTGGAGATTCATTCGCTCCTATTTTAAAAAGATAGTTATTATTACAGCTTTTCATTGTCTCTATAAAACTACTTAAAGAATTTCTCCAATAAGGGTCAAATATCTTATGGTCTAACTTAAGTAAATTCTCTATATCGTCATGGTGAAACTTTTTAATTTCTACTCTTTTCTCAATCACTTGTGTTTTTGCAGCTAGATTTTTTAAATTCAAAACACAAATGTTCAACGTATGATTTTTTTCCCACCCAGAATTTAACCAAGATCTTGAGAGGTTTTCGTTTATCATTGAAGAGCTAAAATTGATATTTTTATTTTTAGCTATTTTTTTTATTTTCTTTAATAAGCCTGCTCCACCGTAAATTTTTTCAAACAATACATCATCAACAAAGCCGTTCAATTTCCTTGTATAAAAAACACCGTTATAGAAATAATGAACTTTTTTATGTTCTGTTGAATACATATTTTAAAACTTTTTTATCTTCCTCATAAGTCAAAAGGTTGAGTGCTTCCTCATAGGGAACTATTGCAATTTCTTCAATTTCTTGATCTGGCTCTTTGTTATAACTTTCAACTACCTTCATTTCATAGAACCAAACTGTTTTTTGGATAGCTTTACCATCTTTCTTTATTTCATATCTTGATTCTGCTATCGGTTTTGCTCCAATTGATGTAACTTTAAAACCTGTTTCTTCAAAAACCTCTCTTTCAGCTGCCTTGATTGGAGGTTCTTTTTCATCTAGATGACCCTTTGGATACCCCCAAAAACCTGAACTGTAATCGTCTTTATATTCGTCACTTAATTTATTTTTTACCAATAGAATTTTGTTGTTTATTAAAACAATCCCACCTGCTGCAAAATCAACTTCTGAATTCATACTTTATTGTTTTTTTAGTTATTCTAAGCTAACAATATGGTACCAACAACACTATTAAACCGTATAAATGAATATCCATTTTTGGACCATCTGTCTTCAATTTATGAAGAAAAAGACTTTGAGTTTTTTCTTGTTGGAGGAGCTGTTAGAGATTTTATTTTAGATATCGATACTACAGATTTTGATTTTACAACTAACGCATCTCCCGAAGAGTCATTAAAGCTTCTTGACGAAAATGGTTTTAAGACAACAAAAATAGGAATAAAATATGGAACAATTGAGGCTTTAATAGGTAAACACACAGCACACATAACACAGTTTAGAAGTGATACATATGACAAAGACTCTAGAAAGCCAAATATTGATAAAACTGAAGACATAGAACAAGATTTAATTCGTAGAGATTTTACCTTAAATTCCATAGCTTTTGACATAAAACAAAAAGAACTTATAGATCCATGTAATGGACTAAAAGATCTATCAGATGGATTATTAAAAACTCCGGCGGACCCAAACATATCATTTTCAGAAGATCCGTTAAGAATGATAAGGTTATGTCGCTTTATTAGTTCTCATGGTTTTGCACCAGACAAGGATACTTTTAAATCAATTCAAGAAAATATACAT
This sequence comes from uncultured Candidatus Actinomarina sp., assembly GCA_902533795.1. GTDB lineage: Bacteria > Actinomycetota > Acidimicrobiia > Actinomarinales > Actinomarinaceae > Actinomarina. Next base: position 298,962 of record CACAND010000001.1, on the reverse strand, counting down.
AGAGTAGAAATTGTTAGCAAAGAAAGAATAAGAGACGAATTTTCAAAATTAGTAGTTGGCGAAAATGTCTCAATGGGAATTAGATCTTTGGTTGAAAGTAATTTAATTGATTTTATTATTCCAGAGATCAGAGAATTAAAAATGGAGGTGGATCCACACCATCACCATAAAGATGTTTATGAACACACATTACAGGTCACAACGAATGTATCACAAGATCTTATATTGCGTCTTGCAGCAATACTTCATGATATTGGAAAACCAGCAACTAAAGGAATAGACAACGGTAAAGTTCATTTCAGGCACCACGAAGTCGTTGGTGCAAGAATGACCAAAGAAATTCTTTCACAATTAAAATATCCAAAGAACGTGATAGCTGACGTTGCTTTACTGGTTGAAAACCACTTAAGACCACATACTTACAAAATGGGATGGACAGATTCTGCTGTTAGAAGGTACATAATTGATGCAGGAAACACACTTGATGAGCTAAATGAGCTTGTTCGAGCTGATGTTACAACAAAAAATAATGAAAAAGCAGAAAAAATATATGAATACTTGGACGACCTAGAGAAAAGAATAGAAGAAGTTAAAGCAAATGAAGAGCTAAATAAATTAAGGCCTCCAGTAAACGGTAATGAAATTATGGAAATTCTAAATATTGAGCCCGGACCAATATTAGGAAAAATTATGGAATCTCTATACAACCAAAGGATAAATGACGGGGAAGTTTCTAAAGAGGAAGCTATAGAGCTAGCTAAGAAAGTTTACAAAGATCTCTAATTGTATAAAAATACAAATTAATGTATATTTATACAATGGGAAAATCTACAATTCAAAGACAAAAAATCATTGCTGATTTAATAGACGAAGGGAAAATAACCTCTCAAAATCAACTAAAAGGCATATTAAATAAAAAAGGAATTCCAATAACACAAGCCACCCTCTCTAGAGATTTATCAGAAATTGGAGCAACTAAAAAAAGAAATTCAAATAATGATCTTAAATATATATTGCCCAAAGATGATATTAATAATGCTCAAAAATCTATATCAAGAAAAGCGTTAAAAGATTTTGTGTTAAGTGTAGAAGTTGTCTCTAACCAAATAATTGTAAAAACTACAACAGCTGCTGCCCAAGTAGTTGCTGAATCAATAGATAATCTATTCTTTGAGGGAATTGCTGCATCAATTGCAGGTGATAACGTTGTTTTAATTATTTCTTACGGAAACAAGGAAGCTTTAGGAATATCAAAACTTATAGATTCTTATTTGAACTAAAAATAAATTAGCTATTTTATATAAACCTAGATTATTCTTATTTGGATGATGGAATTGTCAAAATTAAATAGAGATAATATTGCGAAAAAAATTGGCCACGGGGCAGTTCTTCTTCATGGGGGCAATACTGTTTACAGAAATAATGATGTTGCTTATGATTTTCGACAGGATTCTAATTTTCATTATCTAACCGAATGGCCAGAACCTAGCGCTCACGCAATTATCATCGTGCAAGACAACAAAGCAGCTTTATACCTTTTTGTACAAGGAAGAAATGAAGAAATGGAAACCTGGGAGGGCAAAAGACTTGGGCCAGAAGGAGCAAAACAACAGTTTGGAGCAGAAGAAGCATTTCTATATGAAGAATATGAGAGCTTAGCGCCAAAATTATTATCTGGAATTGAAGATATTTATTGTGATTATACAAATGCTGCGTTTGAAAAATATGACAAGAAACTAATCAACACAGCAATTCCATACGATCAAAGAGGGTCAAGCTTTAGCAAGGCTACACTAAACTCTCTTTCACCTTTACTTTCTGAACTCCGTTTGATTAAAAGCTCCGAAGAAATCGAGAATCTTAAAAGAGCTTGCGATATTACCGTTGAAGGACATAAATCTGCAATGGAGTTTACAAAGAAAGATATGTATGAGTACCAAATAGAGGCTGAGATGGAAAAAACTTTTTACGATTTAGGAGCTGAAAGGTTAGGATACCCATCTATTGTTGCCTCCGGAGATAATGCTTGCATATTACATTACTCAACCAATAGAGAAAAAGTTGACAACAATGGTCTTATATTAATAGATGCAGCAGCAGAGTTTAAAATGTATTCATCTGATGTGACAAGAACTTTTCCTGTAAACGGAAAATTTACGAAAGTCCAACAAGATGTTTATACAGAAGTTTTAAAAGCTCAAGAAATCGGCATAAAGAATGTTACAACTAAAAAAACGATGTCAGACATTCATACCTCAACCGTAGCTTCAATATCACAATCACTGGTTGACCTTGGTTTAGTACCAATGGGAGCAGAAGAAACAATTTCAATGATGCATTATTTCGAATTTTTTATGCACGGTACAGGTCATTGGCTTGGATTGGATGTGCATGATGCAGGAACCACAGAAGAAAAAAACAAACCAAGAAAATTAAAGCCCGGAATGGTTACAACTATTGAACCAGGAATTTATATTCGCCCAAACAAACCTGAAATTGAGTTTAAATTACTTGAAAGAGATCCTAAAAAAATTAGAGAAAGAAGAAAATCACTTGGGATGGAGAAAGCAACAAAACTTGAAAGTGAAGAAATGAAAGACGCTAAAAGTATTAAGCACAAGATACCTAAAGACCTTCTAGGTATTGGAATAAGAATTGAAGATGATATTGTTTGTACAGAAAATGACCCAATAAATCTAACCATAGGGGCACCAAAAACAATTGACGATGTTGAAGCAATTTGTAGTTAATAATGGTGACACCAAAGTTTGTTTATTCGTTATATGAAACAAGGCTTCAAAATAATTTAAAAAACGAGACTCTTCCAAAACATATAGGGATCATCCATGACGGACACAGAAGGTATGCAAGAAGAGAAAATTTATTAAGTTACGAAGTTTCTTACAGAATTGGAATGGTCCGATTTAAAGAATGTCTGGCTTGGTGCGACGAGTTAGGCATTGACAATATAACAAGCTGGCTTTTATCTAAAGAGAACTTATCTAGACCTGAAGAAGAATTGAACTCTTACTACCTTGTCCTAAATGAATTGTTTGAAGAACTTTTAATTGATGATCTTGTTGATAATTTTAAAATTAATTTTGTAGGTAGCATAGATCTTCTTCCTGATTATTTGCAAAATTCAATTAAAAAACTCAAGGAAGTCAGGGGTGGTGGAGAAAAGCTATTAACTGTTGCGCTTGGTTATGGAGGAAGGCAAGAAATTGTTGACGCAATGAAAAGCTTACTACAAGAAAATCAAGAATTAGAAATCCAAGACTTAATAAAAAGCATTAACGACGAACAAATTAGAGACCATCTTTATTCACCAGATTCACCTGACATCGATCTAATTATTAGAACAAGTGGTGAGTCAAGACTCTCAGGATTTTTATTGTGGCAAAGTGCTTATTCGGAAGTAGTTTTTCAAGATGTTTATTGGCCAGAGTTCAGAAAGATTGACTTTTTAAGATGCTTAAGGGAGTACGTTCAAAGAGATCGTAGATTTGGTAAATGAAAATAAATGAATTTGACCCTTTGATTAAAGTTGGCCTATTTTTTCTTTAGAGTATTTGAAAAGCGTTAATATTGACTGATATGGAAATTCAAGACACTCTAAACTCGACTAACTTTACATTTCTATTTCTGATATTTATAGGGTTAAAGTTCACAATAGAAACTTACCTAAAAGTTCGAAATATTAATTCTTTAAGAGTTAATGCGTCTAAGGTTCCTGAAAGATTTGAAAATCTTGTAACAGCAGAAGAATACAACAAATCTACAGATTACAATCTTGATCGTCTAAAGTTTCAAATAATAGTTTCCTTTGTAAGTATTTTTATTCTTCTATTGCTTACGATTGGTGGGCTACTAAATACTCTTACGTTTATTGTTTCAAGCTATACGTCTTCAAACATTTTAGGTGCTATTTTTTTAGGTCTTTTAATTATTCTAATTTCAGAAATCCTTGAAATACCTTTAGCAATATATTCAACATTCGTAATTGAAGAAAAGTATGGATTTAATAAAACTACTAAAAAAACATTTGTAATGGATATTGTTAAAAACCTACTTATATCTTCTGTGATTTCATGTCTAATTTATGCAGTTGTAATTGGAATAATTGAAAATTTAGGAAACAATTGGTGGGTCTTTGCCTTTGGTGCAGTTTTCTTTATTCAGCTAATAATCTTCTTCCTTTACCCCGTTTTGATTATGCCTTTATTTAATAAATTCGAACCACTTGACGACGAGGAATATAAAAAGCCAGTTGAGAAATTGCTTGAAAAAATTAATTTTAAAGCAAAAGGTCTTTTTGTAATGAATGCAAGCCTAAGGAGTTCGCACGGTAATGCATTTTTTACTGGTTTTGGTAAAAATAAAAGGATCGTTTTTTACGATACATTACTTGAGACAATTACACCTGATGAAATGGAAGCAATATTAGGACATGAACTAGGTCATTATAAGCTTGGACATATAAGAAAATCACTTATAAGCTCTTTAATTTTTGGATTTATAGGTTTTTATATTTTGAGTGAAGTTTTAAAGTCTGAAAATTTCTTTACTTCGCATGGGCTGGATGAGATTACGTTATATTCAAAATTTTTAATGTTCTATCTTGTCGCAGGGACGTATACTTTTTTTACGAGACCAATAACATCTTATTTATCAAGACAAAGAGAATTTGCAGCTGATGATTTTTCTTTTAAATTTACAGATGGAAAATATATGGTTTCAGGACTTTTAAAGCTTACAAAAGATAATGCCAGCAATTTAACTCCAGACCCTCTTTACAGTTCTTATTATTACTCCCATCCTCCCATTGCTGAACGAATTGCAAGCATTGAGAAGAAGCTAGCCAACACTTAACACAAACAAAGCCTGAAGTGTTAAAGCAACAGTTATAAAAAGAAAAATATATTGAGTTTTGTCACTTTGTTGATGGCCAAAAAGCTTAACAGCTAAGTCGTGTGCCAAAACAACACTTAACATATGACCCAGTAAGGTAACGGCTACTTGTATACCCCAAATAATTATTGGCTCTATGAAGTAATTTATTTCTGGCTCCTGTACATTAAATAGATTTAATCCAGTTCCTATTGGATCATTCAACCTATAAATAAAAGTTTGTGTTTCAAAAAGTAAGAGAGTCAAATAATGTGTTATGTGATATGCAAAGGCTATTGGAAGCATCGTATGTCCAAAAAGCTTTGAGACTTCATTAAGCTTAAGTTCCGACCCTCCAACTTTTATGGCAAAATAACATGCAAAACGATAAAAAATAATTGTTCCTAAATTCATTGAAAGAAACATTATTGTTGAAAACCACATATTGTTTATTTGTTCACCAAATTGGTTGTACCAAAAAGTAGTTTCTCTCAAACCATCATAAGTAACCGTTCCTATCATCAGCAGTATGAAATACTCAATTCCATTTAATTTTGCTAAATTTCCTATGTTGTTTATCAGTGAACGAAAATATGGTTTGGAATTTAATAATCTAAGTTTGCTGTATAAATAATGTAAAACAAGCAAGGGATCCACTTCAATAATTGATTTTTTAAAAAAGTATCTAATTAAATTTACGCTTATAAAAAGAATTATGAAAACAGATGCAATATTCAAAGGATTCCCGGGATCTCTCCAAACAAGCTCAAACCATGTAAGGCTAAGAAATAAAAAGCATGAAATATAAACTGACTTTGGTTTATTTGAAGAAATTTTTATAAGATTTAGAGGATTGAATTTTGCGTATACATCACCAAACAATAGTCCAAGAGTGGGAATGCCTATCCACAGAAAAACCCACAAAATTAGTGGAGTAACGGAGGTTTTTGACGACTCATTTCCTACGATGCCTGGAGCTATTAGAAAAAATAAAATTGTGGCTCCAAATATTTTCCCAACAATATTTGGCCTTTCTTCAAAAATTTCTTTCGATGGAACAACAATTGACTCTTTCCAAGAAATTTTTAAATAAACAAATGTAACTACAACAACAAGAGCCGAAGCATTTAATACCATATCAAATGGTATAGGAAGATCTCCTACATTTACTACTCCATGATTAATGAACTCAGTAGTTTTAATTTTCATTTGCTGTTTACAATATATATATAGTTTTTTAAAATTGTACTTAACAGGGAAAAAATTATGTGTGTTATATGTAACCTAACAAATCAAGGATATGAGACAGCTTATCTTGCTGTTAAGAATGAAAGCGCAGATACAGTTATAGTTCCGGTAGTTAACAGATTATTAGAACTCCACAGCTATCAGATAATAGATTCTATGCTAATTCAGGCATCTTTAATTGGAATAATACTTTAAAGAACTTATTTACAATTCACACACAGATCTGTACATTTACCAAACAATTCAAGCCTGTGATCGTCAATTACAAAATTAAATTTTTTCTCAATTCTTTTTATCTCTTTTAATAGTCTATTTTCAAATTCTGTAGCCATCTCTACATCTATTATTTCACCACAATCACTACAAAATAAATGATGATGATGTGAGTGATCTTCCAATATAAGTTCAACCACAGTCTGATTTTCAGGTGTCGAAAATTCATGCAAAATGTTTATATCTTTTAAATCGTTTAACACTCTATACAATGTTGATTTAGCTACTTTATTTTTAAGTTGTTCTAAAAGTTCATCAACCGTAATTGGACTTTTAAGTTCTAGTAAAGCTTCTAGTACAACAATTCTTGGATTCGTAATAGATACTTTGTGTTCAGTTAAAATTTTTCTTGAATTATCCATGACTAAATAATCATAGTTCATTTTCAACAATAAAAAAATATGAAATTCAATGAATACGGGCTTGACAAAAAGAAAAATGAGACTTAATCTCATTTATTGTATTTTAAAATTTAGATAAGGAAAATAAATGAACAATAAACCTATGTTTAAATACGCAGTATTAGCACTTTCATTGGTTCTTGTTGCTTGTACTGGTAGCGGCACTGATGAGTCTAGTTGCCGTGAAAGAGAAGATGGAGATACTTTAAACGTACTAGCTACAACACCTATGATGGGTGAATTTGTTAGCCAGGTAGGTGGAGACAATATTAGTCTTACAGTTTTAATGCCCCCTGAAGCAAACCCGCATACTTATGATCCATCACCTCAAGACGCTACAACCATAGCTGAAGCAGATCTTATATTTTTCACTGGATTGAAGTATGAACCTGCACCACTTTTGAAGCTATTAGAAAGTTCAGCATGCAGTCCAGAGGTTTTAGCTGAAGTAGGTGAAAGCGTTTTCCCTATAGAATTTAAAGAAGGTGGTCATGACGATCATGATGATCACGGTGAAGAAGGTCATGACGATGAAGAAGAAGGTCATGATGATGAAGAAGAGGGTCATGATGAGCATGAAGGACATGGTCATGGCGCATACGACCCTCATTTCTGGTTTGATCCAAACAGAGTTTCTTATGCTGCTGAATACATTGAAGGAAAGTTAATACAATATGATCCAACAAATGAGGAAAGCTATAAATCTTTGACAGATACTTTTACTACTGAGCTAAAAGGATTAGTAAATGAAGTTATTGAGTTAATTGGAATGATTCCATCTGGAAACAGAAAACTTATTACAACTCATGAGTCACTTGGTTACCTTGAAGCAAAATTTGGATTAGAAGTTCTTGCAACTATTATTCCAAGTTTAGATTCATCAGATGAGGTTTCTCCATCAGATTTGGTTGAAGTTATTGAAGTTATAGAAAAAGAAGGTGTAAAAGTCATGTTTGTTGAGTCAGAAACACCTTCGGTTTACGCAGAAACTCTTTCTCAAGAAACTGGTATAACGCTTGTGACAGGTTTATATGTTGAGACATTAAAACCAAATCAATCTTATAGCGAGTTCTTAATAAGCAATGTAGAGTTGATTGTAAATAACTTGAAATAACAAGAAGGATCTTGATTAATTATAATTTAAGATAGTTTCAAGGACTTCTAAGAGGTCTTTATGACTACAAAAGAAAACATTTACGAATCAGAATGGTTAATTGTCTCAGATGGTTGCTGTGTTCAGTATGGAGAAGCTCTTGCTATTGATGATGTAACTTTCTCAATTACAAAAGGTAAAAAAATTGCAGTAGTTGGTCCAAATGGTGGTGGAAAATCGACCTTATTCAAAGCATTAGCCGGATTAATTCCACTGTCTAGCGGTTCATTAAAGATAGATGGTTTGGATCCGCTTAAGGCAAAAGGAATGATTAGCTACATTCCACAAAAAGATTCTTTAAATTGGAATTTTCAACTTTCTGTAAAACAGGTTGTAGAGATGGGATTGACAGATAAAAGTACTTTATTAAGTTTTAATCAGAAAAAAAATGCAGAGATGATAAATGAATCTCTTGATCAAGTTGGAATCTTGGATAAAAGTGAAGAAAATATAAACAACCTATCAGGAGGACAACAACAGCGAGTTCTGTTAGCAAAAGCTTTGATACAAGATTCTATTATTTTGTTACTTGATGAAGCGTTCAGCGCTATCGATGTTGGAGCTCAAGAAGACATAATGAAAATAATCAATGGAAGTGATCTTAAAGAAAAAACGATATTAGTTGCTACACACGACATCAACAATCTAGAAGATAAATTTGATGAAGTTTTATGTTTAAATAGGCATTGTTGTGCTTTTGGAGACCCGTTGGAAGTTCTTACAGAAGAAGTGATAGAAGAAATGTACGGCTCACACGAAAATATGTTTCTTGATCACAAACCAGGTAGTCACGGCTCTTAATATGTTATCTGAACTTTTAATAGACCCTTTCCAATATGATTTTATGATAAGAGCACTTATCGCAGCAGTTTTTTGTGGGGCAACTCTTTCAACACTAGGAACATTTACAATCAACAGAAATATGGGTTTTATGGCTGATGCTATGGCTCACGCAACTCTTCCTATAATTGCAGTAGGTGTTTTCTTTGGGTTTAGTATTTCAGAACTAGGAGCACCAGCAGCTATTGTCGTGGCTATATTCCTTGGCTTTATAGTTAAAAATACAAAAATTGGGGAAGACACCTCAATAGGTATAATCTTTTCGACTTTTTTTGCTTTAGGTTTTATATTGATAAAGCTCCTCAATGTAACAATCAACTTGGAAGATCTTCTGTTTGGTCAAATATTAGCTGTGAATAGAAGTGATATTTATATCATCACAGCTTTATTTTTAATAGTGATTGGAACTATTGTAATTTTCTTCAAACAGCTTTTATTTTATTCATTTGACCCAATAGGAGCTGAAGTAAAAGGTTTAAATACCAACTTTCTTAATTATCTATTTTTAATAACATTGTCTTTAGCTGTTGTAAGCGCTCTTCAAACAGTAGGGATAATTTTAGTTTTGAGTATGTTGATAATTCCTGCTGCATCAGCAAAGCTAATTACAAATACATTCATAGACTCAATTAAAGTCAGCATAGCTTTTGGTATTATTTCATCTGTAGCTGGTTTAATCATTTCATATCATCTTGATTTACCTACTGGTCCTTCTATGTCATTAGTGGCTTCAACAGTTTTTCTATTGTCATATATTTCAAGTAAATCAAAAATCAAAAATAGATAAGATATTTTGGAAGAACAGACATTTTCAATATGGGTGAAGTCTTCTTCTGATGATGTAGGAAATATTAAAAATCAAATTGATTCTTTTGCTAAAGAAGAGAACAAAGTTTCATTTGATCCCCACGTCACTCTTGTTACAAAAATTAATTCACAAGAAAAAGCAAATGATATTCTAGATCAGATTAAAAAAGAAAAAATTACAGTGACCTTTGATAGAATCTGCGAAGGCGAAAGCTACTTTCAAAGACTTTACTTAACAGCATCTGATAATATTCCATTCAACAATTTAGTAATAAATCTTGAAAGTTGGCCAAGTTTATGGGTCCCCCACCTTTCTCTTTATTATGGGAATGAGTTACCGAAATCTTATAATTCTACAAATTTTGATAATCTCATCCCCACAACTATTACATTTGATACTTTAGAGCTTTATAAAACTGGCCCCACAGTATCTGAGTGGAAGGAGATAACCACTCTGTCTTTAGGCTGACTACTAAGCAAGAGGTATTTCTAAAATATTTATACATTTGAAAAGCTTTCATTGGAAAAATCTATTTCTAAACTTTTTGAGTTTGCTATAACTGTAAAATTGTTTTCTCCAACACCAAGAATTGCTGGGATATTATGTTCAGCACATCTAATGGCCATATGAGAGTTTGGTCCTCCATACTTTGTAATTAGCGATTTTATTTTGTAGTTGAAGATCCAATCCCAACCTGGGTCTGCAGCCGGAATAACGACTATTTTATTGTCAAGATTTTCAGGACGATTAGCTTCATTATCTATCAATAAAACGTCCCCATTTATTGTTCCCTGACCTATATAATTTCCATTTTTACTCATTTCTTCGTAAAAATAAAAGTCTTCGTTAGAAGTAATTAAATCGGGCATTAATACATTCTTTAATCTCATATCACTAGTATTTTCTTCATTAAATTCAATATCTAGTAAATCAAACAATTCTCTATCGCTGGTATTTTTTTCACTTATTTCATTTAAAATTCCATCTATACCTTTGGTGTAATAAAATTTAGAGTTTTCTCTTGTTGAAATTCCGTCTTGAAACATATCTATCCAAGCAGACGCCTTTAAGGGAATATTGTTTACTATGAAATATTTTTCAATATTCGTAAATATATCCTTTGGTAAAATATTGTCTTCCAAAGGTTGCCCACTATTGTTAATCAGTGATTCAGTAAAACTTAAATTGTTTTTTAAGTTTGATGATGAAAGATTATAATTTCCAGCTCTTATATGACCATAAACATCAAAAAAGTCGTTCAATGTTTTTTTTCCAATTTTGACTTCATACGCATCAGCTTTCATTTTTGTACTTATGGAATTAACTGATAAAAGCAATAATTTTTTTTGATCTTCTGTAATAACTCCCTTTTCAAGAAGGCTATTAAGTTGAGCAAAGTATACAAATCCTAATCTCGAATGATGGGTAAAAGGAAGGGCCATGGTATCTCTTATTAGTGTTATATTTTCTTTTTTTAAATACTCAAAGCTCTTATCCAATTTTGAGAAAGTTCTTAAAATAATTTCTTTATTTTTTTCTAAAGTAGTTTTATTTTGTGAATCAATTTGAACTAAATCACTATGCCATTGAATAATTTCATTTTTATCAATTATATTTTTATATTCTTTAGAAAATTCTTCAACTGTATCAAAAATATATGACGACCTAGAAATATCAAACTCTATAGAGTCATGCAAGTGCGGGTTTTCTTTTAATTTACTTAGCTGATAATTAATTATTTTTTCACAGCTTTCTTTTTGTAAGTTTCTTGTAAGAAAACTATTAAGACTGTGATTTACATTTATATATGCCACATTATTAAACATTTCCATCAATTTTCCACCAGAATATTCGCGATAACCAAACTCTCCACGTTGTATATTCCATGTTGTATCAGTGAACATGAACTTATATAAACCAAAAGCAATATTGTCAGGTTTTTTACCTATCATTTCAGCTGGATTCATATCTGACATATTGCTGTAAATTTTATTTGAGCCAAATCGATCTGAAGTTGTTTCGCTTAGCTTGTTATATTTTTCTAAATTTTTATCGATAACTTTTTTTTCATCAAATATAGAATCTTTATTGAGCTTTTTGCCCATCAATGGTCTTACTTGGAGCAGCTGTGGGGAATTATTTTTATCAAGAACCATTTCAATATCTAGTTGTTTATTTTTAAATAAGTCTTCAAGTTGTGTCATTACTTTTAGATAAACGTTATTTTTCTCATATTTATTTGGCAGATAGTCAACAGATCTGTGCATAAAGAAATTCTCTATTTCACCATATTTGCCTGATGTGACGGCTTCAGTTTCAGACCCAAAATAAGTAGAAAATGATCTATATGCAGAGTCAGTTCCTACTTTATATGAAGTTATTACTGAGACGCTTTTAGCGTTGTCTACATAATTTTGAAAAATTACTGACTGATTAACTTTTTCACCGTAGCTATCAAGCACCATCGTAAATGATTTCTTAATAGCTACGATATTTTGTTTATCTATCGGACCTAAAGATAGATATTTTCCTGCACTTGAAAACCTTTCTTCGTCCTCCTCAGAACTATTACTTCTTATCATTATTTTTTTAGAAAAATTAACAAGAATTTTTTCAATATGTTCTAAATCTTCTAAATAAATTTGTTTAAAGTATGGAATTTCAATATCTGTATTTCTAGCTACAAATTCTAAATTTTTAGCTTTATTTCCATAAGTCAATTGATTTTCAGTCATAACTCTATTTCTTAACTGACTCCAAAGCAACTTTCACTTTGTCAGCAGGAAATTCATAGTCAATCATTTCACCACTTAAAAAGTTCTCGTATGCCTTCATATCAAAATGTCCATGTCCACACATAGCAGTTAACACAGCAATTTCTTTTGAATTTTGGTCAGCATCTTTGGCTGCTCTTATTGCGGAGGCAATTGCGTGAGTGGCTTCTGGGGCCGGTACAATACCTTCAGTTTTAGCAAAAAGCTGACCAGCCTCAAAACATTCTTTTTGACCAATTGCTTCTGCTTCTATTAGATTCTCTTCATACATTGCGCTTACCAGTGGTGCCATACCGTGATATCGCAATCCTCCAGCATGTATTGGGTCTGGAACAAAACTAGATCCTAAAGTGTGCATTTTTACAACAGGAGCCAAACCAACTGAATCGCCAAAGTCGTATGTATACACGCCTTTAGTTAACGAAGGACAAGCCTCTGGCTCAACAGCGCGGATTGTTGCTTTTTGATCCGTTAATATATTATTTCTTAAAAATGGTGAAAATAAACCAGTAAAGTTTGATCCACCTCCTGTACAGCCAACAATAACATCTGGGTAATCTTCAGCCATTTCCATTTGCTTCAATGCCTCAAGACCAATTACAGATTGATGCATAAGTACATGATTTAAAACACTTCCAAGCGCATATCTTGTACCTTCTTCTTTCCGAGCAACTTCAATTGCTTCTGAAATAGCTATCCCTAAACTTCCAGGCGTATTCGGATCTTCTGTTAAAAATTTCTTACCAATATCTGTTTTATCAGATGGACTTGGATAAACTTTCGCTCCGTAGATCTCCATCATTGTCTTCCTGTAAGGTTTTGATTCGTAAGATGCTGCTACTTGAAATACCTCAAGCTCAATACCAAATGCCTGGCAAGCAAATGATAAAGCGGAACCCCATTGACCCGCTCCAGTCTCTGTGACCATTTTTTTAATTCCTTCCTCAGCATTAAAAAAAGCTTGTGGAATAGCTGTGTTAGGCTTATGAGATCCTGAAGGTGATCCACCTTCATACTTGTAATATATTCTTGAGTTTGTACCTATAGCTCTTTCAAGTCTTAGAGCTCTATACATCGGCGAAGGCCTATAAAGCTTATAAAGTTCTAAAACTGGTTCTGGAATATCAATATAATTTTGATCAGAAACCTCTTGTAGTATTAATCCCATTGGAAATAATGGGGCTAAATCTTCGGGACCAATTGGCTCCATTGTTTGAGGATTTAGCTGAGGTGGTAACGGATTTGGTAAATCCGGAACAATGTTATACCACTGCTTTGGCAAATCATCCTCATTTAGTAGATATTTATACTGTTCTTTCATTTTTGCTCCTTCTTTTGGGTTGAGCCCGGAGATTTAATTTCAGTGACAGTAATAAAAAAACCGGGCTGTGCCCGGTTAAGAACTAACTAGTGGGGCAGCTACCTATGTAGTTGTCCACCAATTCCAGCTAGTTATATTTTTCATATTTAATAATGTACCAAATAACCTTGAAGTTGCAAAATTCATTTAAGTAAATTCTTTATTTCTTCTATTCTTTATTAAATGGAAAAGATAATAGTTGCCAAAGATTTGACAAAAATTTATGGAGAAGAAGGAACCTCTGTTACAGCTTTAAATAATGTAAATCTTGATTTTTATGAGAATAAATTTACAGCAATCATGGGTCAATCTGGGTCAGGTAAATCTACCTTGCTTCATTGTCTTGCTGGTCTGGACAAAGTAACTTCTGGGTCGATATTTATTAAAGGTACTGATCTAGGCAATCTTAACGATAAAGAGTTAACAAAAATGAGGAGAGATTCATTTGGTTTTGTTTTCCAGGCATTCAATTTAATTCCAACATTGACTGCAGAAGAAAATATCACACTCCCATCTTCAATTGCTGGCAAGAAACCAGATGAGGATTGGATTAATCAAATTGTCAATGCTGTTGATATTGGAGATAGATTAAATCATCGACCTAATGAACTTTCAGGTGGACAACAACAAAGAGTTGCTGCAGCTCGAGCAATGGCAACTAAGCCTGAAGTAATTTTTGCAGATGAACCATCTGGAAACTTAGATTCAAAGTCAAGTAAAGAACTACTAACTTTTATGAAGTCAGTAGTTAGTGAATTGAATCAGACGATTGTAATGGTTACTCATGATCCATACGCAGCTTCTTTTGCTGAAAGAGTAATAATGCTCAAAGATGGAGAAGTAGCTAGCGACATGGAGGAACCTTCTCAAGAAGAGATTATTTCAAGAGTTACTTCTTTAAGCGATATTTAATGTTTGGATTTACTAAAAGACCACTTTTACTAATAGCTTGGAAGAACCTCAAGACCTATCCAGTAAGAATTTTCCTAACAACTTCTTCAATTATCCTTGGAGTTTCCGTAATCATCGCAGCAAATATTTTTTCTGAAAGTAACAAAAACGCCTTTGATAATTTATTTTCTGGAGTATTTGAAGGAATTGATTTAGTCGTACAACCCGTACAAGAAGATTTCGCAGAAGGGTTTGGGGATGATGGTGGCCAAGGTCCTATCTCTTTTGAATTTAGAAAGATTTCAGACAAAAAAATAAATGAAATAAAGAGTATTGACGGCGTAAAAGATGCTTGGGGTGATGTTTTGGGATTTGCTCAATTTATAAAATTTGGGCCTAGAAAAGATTGCCATGCTTTCAACCCAGAGTGTGAAAGAGAAACTATATTAATACAAAATGGTTTTGCGCCTACTTTTGGAGCAGCATGGGATACATCCCCTTATGCCTCTCAGTGGGAGATTATTGATGGTCAGCCACCTACAAACAATAAAGAAGTAGTCATGGACTCAACCACTGCGGAAGGAAATGGTTTTAGTGTTGGGGATAGAGTTACGGTTCTTGCAGGAGCTATTCCAGCTACATTTACAATTGTTGGTATTGCAGAATTTGCTAATACAGGATCCCCAGGAGGTGCTTCATTTGCTCTTTTTGACTTTAGAACAGCTCAAATTCTTCTGGACTCAATCGGAGAAGTTGATTTTATAAATGTTGTTGTTGACGAAAATGCTGATATAAATTCAGTTCGTAATGCTATAGCTAATATTGACGACCAAGGCTTGGAAGTCATAAATGCTCAAGAAGCAGCAGCTGAACAAGCAGACTCAATTAAACAAGGCTTAGATTTTTTCAATACAATATTGAATGTTTTTGCAGGTATAGCAATATTTGTTGGAGCCTTTATCATACAAAATACTTTCAGAATTCTTCTGCTGCAAAGAACTAAAGAACTTTCTTTATTGAGAGCACTTGGTACTTCGAAACGACAAATCTATAGACTTGTTGTTTCTGAATCATTATATATGGCAGTGATTGGTTCAGGCTTGGGTGTGGCTTTAGGAATTGGTTTATCAGTACTTGTTAAAGAGGGGCTAAAATATTTTGACTTTGGCTTACCAGAAGGCCCTTTAGTACTAACCCCTAGTGCTGCAATCACTGGAATTGTCATCGGCGTTGTTGTTACAATATTTTCTTCATTATTGCCAGCAAGAAAAGCATCTCAAGTTAGTCCTCTTGAAGCGATAAGAGATAGTCAATCTACACCTAAAAGAAAATCCCTCCTGATAAGACTACTCATTGGATCCTTAGTTTCATTAACTGGTCTAGGGGTTCTATTTGGAGTCCTATATTCCTTCTTGAGACTTCCAACTTTATCTGTTTTACAACAAGTTGGTTTAGGTGCCAGTGTAATTTTTATTGGAATATCTGTCATCACCCCATCTATTACAAAACCTTTTGTGTCTATCTTTGATTCAATATATAAATCCATATTTGGGATTCTCGGAAAGCTGGCAACGGAAAATTCAAAAAGAACTCCAAGAAGAACAGCTTCAACAGCTTCAGCATTAATGATTGGATTAACCTTAATTTCTCTTGCAAATGTTCTTACCACTTCATTTAAGGCGCAGGCAGAAAAAGTTGTCAAAGAAGTTGTTCTTGCTGATTATCAAGTAAGTGCAGCTCAAATTTTTGCATCACCTGGTATTCCAACTGGTCTATCAGAAGAACTTATTGCTCTTGACGAGGTTACAGAACTTTCTCGTACTAGAGCAACAGTCGTTGGATATAACAATAGACCATTAATTTTAGGTGCTGTTGATAAAGAGGTTTTTGATCTAATTAAAACTGTGGACATTGCTGGATCAAGAGAAGATTTTTATCAACAAGATGCAATTGGAGTTCTTAATTTTAAAGCTGAAAATGATGATATCTCATTAAACGACAAAGTGACATTGACAATTCCAGAAGTCGGGAAAAAAGAATTCGTAGTAAAGTATATTTTTGATTGGACAACCCAACCTCCAGCTGAATTCTTTCTTCTTCTAGAAAATCATGAATTTTTCTCAAATGAATCACTGGATACAGAGCTCTACTTTAATGTCGTAAATAAAGATGAAGCAACTAAAAATAAACTTGATGATATAGTAGATCACTATCCAGGTGTTACTTTACGTGATCAAGATGCTTTAATTGAGGAGGCGAATAGTCAAATTCAATTATTGTTGAATGTTATTTATGGATTCTTATCTATTTCAATTTTTGTTGCACTTTTTGGGATCACAAATACTCTTTCACTGTCTGTTTATGAAAGAACTAGAGAAATAGGACTAATGAGGGCTATAGGAACCCTTAGAAAACAAATTAGAAATATGGTGTTTATAGAGTCTTCGATTATCTCAATCTTTGGTGCATTACTTGGAACTGTATTAGGGATCTTTTTTGCTTGGAGCTTAATTCAAGCTCTGGAAGACCAGGGCTTTACAGAATTTGTAGTTTCAACCCGACAGACACTTCTTTGGATTGGTATAGCCATACTATCCGGTGTTATAGCAGCGATTATTCCAGCAATAAGAGCATCGAGACAAAATATTTTAGAAGCTATTTCTTACGAATAATTTATATACCTTTTACAATATTTAGATATGAAAGACCTTAATATTGTTGAATTATTGTCAAATTTAGTGAAAATACCCTCGATTAGTTCAATTGAAGAAAATCAAAAAGATGTAATTGAATCTGCAAATTTTATCTCAGATCTTTTTGATGATTTAGGATTAATTTCAAAAGTTGTATCTAGCAAAAACAGTAAACCTGCTGTCCTCGCCCAAACTGAAATTGACCCTTCAAAAAAAACAGTATTACTTTACGCCCATCACGATGTACAACCAGTAGGTGATATAAATAAATGGAACACAGATCCATTTAAGCCCGAGATTATCGATGGAAGATTATTTGCTAGAGGTTCTGGTGATAACAAAGCGGGAGTAGTGACACATTATGAAGTGGTTAAAAATCTACTTGAAACCCAACCGGTGAATTTAAAAATTTTTATTGAAGGCGAGGAAGAAATAGGTTCGCCTTACATGACTGAATTTATTGCAGAAAACAGAGAAGATCTTGAAGCAGATGTAATTGTTATTGCAGATTCAGGAAATATTAAGTCAGGCGTTCCAACGATAACGACATCCCTAAGAGGACTAGTTGACGGTGTCATAGTTGTTGATCAACAAATGGAACCTGTACATTCTGGATTAGGTGGAGGAGTTGTTCCAGATGCATTTATGATTTTAAGTCGAATCATTTCTTCTTTTCATAATGATAAAGGAGAATTACTTATAGAAGGCCTTACACCAACCGAACAAGATGTATTTGAACTAACTGATGAATTTGTAAAAAGCTCACTTTCTTCTACTGGTGTTAACTTGTTTGAAATGGATAGTTACTCAAAAAGATTATGGTTGGAACCCGCATTAAGTATATTGGCCATTGATGCTCCTCCTGTAGCTGAATCTGTCAATTTACTCATTCCTAAAGCAAAAGCAAAAGTTAGCTTAAGGCTTCCTCCAACTGAAGATCCTGATCATGCAATGAATATGCTTGAAAAACATATAAAAGAAAACACTCCTTTTAATGCAAATGTTGAATTCATACCTGAAGCAAAAGGAAAAGGAATATTAGTTGATCCCAAAAATGAATTTAGTTCAAAACTAATAGAGTCATTTAATAAACACTGGGAAAATGAAGTTGCATATATGGGTGTAGGAGGTTCAATTCCTTTTGCAAATGTTTTTATTAACGAGTTCCCTAACTCTGAGATAGTTTTAGTAGGTGCCGGTGATGAAGAAGGAAATGCTCATGCCCCTAATGAAAGCGTAAATATTAGTGATATTCAAAGACTTATTGATAGTCTTACGGACGCTATTTCAAATTATTAACAAATTGTTAAATCTACTTAAAATTTAGAAATAACCAACACGCTCTTTATTTTGTTTATATACTCGGATTGAGTATGGGGGAAGCTCATATTTTTAGTTTTAAAAAAAACTTTAGGAAGGAAGTTTTATGAAAAAATTTTTTACACAGCCGGTAGGGCAACTGGCAAGACAAAATTGTATTGGATTTATTGGTTGTAATTTATATCTTATTGGTAATGGATTCGGTCTATATGAGGGGCCAGAAGGGATCAATAGAATATTCAACTTTGCTTGGGCATTTACACTTTTAGGAATAATTCTTGGAGGATATTATTTAATAGAAGATCAAGTTCCCGATTATTGGAAAATGGCTACAGGTATTTTAGGTGCTGTGATAATTCTTGGGACGCTAATTGAAATATCATTTCCAGAATTTAGAGAAAATGGATTTGCTGGAATGTATTTTTTATGGGCATTTAACACGTTAACTTTCGCTCTCACGACTAGAGGTACTGGAGTGTTTAGACCAGTTTATGAATATCTAAGCATTTTTGCTTTTACATTTATTTTAATTGGTTCAGGAGCACAGCTGTTCTTTGACTATACACTACCAGAGTCATTTCAACCATTATTTGGAATTGGGTGGATTGCAATGATTATTGGACTAGGCGTTGGTAGCTATGTTGCTTGGGGTGACAAAATGTCATTGGGCACGGAATAGAAGAAAGGAAAAAAATTGTGAAAACATTTTTTACATCAACAGATAAAGAAAATGGATTGCAAGCAGGTTACTTATTCTTAATAGTCAATCTATTTGGGTTTGTAACTTCGGGTATCATGGGAATGGAGTCTCCTCCTGGAGAATTATTATTAGATTTTTTATGGGGGTTTAGTGTTGCAAGTATTTTTCTGACAATGAAGCCTTTACTGGGAGATAACGTACCGGAAAACTGGAAAGAAGGTACAACCTTTCTTGGCGCAGCAGTTCTTGCTGGTAGTTGTTTAACAATAGGAGATAGAGCTGATGGAAATGAATTTGGTCCATTTTTTTTCATTATCTGTTTTAGTATGGTTTCTTTATTTGCGGTCTCAGAAGGAGTTATTCGAAATTTCTACCGATACAATCTTTTAGTTGGAGGATTAATGGGAGTCATTTTTTCAGGAGCTGGAGTGTTTTTTGGATATGAAGCACCCGAAGCTCTAATGCCTCTTCAATTAGTTCTTTGGATAACATTTATCTTAGGTTTGGGAGTAGGGCCATTGTTGGCTTGGAGAAATAGAGAATAGAAAGAAAAAAATGAATACATTATCTGATAGTGAAAAAAGAATAGGAAGCTTAATGGCTCGCGTTTCTGCGGCATGTATCTTTTTATCATTTGCAGTGCAGGTTGCATTGGGTGATCCAGGTAGTCCTGGTTTTGATTCAGCAACGGGAGGAATAGTCGCAATTTTAAATTACGCACAAGCATTTTCTTTTTTGTTTGTACTTGCATTCTCACTAAAGCTCTTCAATGCTGAAGATAAACCATACTTTAGAGTGGTTATTCAAGCCTTTTTTGCAGTAATAGCTATAAATATGGTAAATAGCTTTAACGCAACTGGGTACTTTAATAACGATGGAACACTCTTTACAGTTGATCAAATACAGATACTACAAAATATTAATGCATGGGGTTGGAATTTATTAGCTGGAATAGCAGTAATTTGTGTACTTACAGTTAATAATGGTGAGCTTCCAACCTATGGAGTTTATTCTGGCTGGGGCGGTTCTATTTTAATATTGGTGTTTTCTCTTGGAAGTATATTTGGACTTTTACCAGAAGGAGCCTTTATTTTGATAGCTGTATTAGGAGGAGTAATTTTGTTTCCAGCATTTATATTCTCATTTTCCTCAGCATTTTCAAAGGCGTAAACAGAAACAGGGCTTTGTAACATACTTTACTAATGCAAAAATTACGTTAGGAGAAAAATGTATGTAAGACTTGGGTTAGCAAACCCTAAAGAAGGCATGACTGAAGATGCTTTAAATTATTTTAGAGATGTAGCAATTCCAGTTTACGATCAGGTAAGTGGAATACTTTCAGCTGGAGCTTGTATAAACAATGAGGGACAACTCATGGCTTGGACTATGTGGGCTAACAATGAGGCGAAGGAAGCTGCAATGGATGAATTTCAACAAAACCTTTCAGGTTTGGCAGACTTAATAACAGAGCCGCCAACAATTCTCGAAGGACCAATGATTGCAGCTCAACAGTACATTATGGTTCCAAAAGATGGAGGAGATTCTTTCTTCGCAAGATTTGTCATGGGAGGTGGCATGCAGGATGGTAAAACATATGATGATGCTGGCGCTTTTATGACAAGCACTGTTTATCCAGCATATGAAAATGTTAATGGAATTTATGCATCTGCTGCTTGCAAAGTAGATAATGACACGGGCTTTAGTTTTAACTTCTGGACTGATCACGACGCTGCACATGCAGCATCTGGTGTGATTACAGAAGTTGTAAAAGACGCAGTTGCAAATTTGATTAAAGAAGCACCCCAAGAATTAACCGGAGAGTGTAATGTATGGAAAAATTATGTTGACTTTCCTGTAGGAAAATTATAAAAAAAAGAAAGGAGTATAAATGTTATTTTTTAGATTAACACTTGTACCTATTCAAGAAGGAAAAATGGATGATGCGATGTCTTTCGCAGAAGAAAAAGTCGACGAATTTATAGGAATACCTGGATTATTGCAAGTTGCATTGTGTGAAAATAGCGATGGTCAGCTTATGTCTTGGTCAACCTGGTTGAGCGAAGATTCAATGAACGGATCAAGTGAACAATTAGCAGAAGCTCTTGGAGGTTTAAAAGACTTTGTCACGGGACCACCTGAGATTTCGTTTGGACCAATGACTGCTGGTCAGCAATATGTAAATATTATGAAAGGCGATAGAGAAGGGCAATCTTTTGTTGTTCGAATTGGATATGGTTCAGAATATATTGAAGAAAAATATGATGAGGGCATGGATTGGCTACAAAATACTGTTTATGCAGGATATGAAGGAACCGAAGGTTTGCTTGGTGCATTCGCAGTTGACGTTGGAGGAAAGTTCGTTACTTTAAGTAACTGGGACAGCCAAGAAGCACTTGACGCGTCGTTAGAGTCATTTCAACAAATTATGGCTGATGCACAAAACTACATTAAGAGTCCCCCAACAATCGTTACTGGCGAATGTAGTATCTGGAGAAATATGGCTAGCTTCCCTGCGGGGAAACTATCAGAATGGAGTAAATAATAATGATAACAACAGAAGAAAAAAATCTTGGTAGAAGATTTGCATTAGGAGCATTAACTTTATTGCTTGCAAATTTTCTTATTCAAGTATTTGTATTAGGACCAGATGCATCAGGTTACAATGAAACTTGGGGACCGATAATTGGAATATCTAGCGCCCTTCAGCTTATGGCTGGAATGGGAGTTGTTAGATTATCGGGAAAGCTTCTTGACGATAAAGATAAACCATTACTGACAGGATCAATTGGGTTAGCCTACACAGTCTCTGCTGTAGGTGTGGTAACTGCACTTGTTCCTTCTGCAGTTCATAATGCATTTAACGAAACTACTTTAACAGCTGATATGGCTGCTGATTTTGTTTTCTACGTAACTCCTGCTGTATTTCTTTTTATAGCACCGTGGAATATACAATTTGCAAAATATGGAAAAGATATTTTGCCATCCTGGGGACCAGCAGTAGGAAATACAGTTGGTTATGGAATTGGATTAGTAACTATAGTTTTTCTTGCTGGATTATTTCCTGATGCAGCATTTATACCATTAAATGTAATTCTTGGAGTAGTTTTGACGCCTGCTTGGTTTTTTGCAATATCAAAAGCTTACGCAAGCTAATGTATGCAGTTGCAGTAACCATTTTATTTAAAGACGGGAAGCTTGAAGAGCTCAAAGACTTTTTTGAAACCTCAGGGTTCCCGGCTTTAGAGGCTCTTAGAGATGACATGTATTCAATTGCATTCTTTAACCCAAAAGATAATGTAAATCTTGGTATTGCATTCATGAAGGACAAAGAGACTGCAGATAAATTTGCAGAAATTAGAAACGAAAACTTAATGCAAATTCAAGATATTCTTGATAGTTTTCCAAGAGTCTATGAAGGTGAATTGATTACTGGTAAGACTTTGAAAGATTCATTAATTGAAGATTCAAAAGAGACAATGTTTTTAGCATTTGCAAAATTAGATGTCAAAGATGCTGATGAGTACATGAATCTTCAAAAGGAAATCTACATACCAAAACTTGAAGAGGATGAAGGTATTATCTCTTACGGAGCTTTCAAATCTGATGAAAACAATTTAGTGTTATTTGAATTTTGGACTTCTCATGACGCAAAGCATGATTTCGACGAAAAACTTAATGCTGATGGAAATGTGTACGAACAATTTATGCCATTGATGAATGGGTTTGATGATTATTATGGAAATCCTTACGCAATAAAGCAATTTGTTGACTTTAAGTCCGGTGAATCAATAAATTAAATAGTCTTTTAAAATCAATTCTATGTTCGACGAAAGAAGACACGATATAGATGCACTTAGATCTATTGCTCTTTTTCTCTTAATTTTTTATCATTTGGCTGTATCTTTCACATCTGTAGCTAAGTGGATTCTTTTTGTTCCGAACAATAAGCCAATAGATAATATATGGAGCTTGCTTAGCATATTCAACATATGGAGGATCCCGCTACTTTTTATAATTGCTGGCATTGCACTAAGATTTTCCTACCAAAATAGAGGTGTTGACAAACTTTTTAAAGAAAGATTTAAAAGATTAGGAATTCCTTACCTTTTTGGAGCAGTTACATTTGTTCCTTTATATATAATAATTTCTGCTCAATTCATTTATGGAGACATGAGCTTAGATGACAGCATAGGGGTGTTGATCACTTCCATATTTACTGGGGGACATTTATGGTTTTTGATAAATATATTAATTTATTGTTTACTTTTTATTCCAATAATTGGTTTCATATCAAACAAAAAAAGAGGATATAAATTTGTTGATTCAATTTTGAAAATACGAGGGGGAGTTCTCTTATTTTCAATTCCAATAATTTTAGAAGGATACCTTTTAGATCTTACAGCTTATAAAGAAGATATAGGTTATGGCAATAGTTATTCAGAATACTATGGAACAGACCATGGCCTGTTACTTGGTTTCATATGGTTTCTTATTGGAATAGTTCTGACCTCTCAAGGGGATACTTTTTGGGAATACAACATAAAAAATATAAACACACATGCACTTATTGGTGTACCACTTCTTATTAACAGGTTTGTAAATGAGTTTGAGGTTGCAAATACGTTGATAGCTTTCGAATCATTTAATTTTATATTTTTAATACTTGGGATTGGAGCAAAATATTTAAACAAAGATTCTTCTCAATTGCAATATTATAAACAGGCGGTATTTCCTGTTTATATAGTCCACATGCCAGTCCAAATGGGAATTATGTATCTTTTCTCAGATCTCAATATTCCCTTTTTAATAAAATTTCCTTTAATATTATTTTTAATCTGCTTCGTAAGTCTTACAATTTACCATGCTGTCAAAAATTTCAGATTTCTTCGACCGCTGTTTGGATTAACAAACAAAAAAAATAATGAATCTAAATAAAGTACCTTACAGACTCATTTTGATTCTGATATTTATACTTTTTCTAGTATTTTCTGATTCTTATATTGCAAAAAGATTAATTCAACTACCCTCACTTTTGTTAAACTATTTTTAATTATGGAACTATTAGATTTTGCTGATCATGAATATATAAATCTTGTTACCTATAAAAAAGACAATACATCAGTAAAAACTCCCGTATGGGTTGCTAAATATGATAATTATCTAGTGATCACATCCAGTAAATCCGGAGGGAAAGTAAAAAGAATTAAAAATAATGGCAAAGCAACAATTTATATTACAGATCAAATGGGAAGTAGTACTTTATCAGAGCCAGTTAATGTAAAAGCATCATTAATTGAAGATGAGGACATTAAACAAGAAGCATTAAATAAAATAATCAAAAAATATGGTTCAATGTCAAAGATGTTTATAAGGGGCTCAAACGAAAATAGATCAATTATTAAAATTGATGAGATAGTTACTTAATCTCAGAAAACCACTTATGGGTTCCAAAATGATTTCTTGGAACTGGATTCTTGTTTATTAAGAAATACTCAATTCCTCCAAGTACAGAGTCTAAATATTTTCTTAATTGAGGATTTACTTGGAACACAAACGGTATCACGTACAGTGGACCGGGAAAATTTTTTAGAGGGTATGTGTTTATTTGAATTGATAATTCAGATTCTTGATCATTCCCAGTCAATCTCCATCGAACCTTAGACTTTCTTCCATTTGCCGTACCAATTATTAAATCATATCCATTTTCATCCCAGTGTGTAAATTCTCTTTCGAAGGTCAATCCGCTTAAATACTCCAATGTATCTTTTGAACCGACACCTGGCCAAGAGATAGCATTGTTAACCTTACAAAAGGGATGGGTTTCATTTAAATAATTTGGAGTTGTAATAACATCCCAAACTTCATCCTTTGAGAAGTTCATTTTCTTACTTTTTTTTACAGATAAAATTTTATTCATAAGATTATATTAGAGCACAGGCTAACTACTTTTGGAAGAGTGTTTGAGTGACTCAATAACGCATACTTGCAGTTAGCCTATAAAATAAGTATAGATTTGGATTCACAAGCCTGCAAGATTGTGATAATTTTTTCACAAATTAACAATAAATGTGAAATTAGAGCATTAAATAAAGAAATCCAACAAACATTGGTATTAGTAATGTGAAGGCAAGTGCGACGATTCTTTTTACATCCATATAATAAGATTAACTACGATCCGATTTAAAAATAAATTATAAGAAAGATTCCAAGCGTCCCGCAAAAGACTAATCCGTAAATTGAGATCATAACTGAGAATATTCTTTCAGACTTTTCAAGCTTAATAACACATAAATTTGTGATTGAATAGTATATCAAAATAAATATCGCACTTAACTTTACTGCTGGTAGAAGATCAAAAGTCAAAACACCTGCTGCAACCAATAAGCCACCAAAAATATCGGAGATATAGGCAGAATTTTGCTTTGGATGAATTGTCTTGAAATAATCTGGAATTTTTTTATCCCTAGACATTGCAACTAACACTCTACTTATTCCAGGCAATAGAGCGAGCAACACAGAACCTGTTGCGATTGTGGAAGCAATCACTATTAGATATGAAAATTCAGAAAAACGACTCAAGTCGAAGGCCACTTTTAAAGGAGTAGAAGAATTTTCAATGATACTTGGACTAACGATCCCGAGTGTTGCATAAGATGTAGCAACATATATAAATAATGTTATCCCTAAACCGGTAAGTATTGCTTTTGGAATGATCTTTTCTGGATTGCTGACCTCCTCACCAAATGTTGCAAGTCTTGAGTATCCTGTAAATGCAAAAAACCATATGCTTGCACTCAAAATTAAATTCTTTAGAGATAGACCTTTTGTTATTTGTATATTCATTGAAAAGTTTTCAGAACTTGTCACCGATATTAAATAAAAGATAATTATGAGAATGATTGTGTATGTGAACCATTTAGCAATATCTACAGTTTTTGAAATTCCAAAATAATTAATTAATGTAACTGAAAAAATAAACAACAACGCGATTATTTTTGGATTCTCTGGATATAAATAATTGCCAAGAGTCAGAGAAACGGCAACACAACTAATTAATTTTCCGATTATAAATGCATATCCTGCAACTAAGGATGGAAAGTTTCCAAGAACATTCTTTGCGTAAAGATAAGTTCCTCCAGTTTGAGGGTAAATTCTTGCAAGTTGCGCGGATGAACTAGCATTGGCATAAGCCACCGTACCAGCAAATAGCAACCCTAATATTGATGAGTAAGAAGCAATTTTTGATGTTGGTGATATGTTGAAAAACAGACCAGCACCAATCATGGAGCTTAAACCTAACAAAATTGAATTTTTGAGGGTTAAGGTTCTTTTAAATTTATCCATCCTTTTATTTTATTAAAGACAAAAAATACAAACCAAAATTTAAATTCTTTCATGATAAGATATTTTTATGTTCAATAAACTGGCTCCTCTTCCTATCACTGAACCAAAATATCGCAGGCTAATGATCTTTGCTATGCTTTGGATGTTTATTGGAGCATGGGTTGACGCAAGTGCTCATAGATATATTATTGATGAACTTGAGTCTTTCTTTACGCCATGGCATGGAATTTTATACTCTGGGTTTGGTGTCGTTGTTTTATCGGCTCTCTATGTCAAAAACAAAATGAGAGATTTTAATTTTGACGTTGGAATACTTGGCGCTTGTATTTTTGCAGTTGGAGGTGGATCAGACGCAATATGGCATTCACTTTTAGGAATAGAAGTTGGGATTGAACCACTAATTACACCCTCTCATTTAATGCTATTCTTAGGAGCTTTCTTAATGCTTGACCATGTTTTTGCATCAAGACCAAATAAAGAGATCCTAGATACTGCATCATTGTTTGCGCTAGCATCGAGCTACGCACTGATCGTTTACATAACACAGTTTGTAAACCCATTTTTTGAGCCATATATGTTTTTTCAAAATAATGAATTTATTTATCAGGCGTTTTCTGCATCTTCTGTTTTTTTTCAAGCAATGTTGAGTTCGGTTGTTTTTGTATACGCTATAAGATTTAACGTCTTACCAAGAAATATGGCATTAATTTATCTTATTTCTTTTATGTACCAATCTCTAATTTTTCTATTAGGAGACTCTCAACTTTTATTTGGAACTCTTATCGCTGGCGGATTTGTTTCTTTACTTATCTATCAAATATCATCATGGTATTACAGGACTAATCATGATAGAAAAATCCAAATATCTACTGCCTTAGTAGGTGCAATGTATGGCTTAACAGTTGTTTTGTACATATTACTTATTGCGACTAATGGGGGATATGATCTTTCTTGGAGATTTTATGGATTAGGAGGATTGATAACAACTCCCCTGCTATTTGGATACATGGTTGGCAATTTAGGTGTTAGTCCGACAACAGGTGAAACAGTCTCCTAAAGTTACTTTTTTAAAGAATCAGATAATTTCTTTAATTGTTTAATTGCATCATCATCATTTTCATATAGCTGATTTCTAGAGACCGGTTTTCCAATAATTATCTTTATTTTTTTATTCTTTTTATTTAATAATTCATTTAATTGTGTGACATCTCTTAACTGTTTATTTATTAATGAAGCAAAATAAAAAAACCATGAATTTCGACCAACTATGTACGCTGGAACTAATAAACACTCATGCCTCTCGGCGATGCTCAACGGAGTTTTTTGCCAAGCTCTTTCTTTCAGTCCAAATAGTGTAAATTTTGATAATCTTCCAGATGGAAATAAAATTCCTATTCTTTCTTCAGAGAAAAAAGTCCGCATCCTTTCAATAGTTTTTTTTGTAGCTGTGTGAAGTTGAGTCTCTTGATCCCATACAACAGGAGCCATCATATTATCAAAAGCTCCAAGTAGATAAACGAATATTTCATTAGCAAAAAAGAAAGCATCTTTCCTTACTTTAGAAACAGAATAATACAGAGCAACTGCATCTGCTGGGCCCATTGGATGATTTGATACTATTAAACACTTCCCTTTTTTTGGAATATTATCCAATCCATCAATCTCACACTTTTTTGTGTATGTTTCTCCTAGCCATGTAAAAGCTTCTGGTCCCGACATACTTTGAATATGATCACCAACATAAATTGATTCTTTTATTCTCAAATACTTTGATAAAAAATTGAATATTGCTTGAGACAAAATATTGTTTTTCAAGAACCATGGTCCTCTACTTTTAATAAGGTTGAAGATTTTTTCTTCCATCAAGCTCTAAATATTTTTTTTCTACCCTTTATACCATCAAATTCTAATCGGATTCTTTTGATGATTTCTTCCTTTTTTCCAGCCATATTAAACGAGGGCAAAAATTTTAATTGTTTATTTTTGTAATCAATTTGAACAGGCATAACCTCTGCTTCAAGCTCTTTTGCAAGATATACGAAACTCGATCTGAATCTATCAGCATCAAACCTACCTTCCGGGGTTATAATTAATAAAAAATTATCAATTTTTTTTAGTTCTTCAATTACTGAATCATATTGACCAGACCCTTCTTTTCTATCAACAGGGATTGCACCAAATCTTCTAAATAGCTTTTCTTGAAGCCAACCAAGTGGCCATCTAAGACCTTGTTTATCAATATCACTCGATTTAATAAATGGATTTGGTAGTTTGCGCATTGTCCATTTAGCTGACAAATAACTTACCTTAATATCCATAGCTAGAATCATGAGAATCATAAGGTATTCGTCTTTTGCTGACTGATGGGGTGCCGCAACAACTATGACTCTTTTATTATCTAAAAAACTACCAACCGCTCTAATGTCCTCAAAAAGTAGTAAAAAATATGCTAGTTTCTGAA
This sequence comes from uncultured Candidatus Actinomarina sp., assembly GCA_902533795.1. Taxonomy (GTDB): domain Bacteria; phylum Actinomycetota; class Acidimicrobiia; order Actinomarinales; family Actinomarinaceae; genus Actinomarina. The sequence goes on along the minus strand of CACAND010000001.1, from coordinate 269,806 downwards.
GGAAAAATCGTCTTTTTCTCGGAGTATTTGAGGGTATCACTACCTCAGGGAGTATTTTTGTATACGGCATATAAAGAATTTTATTACTTAAATTTTTAATATGTTTTTTCTTCTTCAGAATTTAAAAACGAGACATTATTGAATTCCTTTAGTCGAAAAAAATGTCCCGAAGAAATTTCTGTAGATTTTAATCTAGTATGACCAGCGTGTCTTGGTAGAAATTTTCTCCAAGTCCAAGGGTAAAGGGGCATATTTAAGAAATATGAAATTAGAACCGACATGGTTCCTGCATGGGAGATAATTATAATTTTCTGTAATTCCGAATTATTTAATTCAAAGAGCCTATCGTATTGATTACCTAAAGGGTTAATACTTCTTTTTTTTAATTCGGATTCAAGATTTAAAATTATATTGTCTCTAAATTTTTCCATATATTGGCCATGATTACCACCAATCCATTCTTCGAAAGATTGAGTATTTCGTTTTTCGAAAAAATCCATAACTTCTTCTTGGCTCTTACCAAATAATGCTTTTTCTTCTTCATCTTCCATTTCTTTAAGCCACTCAAAGACATGAATGTCTTTAGAAATACTTTTATCTTTAAACGGATTATGTGTTTCTTGTGCTCGTGTAAGGGGAGATACCCAAAGTTCATCAACGCTACTTTTATTAAAAACAGCTGATGATTTTTCTGATTGAATTTTTCCAAGCTCAGTTAATTCTGGATTGGCAGTGTAAGCGTTAACTCCACTTCCCCAGTCTGGTTGACCATGTCTGATAAGTACAATTTCCATATTAAACAATAACTATACTTGAGTATTCTTGTAGTAATAAGATTAATTTATGGAAAAAAAACTTTTTAGGTATAAAAAAATCTTCGTACCACAATTTTTGAGTGGAGTATTCCTGTCATATTCAGCATTAGACAATATTCTTGAAGGGCCATTAAGGGAGCTATTAAAACAATATTTTGATCTTGAGGAGTTTGGTTCCAATGCAAGAGAAGAAAGCTTATATTTTATAATTTTATTTTTTGGGATATTTCAAATAGTTATTTCCCTGCAAAATCTTTTTCAACCCGTTATTGAAGTTAAAAATGGGAAAATTGCGATAAAAACTAAACAAAAAATATTATCTGTAATCAAACCCATCAATGAGATTATCGAAATAACAGAAAGTGAAGACTTCACTCTTACCTTCGTATTCCAAGATAGTTCTTATAATGTCATTTCAAAACATTTGGAAAATAACGAACTAAATCTTATTTTGAGTGAAATAAGAAGAGAAAATAGCCCATAAAGTTCGCGAAAAATACATTAGTAATTTTCTTGCGTATAAACCAAAACTGCCGTATATTTATAGAACACTATCGGAAAAGAAATCGCAAGATGGAAAAGAAGATAGAACAGAAAATCCCGAAGGGTCGCAAGATCAATCGGGATTTTTGCTTTGTACCTTCAATTTATCAATCTAAAATTAAACTATGAAAGCACCAGTGGCTGGAAGCCCACCAATAGTAGGTCACTCAATACAATTTAATTATGATGCACTTTCCTTAATACAAAGGCTTCAGGAATCAAAAGGAGATGTATTTGAGCTAAATATATTAAATGAAGATGTACTTTTGTTTTTGACGCCCTCTGCCACAAAAAAAATCTTTTTGGATCCTGACGACAATTTTTCATCGAAACATGGGTGGGAGTTTTCTATTGGTCCAACTTTTGAAAATGGTTTAATGCTCAGAGATTTTGACGATCATAAGTATCACAGATCACTGTTACAGAATTCATTTAGAAGAGATGCATTAGAAAAATATTTGCATATTATTCAGCCAAGAATAAATTCTTGGATAGAAGAAGTAAAACAAAAGAAAGAATTTTATCTTTACAAATCAATAAAACAACTTATGTTCAATGTTGCTGTCGAATTATTTTTTGATGAAGTTGACGATTCAAAATTGAGTTATCTAAATCAGCTATTTATAAATTCAATCAAACCTGCGACAACAATTGTAAGGAATCCTTATCCACTTACAAGAATGAAAAAAGGTTTAAAGGCCCGAGAAGAGTTGCTGGAATATTTTCAAGATAAATCAAGTAGCATTGACCTCTCAAAGGAAACATTGTTTTCTGATTTAGTAAAAACAAATAAGGAGGAGGCAGGACTAACAAATTTTGAAATTGCTGAACATATGATATTTTTACTTCTTGCTGCACACGACACAACAACAAGCACTTTAACTTCATCAATCCATTTTCTTGCTCGTGATATAGATTATCAAAATAAAGTCAAACTAGAGTCTTCTAACTTGTCAAAAATAGATATATCTGATCTGAAAAATGGAATTATTGGAGAAGCGTTATTTAACGAGGCAATAAGAAAATATCCCCCAGTTCCTTTCTCTCCAAGACTGGTTGTTAATGACACAGAACTTGAGGGTTATGAAATACCCAAAGATACATACATCGCTGCTGGTCCTCTGGTATTACACAATGATAAAAGATATTGGGATGATCCAATAAACTTTAATCCTGCAAGATTTGAAGATCCAAACGTAACGCATGAAGCTTATTTTCCTTTTGCTGGCGGTGCTCACACATGTCTTGGAAAGTTTTTTGCTAGTTATTTGTTTAAGAACGTAATTTACAAACTTGTTGATAATTTCGAGCAAATTACAACAGATGAAGACCTAAAAATAAATCCTGCGCCTATACCAAATCCAAGAAAAGATGTGAAAATTCAAGTTTTATAGGGTTTCAATGCTAAAAGTTCGCGAAAAAAACAATCTAAAAATTTTTGCCAAAATATAGATTTGTATGTAAATTTAATACACACTATCAAAAAAGAAGTCGCAAGACCGAAAAAGAGATAGAACAGAAAATCCCGAAGGGTCGCAAGATCAATCGGGATTTTTGCTTTATTGGTATACTTTTCTTGTGAAGCAGCATGTCTACCTATCACTAATAACAATTTTTTTTGTAGCATGCGGAAATAGCCCTAGCCCTGTTGAAACAACATCTTCGGATCAACTAACCGAAACAATTTCAACTGAAGAACCAATATTAAATGATCAGCCTATGAATAAGGAAAATCAAGAGGGATCTGTTGAAGATATTATAAAAGAGTTTCCTGATGGAATTCTATCTTTCTTATCTACGAAAGAAAAAAAATGTCTCAATGAAAACGCAACTTTTGATATGCTGAGGCAAATAGAATTGGATTTACTTGGAGGAAGACCGTTTTCACAAGATGCAATAGAGTATTTTGATAAGTGTAATATTCCTCCACCTCCATTGCCAGGTGAAGGTGAATCAAATGTACAAGCATTTCCTGAGGGGAATGCTCCAAAAAATGTAGAAGAAAATGCCAAGTTAGTAGATATAAAAAGTCTTGATCAAGATGGTGTTAGTCCACATCTTGAAATTGTAGATAACACAACACTTAGATTATTTTATTCAAGCTTGTCGGCGAATGGCTTAGCTGTTGATTTATGCGATTATGATTTAAATTGTATCCGCCAAGGTGCAATTGAAAGAATTCAGGACTTAACTATTATTGAAACGACTGATGGTGTAAGAAGAGGGTATTTTGTTGAATTTAACCCAAACACTAAATCAAAAGAAATTATGACAGCTGTTTTTAGTAAAGATGGTTTGTCTTATACAAATCAAATTTCACTAGGAATATCTGATGGAGGCAGTATTGCCTGGGGTGTGCCAGATGCTGTAGTTATACCAGACGGACGAATAAGAATTTACTGGGTTGATGAGTCTTCTGGCATGAGGGGTGAGAAAATAGTTAGTGCAACTTCAAATACTACAGATGGAATTTCTTTTACAAAAGATCCTGGATATCGATTTGAAAATGGATATGTAGACTTTGAAGTACTTACAGCTGAAGAAAACAATTGGAAAGCAATATTTTCATTTTCACCAGAGGGATTACCAAAAATCCCACAGAGTTTATTTGTAGCTACTTCAAATGATGGTCTTGACTGGAGCTTTACAGGAGTACCTATATCGCCATTAGATGTAAGTTATTTAGATCCGACTGGCATTTTGCTAAATAATGGTGATTATTTAATTATTTCTGCTGTTGCGCCTAATGAATTAGGAGATCGTGACTATGTTTTGTATAAAAAAATACTAAAACTACCGTAAAAAAAGTAAAAAGACTCCCCTGTGGCTGTTATTTTTGTTTTATCACACTTTTAGCAGTGGCTCAAAGCACGAAAGGAAGTCCTAATACTATTTTAATTGATTTGAGGTATTTCTTCTATTTTCAAACAATTTATATGTTTTATAATGAAAAACATGAATATTGGGGCACATATACCTTCAAAAAATGCAATTGATGAAATTTCTTATAGAAAAGGAGAAACTTTTCAGATATTTATATCAAGTCCTCAGATGTGGAAAAGTCCAAAACCTAGAGAGGATATCGAGATTTTGCAAGATTTCAAAGGAAACATATATGTTCATGCGCCGTATCTTATAAATGTAGCTACTCCTAACAATAAAGTTCGTCATCCAAGTAGAAAGCTATTAAAAGACACATGCAAGGTGGCCGCTACTTTTGGAGCAAAAGGCGTTATTGTTCATGGTGGTTCGGTTGGAGAAGGTGGTGATATCGGACAAGGATATGAAAACTGGGGTAAAGCAATAAAAGAAGTAGAAGACATAGGTGTAAAAGTTCTTGTAGAGAACACAGCTGGAGGAAAAAATTCTGTAGCAAGGTATATGGACTCAATTGAAAGGCTTTGGGAAGTAATTGGTCATTTAAATGTTGGATTATGTTTAGATACATGTCATACCTGGGCAGGTGGCATCCCTACTATTGAGGCAGTAAAAGGATTTAAAAAACTAGTAAAAAAAATTGATTTGATTCATTTTAATGATTCAAAAGATGGATTTGAAAGTAGTAGAGACAGGCATGAAAATCTTGGTAAAGGACAAATCCCAAAAGAAGAATTGGAATATGTAATTAAAAATGCAAAAACCGATATTATTGTTGAGACTCCAAATGGACCAGATGCTCAAAAGAAAGATATTGCATGGATAAAAAGGCGCTTAAAAAAATGAATTATTTACCAAAAAATTTAACGTTTAATGATGGTGTCGCATTTATTGGTGATCTTTCTTTAAATGAAGTCTCGACGGAACATGGAACTCCTTTATACGTTTATGACTGGGATCATATAAAGGAAAATATATCAGATTTCACAAAAGCTTTTGGAGATGAAACTTTGTATAGGTACGCAGCAAAAGCTTTTATTTGTAAAGAGTTGGTAAATTTACTTGATCAAAAAAATTGGGGTATAGATGTTGTATCTGGTGGAGAGATGGCAACGGTACTTTCATCTCTAGGAACTTTAGAAAATTCTCTCTTTAACGGGACTTTTAAGACAGTGAGAGAAATTGATTTTTTTATGGAGAACAAAGGTGGCCATATTTCAATAGATAATGTCGACGAAATATCAAAATTGCAAGATAGAGCGTCTAAAAACAATGTAAAGCAACCAGTAATATTAAGAATTAATTTAGATGTTGGAGCAGAGACTCACCCAATGGTTTTAACTTCTGGATACGACCAACAATTTGGAGTTTCAATTGATATTGCTGAGTCAGCATTAAAAGACATTTACAACTCTGATTCTTTATTTTTTTCTGGAGTACATGTTCATATTGGAAGTCAAATAAAAGATCCTGAAAGATTTAAAAAAGCAATGCAGGAATGCTCTTTGTTTTTAGCTAACAATAAAGCAAGTGTTGAAAGAGAGATTGTTTTCGATGCAGGAGGTGGATTTTTCTCTCCTTATGAAGGTGATGAAAATAATGAAGATCTTGCAATATATGCAGCTTCGATCAAATCTGGTATTGAAGAGAATTGGGATTCTGAATATAAAATCATGATCGAACCAGGACGAGCAGTTGTTAATAATGCCGGGATTATTCTTTATACAGCAGGGGCTATTAAAGAAGATAGGGGTGAAAAGCCATATATTCTTGTAGATGGAGGGATGTCTGACAATCCAAGGCCAGCTTTATATGGAAGCGAACATAAATTATTTAATATCTCTCAAAATAAGAATAGTAAAGAAAAGTTGTTTGCCGTCTCTGGAAGACATTGTGAATCTGGTGATCTACTAGTTAAAGAAGCAAGTTTACCTGATGACACAAATACAGGTGATATATTAATGTCAACTTCAGCGGGAGCGTATACATATTCTATGGCCAGTAACTATAACCGTGTTCCAAAATCAAAAGTAATTGGAATCTCTGAATCTAAAGTAATTGATTTAATTAAAAGACAATCATTTGAAGACACAATAGCTCAAGATATTTAAATATTAATTAATCCTCTATCAATAAAAAATTTTATTGTGTCATTGATTGTATCTTGGAAAGGTCTTGGTTTGTGTTTAAGTTCTTCTTTAGCCAATGTGCTTGGAATTAACTTATGTCCTGTTTTTATTGTATGAATGGTATCAATCGTCATTAGCCTTGGTTGTTTTGTAAAGTATGATTTTATATTTTCATAGGGGACATTGAAATACATTGAAAATATTGGAAGGACTGCAAGCAAAGTTCTTCTGTCTAATATGTTTCCTATCATCTTTGCAATGTCAGGAAACATCAGATACTCACCACCAACTAAATAATTTTGTCCATTCTTTCCAAGTTTTGCACACGTGATTGAAGTTTTCGAAAGATCTCTAACGTCAACATAGTTGTAACCAAAATCAATGTTTATTAACCTTTTTCTATTTGCAATATCAATCATAGATTGGCAGTTTAATCCTGGTTTAAAATCATTTGGCCCCATTATCGAAGTAGGGTGTATTATGCTTGCATCTAAACTGCTTTTAGAATATTCCAAAACAATTCTTTGACCATCTGCTTTAGATAAATCATATGGTACTGATTTTGGACCTGTCACTAAAGCTCTTGACTCATACAAAGGCTCATCAATAGGATCCCTTATAAATGCATCAATTGATGAAAAGTGTATCAACTTTTTAATGTTTGCATCTACTGATGCTTCACAAACATTTCTAGTTCCTTCAACATTAATTTTTCTGATTAATTTTTTATATCTTCTGTCAAGACTTATGAATGCCGCAGTATGAAATACAAGATCTATATTTTGAAATATTTTGTTGAGCGAACCTTTATCGGTAATATCTCCTTTTATTAGTTCGACGTTAAGACCTTCAAAGGCTCTATGATCATTGTCAAAATCAATGCATCGAACTTCATAACCCTGATCAAGTAGTTCTCTTGTAAGATTTGCACCAACATGTCCAGAACCACCAGTTATTAATGCACGAGTCATATTATCATTCTAAATATGGATAATGATGAAAAGCTAATTAGAAAAGCCAAAGCTCGGATCGGATTTAGAGTTCATAGTGTAATTTATATTGTTGTTTGTCTAGCCCTAACTTTATTCGATATTTTTATTGATTCTACCGGTTCAAACTGGTGGTATTTTGTTGTCAGCGGATGGGGCATTGGACTGCTCTCACACTTTGTTGGTATAACTAGCAATAGCCTTTTTTCAGTTGAAAAGGAAGTAGAGAGATTAAAGAACGATAGTAAAGATAGATATTAAAATTTTTTAATCGTCACCAAAAAACATCTGATTTCCACCATATGGAATTTCTTCATCTTTTGAATAGATTTCTACGAAGCGTTGTTTGATTTCTTTAACTTTGTCAATAAGTCCAATTTTCTTTAAATAGTTATAAGGGGCTCTAAAAACCCTATCTTCAAACTCTAAAAATTTTGTAACTTTTTCACTCATTGTTTTAAAAATAATAGCATTTAGATGAATTTACTAAAACTTTTAGAATATTAATTTTTTGTAAAGATCCTTGCTTATTGGTTTATTAATCGAAAACCCAATACTTATTGGGTCTATAATTAATTTATGAAAAAATTTGTAATTTTTATACTATTTTTATCTTTCTGTGGAGGAGACTCAAATTCGCAGCAAACCTCAGAACAATCAGAAAGCAATGAAGCTACAAAGCAATCAGAAAGCAATGAAGCTACACAAAATGAAGAAGAAATAATAGATCATATGACTTTAGTTGACTACCCAGCAAAACTTTATTTTGCAGGAGATATCCCAACCGAGGTACATGGTCGAGCAGAATTTGCCTTTTCAATAATTCAAGAAAAGCTTGGAAAATATCCAGTTGAAGTTTACTTTGTAGGAACTGATGAAAATGAAAAAGACAATCTATCTAATCTTTTTTGTACTAATCGTGAAAAAGCTGGAAATTTTGACCCGAATGACCTTCGTCTAAATTTTCGAGATTTTGACGATTGTATGAACTTTATCGATGAAAGATATTTTTCAGAGTATCTTCGAAGTAGTCTTGAAACCGAACAAAGAGGATTTCAAGCCAGTGGTAATAAAGGTCATAATGGTCAAGCACACCAGAGATACCACTTACTTGTTTGGTCAAAACCAATTGGGTTCGAAGTAGAAAATGGTGAGGGATACCAGATAGAACTTAGAGGGGTATTCCATGAATATTGGCATGTATTTCAAATTGCTCATATGGATTTTTATGATTGTTCTGATAAAGATGTTCGATCAACATGCGAATATAATTTTGATCCACCTGACTATCTTATTGGGGGTACGTGGCTCCAAGAAGGAACGGCAGTATTTAAAGAAATAACGATTTTACAAGAGCAGATAAAGATCGGCAATTTAAACAATATTCAAGTAGACATACTTCAAGAATTTAATAATCAATATTTTGATGGACAAAGAGTAATGGAGCAGTGTCCAGGAATGTCAATAAGAGATATAACCTATAGTGATCCATGCAGACGGGCTGTTTATGGATGGGGAGCTTGGGCAGCTGCTTATCTAACTCATAAAGTAAATGATCCTTATATTTTTGAAAATGTTTATTATCCAGAATTAAAAAAATTAGGTGATCCAGAACTTGTATTTGCTAATACATTTGGAATGACAAGAGATGAATTTTTTGCTGATTTTGACTCATGGATTTATCTTTCAGAAGAGGAAAGAAAAATTGTAATCCCTGTTGTGGAAGAAAACACAGGCAAGCTGTACTACCCTTAAAACATGAAAAGAATAGTAATTTTAATTACTTTATCATTACTCGTCTCAGTTTGTGGAGGAGAAGGTTCAAGCAATCAAATAAATGAAGTAGTAGACGAACAACCACAAGCTACTGAAGACAACTCATCAGTCAGTGAAAATGAATCAAATGATAATTCATCTAATGTAGAAACAAATGAAAAACCTAGTACAAAAGAAGAAAACATAAAATGTGATATATTTACAAACTCTAAACAGATTGATCCAAATGATTTTTTTAGTGAACTACATGACAATTTTAGAGACTTAGAAGAGAATTCAATATACAACTATAATTTTGAAGTTAGAAATGGCCCATTTATCCTTTGGCAATATGAAGCTGCTGTTGAACTTCTAAAAGAGATAGTCCCAGAGGATAATTTCAGAACTCTAAATGAATTTGGAAATGAAATTACTTGGGAAAAGTATCAAAACTTTACGGATGCTTTATGCGAAACTTATACAACTGGAAAAAATATTAGAAACGTAACAATTACAGGCGCCTCATTAGTTGGACACACAGAACTTAAAGCATTTGCTGGAAATTGGGACCGTTTTCCTTATATTGAAACTGGTCAAGAGGTTATTCAATCCCCAAGCCCAAGTGGACTTGAATATTATACGAAATACACATCCACATCTGGAGTAATCATAGTCGGTGGTGAAAATGTACCCGACAAAGCTATGTTGGCAGCTAGGAGGGCTCTCGAATTTCAATTATCAGCTAGACCAGACTTTCACCCAATTCTTGAAGAAAGCAATGTAAGAGTTTCTTTATTCGGAGGAGATCCCAACGAAGACTCATGTGTTTTACCTGAATACACAGATCATTGTGAACCAGCAGGATTCGCAATGATGAATACTGATGTTTCTTATACTGCAAACGCAAGTTGGCTTTGTTATGAAGGGAACATGGACATGGGTGGAGACCCAGTCATTCATGAGATGGCACACACGTTAAACCATATAGTTTTTGAACAAATTGGCGAATTATATTTTTATGAAAATATCTTTAAATTGGCAGTGGATGGTCTTGAAAGTGGAGATTGGGAAACTGGTAATTTTGCTCTTCAAGAAGGTGTTTCAAAAGATGATATGATTGGAGAATTTTTTGCAATTAGTACAGAGCGATGGTTTCAAAACGATCAACCTGATACTAAATATGGAACTAGAGAAAATATAGCAAAAAATAATCCAGCATTATATGAACTTATGTCTATGTATTATCCAACCGAACCTTGGACATATTGTGACACTTAAAATATATTTGCTTAGAATATTATAATTTTAATCAATTTGTGAAAGACATAAGTGTAACGGAAAATCATCCTGTAAAAAGAAGGTTTTTATTAGGACCTTTAGGAAGGGTAATTTTAAAACTAATTAATTGGGATATTGTTGGTGATCTTCCAGACAACAAAAAAATAATTATTGCCTCGGCGCCACACTCATCTTCTTTTGATAGTATTTACGCATTTTTTGCTTGCTTGGCATCTGATCTAAAGTTTTACTTTTTAGGGTCGATATCTATGTTTACAAGAATTGTTGTTCCAATCCCATTTAAAAAGAATCCAGATAAATTAGGAATTCCACATCCTTTTGGCTTAATACAGAAAAAAATTATGATAAATTTTGGTGGTATACCTGTCTGGAGAACAAAATCTACAGGAGTAACTCAACAAGTGATTGAGGAATTAAAGACAAAAGATAAATTTATTTTATATTTAACCGTTGAAGGTTTAATGCATACTAATAAAACAATTAAAAGTGGTTTTTATTATATTGGTAAAGAGCTGGATGCAATTGTTGTTCCAACAAAAATTGACTACAAAAATAGAAGATTTGAACTGATGGAAGAATATAACCTCACAGACTCGTTAGAAAATGACAAAAATGCATTAATGGAAATATATCATATGGTTGAAGGTAGAAATAAAATATTTTACAAACCAGGGAGTAAGTAAATTGTTAGTTATATTTCTTGTAATCATTGCTTCTATTTTCCTTATAGGAAATTTTCCAGATTTTTCGATTTTTATTGGTATTATTGGTGTAGTTTTAGGAGTTAATTGGTTAATAAAAAACAGCAAATATTACGAATAAATAAATTAATAATATTTCTTTTAATTTTCTCTTTTTGTGGAGGAGGATCCGAGACTTCTGAAACCGTAGAAGAAGCTCAAGACACAACTACAACCACAGAAGCTCAAGACACAACTACAACCACAGAAGCTCAAGACACAAGCACATTTGGATCCTGGGCAAATGTTAAAGGCCCTCCAATGATCTACGCAGCTTCGGATGTTTCTCAATCAACTATTGATAAAACTTTAAAGTGGTACCAGATAGCTTCTTCAGCATGGGGAGAATTTGGCCCAGCCGAAATATGGATTGTTGGGAACAGTAAAGAGACAGTATCAGACTTAGAAGATCTTTGGTGTGATATTAGAACAGAAAAAGATACAAAATGGAACAAAGAATGGGATTGTGCAAATGAGTATTGGTCACCATTTGCTAGATATGTTGATGATGGAGGAGCAGCTGTTTCAACATATTATCGAGACTATATTGATTATCACTTCTTTCTTGTAACTATGGGTCCAAAATATCCTTCTCCAGACGAAGATGATTACAAAGTTGTTACTATGCATGAGTATTTTCACATTTATCAACATGCACATATATCAAATATTGACGATGAGGGCCCTAGTAGTGCTATACGTGACGAAAAAATGGGTGGTGCTGACAAACCATGGTTCGCAGAAGGTGGAGCAGAGTACATGGCACAACTTTTATATTCAAGGCAACCTAATGTCAGGTCCAACTATTTAAAAGAAATTATGGATAGAAAAGCTTACAGTATTGGAGAGTATCTTGATTATGGAAAACCTTTAAAAGACCTTATTTATAGTGATCCAGTACAAACCTATGATATAGGTACTTGGCTAGTTGCATATATAGTGGATAAAGTTGGAGAAGAAACGTTTAGGGTTAATTTTTACAGAGATCTTGATGGCCTTGGATTCGAAGAATCATTTAAAAAACATTTTGGTATGGGAAGCGATCAATTAATCAGTGAATTTGACGAATGGATTAAGCAACCTGTAGATGAATTATTAAAAATCATACCTTAACGATATTTGTCAAAAAAGCCTTTTTTGTAAGCATAGAATGCTGCTGCACTCAGAATTATTCCAGAAAAAAATGGGGGGATTCTCACAAGAAATAAAAGAAAGGCGATACCTGCAATTGCGTAATCAACATACCTCCAAAATTTTTTAGATAATTTCGGAATAAGATTAAATGTCCTTAATACAAGAATTATCGAAACAGCAACTATTAGATAATACATATTATAAATTAAAGCACTTCACGAATTACAATCAAGTTACATGAGTAAGGTTGTTGTTATCACGGGTGCAAATTCAGGGATTGGACTTGCAGCTGCAAAACTATATGAGAGCAATGGTTATTTTGTTGTTCTTGGTTGTAGAGATGAAAAAAAAGGTTTATCAACAGAGAAAGAAATTGGAAAAAAATCAAAATTTTTAAAAATAGATATGACTGACTATGAAAGCATCAACAACTTTTATGACAATCTGAAAGCAGAATTCGATAAAGTAGATATTTTTTATAGCAATGCAGGAATCATGTATGTTCCTTTTTCAGTAACTAAAGAAGGACATGAATCAACCCTTGGTACAAATTATTTTGGCTCTTCATATCTAACCCTTAAAATGCTAGATCTTATGAAAGATGTAGATAATTCAAGAATTATTCAAATTTCAAGCATCGCGATGTATTTTATAAAAGAGATGAGATACGAAGGGTTAGAAGACGAAACCATATATAGTCCATGGACTTGGTACAACATCTCAAATCTTTATAGAACAATGTTTTCATTTGAGCTTGATAGAAAAATAAATAAACTCAAAACAGACGTTGCAGTTGTACACCCTGGTGTTACCAGATCAAGACTTTACAGACGAAGTAAACCAACATTAGGTTATAGGATTATTGATAAATTTAAAACTAATGTGTCAACCGGTGTAGCTCCTGTTATTGAAGCAAGTACAACTATTTCACTAAAAAAAGAAAGAGTTTATGCACCAAGAATAATCCATCAATATGGAAAACCTTCAACCTATAAGGCAAACAAACTTGCCTATAACCTTCAAGAGAGAGAAATATTATGGAACTATACTTTAGATAAAATTGGGATGAAAGATATCTTGTGATAATAATTCAAACAACAATTGGATCCGAAGAAGACGCAAGAGAGTTAACAAATTATCTTGTCAACAAACAACTTATTGCATGTGGGACCTTTACCAAAATTCAATCCATTTACAAATGGGAAGGGAAAATACAACAAGAATCTGAATATGAAATTAATCTTTACTCAAAAGAGTCACTACATGATCAGTTGATTGAAACATTACAAGAAAAGCACACTTATGAACTTCCAAAGATTACTACGATAAAACCCACTTATACTTTGCCTGAATATGATGATTGGGTAAATAAAGAAACTATTTAATTATTGTCTCGAAGATATCCAAAAATACTATATTCATCGAGATTTATACTTCTCTCGTTATTTTTATCCAAAGCAGCAACTATTTGAGCTCTATGTTCTGTGGCGTGAAATATCATCATAGATAATATAACTGAGACTTTTGCAGAACTTTCTCCTTTTGACGTCTCAAACGTAACCTCTTCATCTTCTCTATAAACTTGATCAATTAAACTTTTATCAATTTTTTCAAGTTCTGACATCAGGTCATCAATTAAGTTGGGACTATCTAAGTCAAATTCAAATTTTGAAAATGGTTTACCCATGAGTCTCTGACTATAAAGATAAGAAGCAGCAACTATATGAACCATTATTGTTCTAACTGTCCATTCTTTATCAACAACGAAATAGTCAAGGACTTCAGGGTCAAGTTTTTTTACTTCTTTGTAAATTTCTTGATTTGCCCATGCCATGTGTTTTGTTAAAAGTTCAAGGGATATCATTCTTCTGACTCAAGTCTATTTAATCTTGTGTGAATATCATCTATTTTTTTGGAAAGTTCTTGAATGTCATCAACATTCTTTGCAGACCTTAAATATCGATCATTTTGCCACTTTAAACCCCATTTAGTTAGACCAATACTAAAAGCACCAAGTGGGACTACAACAAACAGACCAGAAAGTTCACGACTAAACGCTACACCTAAAAACATAAATCCAAAAAGTAAATACATAAATGTCATGATTACTCTTTCTAACGTTCTAGTAACTTTTTCTTCTTTTGTTTGTTCAGAACTCATACTTAAAGAATACTCATGATTTAATATAGAATCATGAAAATTATTGTCTTGTGTACAGGGAATTCATGTAGGTCTCAAATCGCTGAAGGATTGCTCAGATCAAAATTTCCAGCTTATGAGATACACTCCGCAGGAACAAAACCGGAAATCAATGTAAATCCTTATGCAATAAGAGCAATGAAGGAAATAAATATTGATATATCAAACAATTATCCAAAATTAGTAGATGACTTTGTTGATCAAGATTTTGATTATGTTTTAACAGTTTGTGATTCTGCAAATGAAATTTGTCCAACATTCCATAATGCAAAAAATAAGATACATAACTCTTTTGAAGATCCGAGCAAAGAATCATATGAATCAGATACACACGCCATGGACATCTACAATCAAACGGTTAAAGATATAAGTACTTGGATTAATCAATTAGATTTTTAAGTTAAATATTTTTCAGTTCTGTAAAGTTTGAAAAATGAAAACGTAGCAGCTGAGCATAATAAATGCCATATCATATGAGCTTGCAACCATGAGTCGGGGTTACACCAAGGATGATCTGGAACGCCTGTTTCCCAAATAAGCAACGCACCAAAGAATGAGAGAAATCCAAGGAAAAACCAAGGAGAGTAATTTATCTCTGATGGCTTTCTTAAGTTTGGAATTAATGCAGGAGAAAAGTATAGAAGCATCTCCCAATTATTTTGGAAGTCTTGAAAAGAATCTAATACTGGACTTCCAAATAGTTGTTGAATAATTAATACAGAAATACCTGAACTGATTCTTCCATAAATGTTTGGAAATTTTACAACAATCTCTGTTGCAATCCAAAGCCCAATGCTCAATTCAAACAAACTAATTCCAACACCAAACCCACCACCTAAAAACCATGAGTCAAGGGCGTATAACGTTACTAGTAAGAAATAGAGGGTTAGGTATATTCTTGTTGAAAAACCAATTAGTTTTTTTAAGTTATAAATCCATAAAATAATTATGTACATAATCATTGATAAGTTATCGAGCCATGCCCCAAATTCGGTGTTAGTCCCATGCATTGCCATCGAACCTGGACCTAGAAAAGTGGAGGCTCCGGCATAGATCACCGCAATACTAGAAGAACCAAACATAGTAATTCCTTTTTCAGACGTTGCATCTTGAGACAGTTTATAAAACATATAAAGACCTACAAATATAAAACCCAAGTTACCTAGTGTGTTTGAAGGCTCCCGTAATAATCCATCACTTACTCTTTCGCACCATCTAGAAACCTGACCAACAGCATTTTCGTTTGAAGCTCTATCACCCCAGCCATCTAAACCAAACAGAATATAAATAGTAAAAAATCCTAAGACGGAATAGATAGCAACTTTTAGAGGGAAAAAATTATTTAAGTTATTTTTTTGATTCATCAAGAGATTTAATGGACGCATTTAATGATCTATCCATGTCTGAAATAAGATCTTCTATATTCTCAAGACCTACTGATATTCTAATTAGGTCATCAGGAGCTTCTGCATCTGTTCCAGCAGCTGAATCATGCGTCATTAATGAAGGAACTTCAATTAAAGACTCTACTCCACCTAAACTTACAGCTAATTTATATAAATCTAAATTATCAAATAATTTTTGTTTATCAATATGGTCCTCTG
Organism: uncultured Candidatus Actinomarina sp.; assembly: GCA_902533795.1. Classification (GTDB taxonomy): domain Bacteria; phylum Actinomycetota; class Acidimicrobiia; order Actinomarinales; family Actinomarinaceae; genus Actinomarina. The sequence goes on along the minus strand of CACAND010000001.1, from coordinate 253,722 downwards.
TATAAAAGCTAAGCATTCCACCAAAATAATCCATTTGCTTGACAGCAATTTCATGATTTTTAAAATCTGTTAAGCCTGGATATTTCACTTCTTTTATATGCTTAGAACTTGATAAATATTCAGCAAGTTCATGGGCATTTTTTGAATGTATCTGAATACGTGGTCCAAGTGTATACAGTCCTCTTTGAGCAAGATACGCATCAAAAGGAGACATTACACCGCCACTTGATTTTTGAACAAAATAGAGGTTCTCATGTAATTCAGGATCATTAGTTACTACGACTCCTCCAAGAGTATCACTATGGCCACCAATATATTTTGTAGTTGAATGCATAATAATGTCAACTCCGTGTTCAAAAGGTCTTGTTATAAATGGGGTAGAGAAAGTACTGTCAGCGACAAGTATCGAATTATTTCGATGCACTACCTCAGCAATTGAGGAAAGATCATAAAGATTAATGTTTGGATTAGATGGAGATTCTATCCAAACTAATTTTGTTTTTTCATTAATTAAACTTTCTAACTTATCTGTGTCATAAAAATTACAAAAATTTACTTCTATTCCGCGTTTTGGCGCAATTTTTGAAAAAAATCTAGTTGTTCCCCCGTACACTTCATCTGTAATCACAACATTTTCTCCTGGTTCAATAAGTTCGGCAATCATTGTTACCGCAGCCATACCAGAAGCCATTGCAAATCCATGCATATTTTCGTAGTCTTCAATACCTTCCAAAGAAGCAATTGTTCTTTCAAAGATCTCTCGAGTTGGATTACCCATTCTTCCATAAAAATATTCTGATTCACCAGGCTCAGTATTTTCAAACGTTGTTGACATGTGCAGTGGAGGCATAACATCTCCAGTTGGTAGTTCAAATTTCTTTTGAGTGTGGATAGCTCTTGTATTTATTCCATATTTTTTTGAATCAGCCATGTTCAAATTTTAGATATGATTTAAAATCAGTGCACTAATAATTATTTGTTTTTTAATTAATTGATACGTTAATTTCTTTAAAACCCCTAATACCAAAAGCCCCAGTTCTTTCAGGCTCTTCATTCAAACTAATATTATTTTGAAATAAATTTTTAAATGACACCTCTAATTCTAATCTTGCTAGATGAGCACCTAAGCAATAATGTACTCCACCTCCAAAACTTGTATGATTCAAATTACTTCTTTGGAAATTTATTTCTTCTGGATCTTCAAAAGCTTCCCCATCTCTGTTTGCTGATCCTAAAAGGATTGCAATTTTTGAAAATTTAGGTAATTTGATTCCAGAGATCTCCGTTTCCTCTAATACCCATCTTTGAAAAAATTGCAGAGGGCTATCCCAACGTATGAGCTCTTCAATAATATTTTTAATATCGTGATCCTTGTCTAAATTCTTGGTAGGAATATTATTTTGTAATAATGCAACTATCGAATTTCCTATTGTATTTACAGTCGCTTCGTGGCCAGCATTTAAAAGTAATATCACTGTACAAATTATCTGGTTTTTAGTTAGTTTCTGATCATTTTCTGTAACTTGGGATAATCTTGAGATCATGTCATTTTGAGGATTCTTGTTTTTCTCATCAATTAAATTATTCATATAAATATAGAATTCTTTTGCAGCTGCTTCTGCCTCTGATGCACTTTCATCAGAAACTTTTAGGTCATACATTTTTACTATGGCATGTGACCAGTAAAGAAACTTATCATAATCTATTTGAGGCACACCTAAAAGCTCTCCAATTACAGCTATTGAATATGGCTGTGCATAATCAGCCAAGAGATCAAACTTATCATTATTAACACCATTAAGAAGCTCGCTTGACTTTTTTTTCATGAATGGTTTTAGTTCTTGTACTTGCCTATTTAAAAAAGCTTTAGCAACTAAACCTCTGAGTTCATCATGAATATTGCCCTCAAGATTTAATAAATTAAATTCTTCAGTCTTCCAAAAATAATCATAATTTTTCGGGTTAATTAATAATTCATCTGAATCCTTTACATAGTCTGTTGGTTCAGAAGAAGAAAAATTTTTACTTTTTTGTATATCTTTTACATCTTCAAAATGTGTTACTAAATTTAATCCCGATGATTTGTCATAATGAATTGGTGATTCATCTCGCAAGTCTTTCAAATAAGGGTAAGGATCTTTAATAAACTCAATGTCTTCATTTGGAAACTTAATTTCTGGAATACCCATAACAATAAAGTATCAGTTTTAGCCAATTTTTCTATAGATTTATAAAAAATATTTAGTGACCATCTTCAAATACATTGATAACATAAAATCATGACAGAAAAGAAATCAATGCTTGATGGTGAAAAGCAATATCACATACAGTTAAAAGAAGGCGATATAGCTGATTTTGTTATTCTTCCTGGTGATCCAGGTAGAGTTGATTTTATCGCAGAACATTTTGATGATGCAAAAGAAATAGCATTTAATAGAGAATACAAAACTGTTACTGGTACCTATAAAGGTAAACCTGTAAGCGTTACATCAACGGGAATAGGTTGCCCTTCTGCTGCTATTGCGATTGAAGAGCTGGCAAATATTGGTGCTAAAACTTTAGTAAGACTTGGTACTTCTGGAGCTATGCAGGATCACACAAGGATTGGTGATTTAGTGATTGCAAACGGTGCCGTTCGACAAGAAGGAACATCTTTACAGTATATGCCAATAGAATTTCCTGCTGTTCCATCTTCAGATATGGTTTCTGCGTTAGAATCTGCCGCTATTGAAAGCAAATCAAAATATCATATCGGAGTTGTTCAATCTAAAGACTCTTTTTACGGTCAGCACGACCCAAACTCAATGCCTGTTTCTTATGACCTAAATCAAAAATGGGATGCCTGGGTAAAAGGTGGAGTTTTGTGTTCTGAAATGGAAGTTTCAACTTTATTTGTTGTTGGTAGTTATCGAAGAGTAAGGACGGGAGCTTTACTTGTAATCTATGGTGATCAAAAAAGAGAAGAAGCTTTGACTAAAGAAAGTTACTTAGAGTCAGTTAATAAAGCTACAAGTATCATTCTTGAATCAAGTTTGAAGATATAATTATTTCATGGATACAGGAAATTTAATCGCATTTATTAAAAAATTTAGTTTTGGAAGATTAATTGCTTCTGGAATTTTACTTAGGATCGCAGTTGCAATTGTTGATGGTGTTTTTGGATTAGAAATAAATGAAACACCGAACTTTAATATCTTTATCTTTGCAATCGCACTAGCTTATACAATTTTTTGGATGTTTAACAAGAGTTATTCTGAAGAGGACGAATAAGAAGACTGAGTACCTTTTCTCTGCACTGAAGAACTCGCTTTTTCAATTGCTAGCTTTATTGATTCCTTTGGAGTTAAATTCTCTGATAATCCATGTACGAATGCACCAACGAAAGCATCACCAGCACCAGTCGTATCTGCCACTTTTACAGTAGGTGCTCCAAATTCTATTAGATTATTATCTTCGACTAGAAAAGCTCCCCGTTTTCCAAGGGTAACAATTAAATTTGAATAAATTTTAGAAGAGAAATCTAAAATATTTTCTTCTGACAGTTTTAACCCACTGATAATTTCAAATTCATATTCGTTTGGTATAAGCCAATCTACATTATCTAGGAACTTATCTTCTAATTCCATTCCTGGTGCTGGATTAAATATTGTTAATATGTTGTTGCTTTTTGAATACTGAAATACCTTATCATTTACTTTCATTGGTATCTCCGCTTGACCAACGACATAAGAAATATTTTTAATTTTCTTTATTGAATTTATCGCATCTTCAGCATTGATTTCATTATTTGCTCCTGGGATGACAACAATTTTATTTTCACCGTCTGAATCTACCCAGATAGGTGCGACACCACTTGATACATCAGCTCTTTGTATATATTCTGTGTTAACTTTATTTTTTTTAAAGTTATCAATTGTTGATTCTGCAAACATATCATTCCCTAAACATGAAATAATGTATACATCAGAACCAAGGATTCCTGCCATTACGGCTTGGTTGGCTCCTTTTCCACCAAATCCAGTTTTAAAAGATTTACCAATTATAGTTTCACCCTCTTGAGGAAATTTATTAACGTATGAAAATTGGTCAATGTTAGAGCTGCCAATTACGCAAATTTTTTCCCCCATTAAAGAATTACTCGTCTCCCCAAGTTTCCTTTAGAAAGCCTTTTCTGCCACTTGCTTCAGCATAAATTTGGTAGCGAGCACTTTGTTTTTTATAAAAATCCTGATGATATTCTTCCGCAATATAAAATGTTGGCGCTTCTGTAATTGCTGTAACTATTGGTTTATCAAATTTTCCAGAATTTTCAAGATCAGTTTTTGATTGAAGTGCTTCTTCCATTTGCTGGGATCCAACTGTAAAAATTTCTGTTCTATACTGTGACCCAACATCTGCAAACTGATAGTTTAAGGCAGTCGGATCAATATTTCTCCAAAAAACCTCTAGTAATTCTGAATACGTAATTATATTTGGGTCAAATTCTATTTCTACGACTTCTACATGGCCTGTATTTCCCATACTTACTTCTTCATAAGTTGGATTTTCTGTTTCTCCTCCCATATAGCCAGAGGTTGCCTCTAATACACCATCGAGAACTTCAAAAGGCGGTTCCATACACCAGAAACAGCCTCCACCAAAATAAGCTTTTTCAGTATTTTCAGACACGTTTGATGTTCCTACGTTTATACATGAAAACAATAGTACTAGAAAAATTAATTTTAAATTTTTCATAACATCTAAGTATAGAAATTTAGTGACTTACTACGAATATGTTTAATTACTAAAAAAATGGGCAGGAATCTGCCCATTTTTAATCTTATTTAACTTCCGGTTGAATTAAAAGCAACACTGATTCCATATACAAAAATTGGAAACAATATCACTCCACCAAGTATAAATACAGGCACAAATGCATTGATCGGCACCAAGCCAAATAAAGCACCAATCTGAACAAGTATTACCAAGTATGCTGCACCTTGACCAGATAACCTACCCCATGAAGGCACAAGATTATTTTCATCAGCACTAATAAGACATAATGCCCAAATACCAAAAAGTATAAATGTAACAAGTTGCCCTACATTAGCTACAGAGTTTACCTGATCAGTTGACAAAACGCTTTCGAAAACACTATTGGCATTCCCTGTAGAGGAAAGTGATCCAGTTAATTGGATTACAGCTGCTACAAATAGAATTGCACTAACAATTCTAAAATAAGGATTGTTATCTCCGAATAATTTTTGCGTTAAAGATATAGTAAATAAAATTCCAAAACTTTGAATAAATGAAACTATATCTACGATTGCCCCATATTGTTCACTATAGCCAACTTGATCTGGTCCAATTAATAAAGCTTGAACAGCAAATATAACTACTGTTCCTAAAGCTGCAATTTTTGCCATTAAACTTCCAAGTTGAGCTTCTTTTGTTGTTAACAAAATTCCTCCTATGTTATTACTCTTTTTTATTTTACAAAAAAAGACGCCTTAATTTGGGCTTTCACCCTCATTAAAATCTACGAATACTTTACCTGCATATACAGGACCCATGTAGGCCAATGTATCTCCATCAAACAAATCGCTTTCTGATTCGCTATCAAGAGCAGCTTGTAATTTCTCTACGGCTTTTTCCATAGCTTCCTGGCTGTCCCATATATTCCAACTGATAGCACTATTGCCATCAAACAATGCTCCAGTTATCTGAAGGCCTTCAGAGTCTTCATAAATAGGTTCAACTTTTTCTTTTAGGAAATTTAATACAGCATCTGTTTCTTTTGCTACGCCCACTACCAATCTCATATAACCAGGTTTTTTCTCTTCCTTGCTAATGCTTTGGTATACCTTTCCAAAAACAGCTTCACCTTCATAAATTACTGGAGGTGCCGACATAAATGATGCAGCCTCAGCTAGAGTTGCTTGAACTTTTTCCGCAATAGCGTCACTTGCTTCTTTATTTTCATAAGCCGACATATTTATTCCAGATGTCTCACCTGTTATGGCTGCTGTCATTGAAAGCAAGCCAGGTGTACCATCAAATTCAGGCATAACTTTATCTTTTACAAAAGACACAGCCTCATCTTTTTTTCCATCCTGTAGAGCTGGGATTGTTATTCTAAAATACATAATTTCCTTTCTTATATCATCAATCTTAAGAAATTGGTCCTGTTCATGTCGAAATAAATTGTAAATTATTTGTTAACGGGAAATGAGTTGTATTAAAGAATTTTTTGTTTAAAATTAAATTAATCCTTCGACCAAAAGGCGGAGAGAAAAATGAAAATAACAGTACCTAAAGTAATTAAATTAAAAGACGAACGCGTCATATCGATGATGACTGCGTATGATTATCCTTCATCAAGAGCAATATCTGATGCGGATATAGACATTATTCTTGTTGGAGATTCACTTGCTCAAGTAGTTTTAGGTTATGATGATACACTCTCAGTTACTGTTGATGAAATGCTTCACCATGTAAAAGCAGTTACAAGAGCAAATCCAAACTCACTTGTTGTAGCAGATATGCCATATATGAGCTATCACGTCTCTAAAGAGGAAACAGTAAAAAATGCTGCAAGATTTATTCAAGAAGGTAAAGCCGACGCAGTAAAAATTGAAGGTGGAAAAAAAAGAGAAAAAATGATAAAAGCATTAATCAATGCTGAAATTCCTGTAATGGGTCACTTAGGATTAACACCACAATCAAAAAATATTATGGGTGGATATAAAGTTCAAGGAAAAACACTAGAGCTTGCAAAAGAATTATTAGAAGATGCAATTTTATTAGATTCCTTAGGGTGTTTTTCTTTTGTTCTTGAAGGTGTACCAAAAGTAGTCGCTCAAACAATAACAGAGAAAGTTTCAATTCCTACTATTGGAATAGGTGCAGGAGTTCACGTAGATGGACAAGTTCTTGTTTACCATGATCTACTAGGCATGAAATCGAAAGAATATATTGATGCGAAATTTGTAAAAAGATATGACAATCAATATGAAAAAGTTGTAGAAGTAATGAAAAAATTCAAAAAAGATATTGAAAATAAAGATTTTCCAACAGATGATCATTCCTACGATTCAGGTGACTCTTTACCTGAAAGCTTAAAAGAGTGGAAAAAAGAAGTTAAAAAAATTCTGTCATAACCTCTATCTAGTATTAAATTAATAAGTACCTGCTTCAAAAGAAGCCACGTACAAGTGTCCATAGGAGAAATATGAACAAATATGATTTAGTCTCAATCGTGAGACCTACTGCTGAAGATTCAGTTGTAGAAGAACTACATAAAACAGTCACTGATTTAATTACTTCAAACGGTGGAAATGTTTCCGAGCAAGGTGTCTGGCAAAAAAGAAAACTTGCTTATCAAATCGATACCTTTAAAGAAGGGATTTATACGATTACCTCATTTGAAGGTGCTGGAAACATACCTGGAGAGTTAGATAGAGTGCTAAAAATATCTGATGATGTCATTAGACACAAAGTATTAAAGATGGAAAGCTAGAGGTAGACAAATGGTAGATAACACAGTAACAATAATTGGAAATTTAACAGCTGATCCAGAAGTAAGAGTTACAGACTCTGGTGCAACATTAGCTGAGATTAGAATGGCCCAAAATAAAAGAAAAAGAAATAGTGATGGTTCATGGGATGAGGGTGAACCAATGTTTTTTCAAGGAACAGTTTGGAATGATATGGCTGAAAATGCTGCATCCACATTACAAAAAGGAATGAGAGTAATTGTAGTTGGAAGGTTAAATTACCGATCATGGGAAACTCAAGATGGACAGAATCGATCTGTAGTAGATATAGCTATTGATGAAATTGCTCCAAGCTTAAGGTGGGCTAAAGCTAATGTAGAACGCACATCTGGTGGAGGAAATGTTTCAGAAACTCCAAAAGTTAGAGATAACTTTGAAGAAAATGAAGCACCGTTTTAAGGATTAATTATGGGTAAATCAAACAATAGAAGTAAGCCAAAACTTTCAAAATACGAAGCTCCAAAGCAAAGAAGAGTATCAAAAGAACAAATTCAGAATGCTACTTATAAAGACGTTAAGCTTTTGGAAAAATTTTTATCAGATCGTGGAAAAATTAGATCTAGTTTAATTACTGGTATTACAAAGCAAGAACAAGCCAAAATAGCAAGACTTGTAAAAATTGGTAGAGAGCTAGCTTTATTACCTTATGTAACAACAAGTTCTTATAAGCAATCATACAATCGAAGATGAAAGTTATTTTAAACCAAGACATAAAAAAGCTTGGGAAAAAAGGCGACGTTGTAGAAGTTGCTAAAGGTTATGCTAGAAACTATCTATTACCAAAAAATTTAGGCATAAAAGCAACCGAAAAAAATATCTTAATTGCTGAACAAATACAGCAAAAAAGACAAGCATCTATTGAGGAAAACATAGAGCTTGCGAACTCAATTAAAACTGGCTTAGCTGATGCAAAAATCGTAATTGCAGCAAATTCTACTGACGAAGGAACGCTTTATGCCTCAATATCAAATGAGTTAATTATTGAAGCAATTGAAAAATTTTCAGGTTACAAGATTAATGAAAGTCAAATTTCAGATAATGCAATTAAAGAGATAGGTTTGCACGATATCACAATAAATCTAAGTGGAGATGTATCTTTTGAAGTTACATTAGAAATAGTTCCAGAGACATAAAAATGGCCGGACCTGAAGCATTATCTAGTAGAGATTCAGAAATTTTACAAAAGTCTCCACCAAATAGTATTGAGGCTGAAGAAGCTTTATTAGGGAGTGCTCTTCTATCTAGAGATGCTTCTAATAGGCTCATGGAAGCTGTAAAACCATCTGATTTTTATAGCCCTACCAACCAAACAATATTTGAAGCAATGAAAGAGTTATTTGATTCTGGAAGACCAATTGATAGTGTTACAGTTTCCGAGACAGTATTTAAAGATAAGAAAAATACAACAAGCTTGAAAACTTCATCAATTGCAAGACTTATTGAGAATGTTCCAAGTTCTGCAAACTTTGAAAGATATATTGAGATTGTCCTTGAACATTCAAACAGAAGAAAACTCTTGAAAGCTAGCGGAAGAATAGAACTCTTAGCTTATGCCCTAGATAAAGACATATCGAGCGTTATGGATGAGGCCGAACAGTCTATATTTACGGCATCCGATGATGCTATAGGCGATGGATTAATTGGCGTTTCAGATGTACTCAACGATGCAATTGAGAAAATTGAGGAAATAGAGAATATAGGAACTGGGCTTTCTGGACTTGCAACAGATTTTGCCGATCTTGATTCAATCCTTGCTGGATTACAAGAAGGTAATTTAGTAGTAATAGCTGCCAGACCAAGCATGGGTAAATCCTCTTTAGCTTTAAATATTGCAACAAATGTATCTAAAGACAATAAAATCACTGCGTTCTTTTCTCTTGAAATGACAAAAGAAGAGTTAGTGCAAAGAGTTTTGTTTTCAGAGGCAAAAGTTACTTCAGGTGATGCAAGGAAAGGTCAACTTGGTCCAGAGAAATGGTCAAGAGTAGTTGAAGCAGCATCCAAAGTAAACAATATGCCATTATATTTTGACGACGCATCCGTAATTACGGTCACAGATATTCGAGCAAAATCAAGAAGACTAAAAGCCTCAAAGGGATTAGATTTAATTGTTGTCGACTATCTACAACTAATGCAGGGACTATCTGGAGACAACAGACAACAAGAAATCGCAGAAATAAGTAGAAACTTAAAAAATCTTGCTAGAGAGTTAAAAGTTCCAATAATTGCTTTGTCACAGTTAAATCGTGCTGCTGAGGCAAGAGAAGATAAAAGACCAAGATTAGGAGATCTTCGTGAATCTGGTGCAATTGAACAAGACGCTGACATTGTAATGATGCTTTATAGAGATGACTATTACAACCCTGCTACAGAAACACCTGGAGTAGCCGAGGTTAATATTGTTAAACATAGGTCAGGGTCAACAGGTAAAATAGATTTATATTTCAGTAAAGAATATACACAGTTCTCAAACTATTCAAGACAACAAGATTAGTGAAAAAAAGTCTTAGGGCTTATGCTGCAATCACAGTATTAGCTATCTCTTGGGGCACGATCCCAATAATTATCAAAACATCTGAGATTAGCCCTATAAGTTTGGTTGGTATAAGAACGTTTATTGGATCAATTTTCCTGTCTCTTTTTTTCATAAATAAAAAAGTAGATTATAGAGCATTAGTCAAGCCAGGGATAATTCTGGGTCCGTTACTTGCTTTACACTGGGCAACAATGTTTGAGTCAATAGAAAGAAATAGTGTTGCAGTTGGTATCGGATTAGTTTTTTCATATCCAATTTTTGTTCTTTTGATTGAAGGTTTACGAGGAAAACGATTAACAATTATTCAAACTTTTATAATTATTATCGGATTTATAGGATTGATTGTTTTATTGGATATTGGCACCATAGATTCAGCAAGTGGAGCTGTATTGGGAATAATAAGCGCCGTAAGCTTGTCTTTATTAATTACGATAGGTGAACATTATACAAATCAATTTGGGGGTTTAAATATTGCCTTTGCACAATTGTTATCCGCAGGATTGGTTATGTTTTACTTTACTGTTCCAGGATTTACGTGGATGATAGAGAATATTTTCGTAAGTCTATTTTTAGGAATTTTCTTAACTGCTATAGGACTAACTACTTATTGGTATGTCGTAAAAATAATAAAACCACTTTCTGTAAGTACGATTACTTATTTAGAGCCAACATCGGGAGTTATTTTAGGAATTATCATATTGGACGAAATAATTTCTTTAAATCAACTAATAGGCTTTACATTGATTCTTTTTGTTGGAATTTCGCAAATAATTTATGACTCAAAAATTAAATCTATTTAGTTTTAAATGAATGGCTATTTAAAAATTTGATAAGATCCCATTTTGAATCATTAATTTTTAGAAAATTTATATAAGTTTCAGTTTTCAAATATAAAGGGTAAGTAACTTTTTTATAATTATTTCTGTTCTTGTGGTCAGTAATACGATTGTTCTCTATTTCTTTAAGAGCATTACTAGCTTCCTTAAAATGTGGAATACAATCAAATTTTTCTAACTCATCAAAATCTGGACTACTGTCTTTTATATTTTCAGAATTAATAAGTTTTAAATATAAAGATTCTCTTAAATCTAAATCAGCTGCATCATCTTTTTCAATATCTATTGTTATTATTTCCATTAATACAAAGATACATTCTTTAACAACTAAGAAGTATTGCATTATAAAAATATTTCACTAACTTTACTCTATGGACAGTTTCAAGGGAACAGGGGTATCTCCAGGAATAGGTTTGGGCAAGTTTCATTTTATTAATAATGAAATCGACCTATCGATACCCAGTAAAATAAGTTTTAAAGCAAGCCAGCAGAAGTTAGATTTAAAATATTCGAACTTAATTGAAAAATTAAAAAAAGATAATCGTAACAATGAAGCCGAAGTTTTAGATGCATATCGATTGCTCATAAACGATCCGGAGATATCAGATATGATCAATGAAGATCATGATCTTAAAGAAATTTTTGATATATTTAAAAATACTTCTGATGAAATGATGAAATTCGAAGATGAATACTTTAAACAAAGAGCTGAAGACATCATCTCAATAGGTAAAGAGATAATTTTCTCTATGCAGAATATTGTTTTAGACCAAAAACTTGATGAAGATGTGATTATATTTGCTTTTGATTTAACTCCAAACGATACATCCTATTTAGATCTAACAAAAGTCAAAGGTTTTGTTGTTACAAATTCTGGTCCAACTTCTCACGCAGTAATAGTTGCTAAAAATTTGGGTATACCTTGTGTAATAAATTTTGACATATCAATCTTGGATTTAAGCGCTGAAGAGCAAATTGTTATTGATGGAGATTCAGGTGAAATATTTATAAATCCTGATGACAAGATCCTAAATAGAGTTGAGGAAAGTATGGATAGATCCGATAAGTTAAAAGAATTTTACAATCAGAAATCTATCGATGATCTTAATTTAACATTGAGAGCGAACATTGGTAGCAATGATGAAATACAAGCTTTTAATGATCAATTAATTAAATCCGTAGGATTGTTTAGATCTGAATTTATTTATATCGATAAGACAACTAAGCCTTCATTAGAGGACCAGATAAAGATAAATAATGAATTAGATTCAAAGTTTAGTGAAACAATTGTTTTTAGAACACTAGATATTGGTGGAGACAAGCAAGTCCCTTATTTAAAATTGCCAAAAGAAGAAAATCCTTTTTTAGGCGTAAGAGGGATAAGGTATTCACTTGAAGAAGAAGCACTTTTTAGAGAGCAAATAGTTTCTATACTCACCTCAAAATTAAATAATAAAGTAAAAATTATGTTTCCTATGGTGTCAATCTTAGATGACTTTATAAAAGCTAAAAATATCGTCATTGAAGAATCTGAGAAGTTAAATATTAAAACACCTCCTCTTGGAATAATGGTCGAGACACCCTCTGCAGCATTAAATGCTGAATTATATGTTGGTTATGTAAATTTCTTTTCAATTGGTACGAATGATTTGATTCAATATACCTACGCGGCAGATAGAGGTCTAGCTTCATTAAACAAATACCAAGACCCACTTGATACTGGAGTATTGAAGTTGATAAATAATGTAATCCAAGTTGGTGTTGAAAATAATATTGAAGTTTCAGTATGTGGAGATATGGCATCGGACAAAGATGCCGCTGTTGTTTTGTATCTCCTAGGATTAAGAGTATATAGCATTGCACCCTCACAAGGTCCAAATATTATAAACTCTCTTGTTTATGCAAAAAATAATTTAGCTCACATTACAAAAGAACAAATACTTTCTTCATTAGATTCTCACAATTTAAGAAAACTCATATCATAAAAATATATTGAAAGTCATTGGAATATTACTTGCTGCTGGATCTAGCAAAAGATTTGAGGCAGATAAACTCTTCATAGAGTATGAAGCCAGAGAACTTATTCAGTTTCCTATTGAAACTTTTTTGAAAAACAAAAATATATCTTTACTTGTAATCGTTTGCAATAAAGAAAATATAAAAAGAATTAATGAAATTTTAAACTCCATGAATTTTGAACAAGAAGTAATAACAATTTTGGGAGGAAAGACTAGACATGAAAGTGAAGTTCTTGGATTAAGAGCTTTGGATGAATTTGACATTGAGAAAAATGATCTTATTGCAATTCACGATTGTGCAAGATCTTTCTTGCCAGCAGATTTACTAGAAGATCTTATCATTGAAGCAAGAAAGTATGGATCTTGTTCACCAGTAATGAAGGCTAAATTTATATCTAAAACTTCAAATGAAATTGTGAGTGAAAACATTATGGAAATACAAACTCCTCAATTATTTACTTTTGATATTTTAGAAAAAGCATATCTCAATAATGTTGAAAAAATTATGGATTCACACGACACAACTCAGCAAGTATCAAAAATTTTAGGTGTAGAATCAAGGGTGATAAATGGTTCTAATTTAAATCTAAAAATAACATATAAAGAAGATTTAGAGATCTTAAAATCTAGACTTGGTGGGAGTATTAAATAAATGAGTTTATTAGACAGATACTCAACTTTTGTCTCAGACAGAGGTAAAAATACAAAAGTGGGCTTAATTGGTGCAGGCCAAATGGGTCAAGGCATTGTTGCCCAACTAAATAAAATGGATTTCACGGATTTAGTTTTAGTCATTGATAAAAATGAGGAAAAGTTACAACAGGCAAACAATAGGTATAACAATTCAAAAGTTACTCTATCAAGTAATATCGAAGCGTTAGATGAACATGATTTAGATATTGTTATTGAGGCAACGGGGACTCCTTCATCCGGAGCAGAGGTCGCCTCAAAAGTGCTAAATAGAAAAATTCATTTAATACTTTTAAATGTTGAGACTGAGGCAACTATTGGTTTAGCACTCAATGAAGAAGCAAAGAAAAATAATTGCATTGTAACAGTTGGCGATGGAGATGAACCAGTAGCTGCTGTTGAATTATATAACTTCGCAAAAGAAATCTCTATGGATGTAATTGCAATTGGAAAAGGTAAAAACAATCCTTTTAACAAATATGCAACACCAAAAGATCTTGAAGAAGAAGCCCATAAAAAAAATATGAATCCAAATATGTTAACAAGTTTTGTTGACGGAAGTAAAACAATGATTGAAATGGCTGCATTAGGAAATTATCTGGATTTTAATTTGGATATTGATGGCATGCATGGGCCAGATTCTGATTATAAAAGTTTAAATTCAATCTTTATTCCAGAATCTTCAGGCGGATTACTTAAGAATATAAATGTTGTTGATTTCGCATTTGGTGTTGCTCCGGGAGTTTTTGCAATTGTATATTCTGAAGATGATTATGTTAATTACGAAATGGAATATCTAAAAATGGGTAAAGGGCCCTACTGGACTCTATATAGGCCTTATCACTTAACAAGTCTTGAAATTCCAAGAACAATCATGAAGCTTATGGTTGATAAAGAAACTCAACTAAGTGCTACATCATGGAATATTGATGTTGTAGCGCATGCGAAGACAGACTTAAAAGCAGGAGCAAATCTTGGTTCAATTGGTGGAGATTATATTTATGGAAAAGCTATGAAAGTTACGAATAGCAAAGGCCTTGCACCATTAGGCTTATCAGAAAATAATATTTTAAATCAAGATGTAAAAAAAGGTGACCCTATTCAAATAAATAGTCTAGACATAGCTGAGAATCATCTTTATAAATATTGGTTAATGCAAAATAGTTTGTTAAATAAAGATTAATTTAACTTTTTGTTATTATAAAATTTGAGATTGTTATGAAAAAACCTAATCAAAGAATTGGTGCAGACGTATTAAAAACAGAATTAGTAGATTTGTACAAATCAACATCTAACAAATCTGCTACATACGCATTACATTTTGATACACAAGACACAAATCAATTCTGTGACTTCACAGAAAAAATTCAACTTTTAGTATCCAATTCAAGTGTTGCTCATGGTTCAGTTACGATCTCAACTCCACACACAACAACAGCAATAATTATCAACGAATCAGAAACGGGTTACATTAATGACTTCAAAAGAAAATTAGAAGAACTTGTACCATCTGATGAGTACTTTGAACATGATGATTGGGATCTTAGAACAGAAAATATGCAAGAGGATGAAAATGTTAATGGAAGATCACATGTAAGAGGCTCAATCATAGGATCTACATCCGTAACATTGCCAGTTGTAGATTCAGAAATTATTCTTGGCAGGTGGCAAAGATTATTTTTTGTAGAGTTAGATTGTGCTCGCTCTAGAAGACTTTTTGTTCAAATCCAAGATATAAATTAGTTTTTCAGACTTAAAAAATAATCTGGTTCTTCTCCGATTTTCCACTTAATATTACAACCCATACTTGGAAGCTGTTCAGAAACTGGATCTTCACTATTTAGTAAAGCATCAATTGCACTTCTTAAACTTACTCCGTCAGTTGGAATATCGTTACCAGGCCGAGAACCATCTAATTGACCACGATAAACAAGAGCACTTTCACTATCAAATAGAAAAAAGTCGGGCGTACATTGAGCGGTAAAATTTTTTGCTGCTGATTGATCTTCATCAACAACATAAGGAAAGTTATACCCAAGATTAGTTGCATATTCTCTCATTTTTTCAATACTGTCTTCTGCATATTTTTCTTGAGAACTATCGTTTGAATTAATTCCTATAACGGCAATATTCTTCTCCATTATTTCATTTGATAATTTCACTATCTCATCATTAACGTGTTTTACAAAAGGACAGTGATTACAAATAAACATTACAAGAGACCCCACTTTTCCATTAAACATTTCATTTGTATAAATCTCTTCATCAATACCTAAAAGATTAAATTTAGGCATTTTTGTACCTAGCGGTAACATTGTTGACTCTACGTCCATAAAAATCTCCTATTACATTGAATTATAAGCAAGATAGGGGTTATATGACTGCCATGAATTCTCAAAGTTACAAATTTATATGAAGATTTCTTTGAAGACAAGTGAAAGGTGTGCTTTTATTTTTTATAATTAGACTATGTGATATTACCAATATCACATATTTGTTACAAAAAGTGACAGATTGATCAATCTAAAGGGGGATTGAAAAGATATGAAAGAATTCATACAACGCGTTGGTGGTGCTGCGTCAGGAATGGTTATTCCTAACATTGGTGCCTTCGTCGCTTGGGGGCTAATTACAGCTCTCTTTATTGGACCAGGTTGGTTGCCAAATGAGGAACTTTCATCAATGGTTGGCCCTATGATTACCTATCTTCTACCATGCCTAATCGGCTATACAGGTGGAAAAATGGTTTATGGTCATAGAGGTGGCGTAATTGGTGCAGTTACTACTTTTGCCGCAATAACTGGAACAGGTTCAATCCAATTCTTTGGCGCTATGTTAGTAGGTCCAGGTTCAGCTTGGCTACTCAAGAAAGTTGATGGAGCATTACAAGACAGTGTTCCAGAAGGTTTTGAAATGCTTTATGACAACTTTTCTTTGGGTATCTTAGGACTTGGAACAAGTGTTGTAACCAATATAGGTCTTTCACCTATCTTGGTAGCAATTTCTGATGGATTAGGTAATGCTGCAGCAAGTCTTGTTGACAGTGGTTTAGTACCACTTGCAGATATTCCTATTGAAGTCGCCAAAGTGTTGTTCTTAAATAATGCTGTTAACCATGGTGTTTTGACACCATTAGGTGCAGCTGAATCAGCTGAAGTGGGTAAATCAATTTATTTCATGCTAGAAGCTAACCCTGGTCCTGGACTAGGATTGCTACTTGCATATTGGTTTGCTGGTTCTGGAATGTGGAAAGCTTCCGCACCAGGATCGATAATTATCCATTTCTTTGGTGGAATTCATGAGATCTATTTCCCATATGTATTAGCACATCCAATTATGATTATTGCTATGTGGGCTGGTGGAGTCTCAGCAGACCTTTGGTTCGTTGCTACTGATGCTGGACTAGTAGGTCCTGCGTCGCCAGGAAGTATATTTGCTTTCTTGTCGATGACACCAAGAGGTGGCACAGGTGCAGTACTAGGTGGTATCGCAATAGGAGCAATTGCCTCGGCAGTTGTTGGTACGTTGCTACTTAGAGTACGACCAATTAAGGAAACCGATGCTGGAGTAGAAGACGCAATTGATGCTTCAATTCCAGGAGTTGACTTATAAGAACTAATAAAAATTAGTTATAATTGACTTGGGAGGAAACTCCCAAGTCAATTTTTTTTTGAAAGGAAATATATGAGTTCAATTGAAGCAGATGATGTTAAAAAAATATGTTTAGCTTGCGAAGCAGGGGCAGGTTCAAGTTTAATGGTAAAAAATAGTCTAATTAAAAAAGCAAAAAAAGCAGGCATAGATGTTGAGATAGTTCACTCACCAGCAACTCAAATACCAGCAGATGCTGATATTGTTGTTACTCACCAAGGTTTAGCAGGGGTAGCAAAAAATGCAGCTCCCGAAAACTCCGTCTTAATTCAGTATGTGATGTTTATGAATGATCCTTCTTTAAACAAGTTAATAAAAGATTTATCAGAGGGAAATACAATAACCTCTTCATGAAATCAAAACCTGTACTCATAAAAGAGGCAATTTTGGTTGATCAAAAAATTGAAACAATCGATGAATGTTTAGAGATTTCTGGCAAGCTATTGGTTGATAATCAATATATTGAACCTGAATATATTGAATCAATGAAGGAAAAAATCGAAAAACATCCATACACTACCTATTTGCCTGGGGCAGGAGTTGCAATACCTCATGGAATGTCCGAAGGCTTTAAGTTTATAAAGCAAACGGGGATAAGTATTTTGCAAATTCCAAGGGGAGTAGATTGGCTAGGAGAAAAAGTATATGTAGTAATCGCTATTGCTGCGAATAGCGAAGAACATATGAATGTTTTAGCTTCTTTGGGAGATGCTTTAGAGTCAGAAGAAGACGCAAAAAAACTTTGGGAAACCAACTCAATTGAAGAAATTTACAATCTTTTAAGCCAATAAATATGGAAAAATTAGCTTTACATTTTGGAGCTGGAAATATAGGAAGAGGATTTATAGCTCCAGTATTACAAGAAAACAATTTTCGAGTCATTTTCGTTGATATTGATGAGAAACTTATAAATAAAATAAATAAAGAAAAAAAATATGATATTAGATATATAAACTCCGAAAAAGAAACCAAAACAATTAAAAATATTGAAGGAATCAGTTTAAGCGATACAGAAAACTTGAAGACATTAGTAGAGGAGTGCAAACTAGTAACAACGTCTGTTGGGCCAAATTATGTCAAAGATGTAGTTAATACTTTAGTAGATAATAATTCAGGAAATAATCTAAGTTTCATAGCATTTGAAAATAAATACAGATGTTCTACGACAACAAAATCAGAATGTAAAGTAGATGAAAAAAATATATATTTTATAGACGCTGTTGTTGATAAAATTATTCCAATACAGGACTCAGAACTTCTTGATGTCAAAGTAGAAGAATATGGATCAATAATTTTAGATGAAGATCATAATTCACCCTTAATTGAATCAGATGTGGTGACTTATGGAAACTATGAATATGAATTTAAAAAGAAATTATGGATGTTAAACGGTTTTCATGTATGTCTTGCTTATTTTGGCTTATCAAAAAATTTAAAATATATTCATGAGCTTTTTACAAATAGTGAGACAAGGGAATTCACAGAAACTATTTCAATGAATTATCTAGAGAGTATCTCTTTATTAGGTCATGAAGAAACAAATAAAATTGAAAATTATAAAGATACTATTATTGATAGATTTTCAAATACTGAGATAAATGATGAATTAATCAGGGTTGCAAGAAACCCATTCTTCAAATTCTCTAAAAATGAAAGATTTCATGGGCCTATCGATTTATTGCTCAAAAATAATAGATCAGTAGATGGTTTTTCACAGTTGCTAGAAGTTTTATTTGATTATGACTTTTCATTAGTCGATGGGTTTAGTGAATTTAAAAACAAAGTACTAAACTTAGGAAAAACAAATATGTATAAGTCTTATTGGAATCAAGAGACTAATGTCGATTTATATTCTGAAAGTTTAGGATTTTAAAATGCCAGTAAATAAAAAATTTAAGATATTAATTTATCCTGGGCTTCATGCCCGTCCTGGCAGCGAGTTTGTTAAATTATGTCAAAGCTATCAAAGTTCAGTAACAATAAATGTCGATGATAAAACTGCAAATGGAAAAAGTTTACTTAGCTTATTTAAGATTGAGCCTAAACAGTTTTCTGAGATAGAAATTTTTATCGAAGGTGATGATGAAATAGAACTAATGAACAAATTAGAATTATGGGAAACAGAAGCTTATAAAAATAAAGAAGATTTTGACAATGATCAAGTTGTTGAAGAGACACTCAAGGCTTTTGAGGTAATATCAGATAATGAATGAAAAAATATTAAATCAACTTCAAAAGTCTTCAAAGATTACTCCTTCAAGCGAATGGGATGCTCTATATCAAGAACGCCCTGTTTTAATTGTTTCTGACGTTACTAACCTACAGGCTGCATTAGATAAACTTGAAAAAGTAGGAGGATATGGATATATTGCTATCTATCGTAAGGATTTATTTTTTTTCAACAACAAGCTGCTTTCAAAAAGATGTGGTCTTATTGATGAAAGTGGAAATCTTTTAAAAGCTGCCAGAGTTCCTAAAAACTAATTATTATTTTTTTTACTTTTTCTTTTTTTCCAGTAGATACTAATAATATATAGCGACAAGATAGTTAATAAAAATTTCATTAGTTCACTCATCCACCATAAGTAAGTAGGTATTTCCATAAGCTGAGATAATTGACCCCCAGTAGCCCCACCTATCATCCCAGATAGAAGTAAGGGAATAGCATCTCTGCTACCAATACCTTTAACGAATAATGAGGCAAATAAACCATAAATTAGCCAAACAGCCAACAAAGAGATAACGGCCCAAATTGTTCCCATTAATTACTTTCTTGATATTTTTTTTACGGTTACACTTTCAATTCTTCGATTGTCCATTTCAGTAATTGTTATTTCAAGACCATCAATAGTAATTTTTTCACCCTCAGACGGTAACTGTTCTGAATGACTTAAGAACAATCCCCCAACTGTTGCAACATCTTTATCGTTAGGTTCCAAACCAAAAAATTCTTCAAAATCATCGATGTCTGTTTTGCCTTCAATTGTCCATTGACCTGGTCCAAGCCTATTAATTCCCAAAAAACGTTGATCATGTTCATCTGGAAGATCTCCCACAAACTCGGACAGCACGTCTTTAATTGTTATTACACCTTCAATTCCACCATTTTCATCAATAACACAAGCAAAGCTAGATTTGTTTTCTCGCAGAATATTTAATGCTGAAAGAACAGTGGTATATTCTGGTAAATAAATGACATCTTTAACAAGATTTTCAATCTCAACTGAGTCTGAATTTGCTTTTAAATTAAATAAATCTTTTACATATACAATGCCAAATGTATCATCCAAAGACTCTGACTTAGAGACTGGCATTCTTGATATTCTTTTATCATTAACTAATGCTTTTACGTCAACAATGTTTATTGGAAGCGACAAAAATAAAACATCTACTCTTGGAGTCATTATTTCTTTTATTGGTCTGTCTGAGAAGTCAAGTAATGAGTCAATGATTTCTCGTTCAGCAGGTAATATCTGACCTTCAATTTCTCCAAGAGCAGTCAATGCTTGTATGTCAGCTTCAGTTACCTCTGCATCATCTTCATCAGAAGTTCTAACAAATTTCATTATTATTTTTGTTATAGCTTCAGTAAAGGGTGCAAAAACTCTTGAGAGCAGCTCTACTAAAAATGTAGTCCTAGATAAAAACACTATTGGAAGTTTTGTTGCCAAGGTCTTAGGAGTTATGTCGCCGAATATCAAAACAATTACTGTTGTAAATATAGTTGCTATTGCACTTCCAGCACTTTCTCCAAATCTTCTGACAAAAATTAAAGTCGCAACAGAAGCCATTAAGATATTTACAAAATTATTTCCAACAAGAATTCCACCAATAGTCTTTTCAATATTTTCTTTTGCTCGCTTTATTCTATTGTTTTTTCTTGTGTCATCTAATTGATGAACTTTTTGTTTGGGTATTGAAGTTATAGCTGTTTCAGAACCAGACAACATGCCAGATAGTATTAAACAAAGAAAAAATACTATGTATAAAACGAAGTCAAAATTAATACTCAATTTGTATATATGATTGTAGAGGATTTTTATTCTTTATTAAAGAAATTATTTAATTTAGTTTTGGACAAGGGTTTTACTGCAAAAAAATCAGCACCCACTCTATTTGCCTGGAATTCATCAGCTTCTCTATCAGCAATTAAGGCAACTGGTATATTTTTTGTTATTTTTTGCCTTTTTAACTCTCTAATTATTGACGGACCACCATTATTTTTTACCTGCATATCAACTAATATAAAATCAACACGGTCATTTAAATCTTCAAAGTCAATATTTTTCATGAGATCATATTCAAAATCTATGTATTTTTCTATTGATTCTATAACCCATTCATTATCGCTATAAATTAAAATTTTCACAGTTTTAAAAGCCTACTATTCTGTAATTTTAAACAATAATGACATATTTAATTTCTACTTTAATTTTTGCTGTTGTTGGGTCCTCCCAATTAAATATCTTTGAAATAGAAGGTATTTTTTCCAGTGCTCATTTGAATGCTCTAGAGGAACACATAATCGATCAAGATTATGATGATGACGATTTATTAATTCTTCAATATAGCTCAAAAGAGGGAAGCAGTGAAAGTGATTTGAAGCTTAATGACCTGCTTACAAAATATGATTTTCCTGTTGCTATTTGGTTTGGACCATTTGAAATTTCTATTAATTTTAATTTATTAAAGAATTTTAAATATATAGGATTATCTCCTGGAATTGAAATTTATAATGTAAATTTTGACCAGGCAATAGAAGATAAGTTTTGTCAAATCAACATGTGTAATTTTACGGAAAGAAAAATTATTATTTCTGATGAAGAAGGCATTTATGATGGTTACCTTATAGTTGGAACATTAGGGTCATTTATTGAGAATATTGATTTTGAGAAATCAGACCAATCCATAGAATTTTTCAAACCTTCTTTATTAGAAAGGTTTTACATTGCTATCTCTAACCCAATATTTACATATATGTTTTTTGTATTAGGTTTTGCATTGATCGGTTTAGAACTTTTCGCAATTGGACCTGGATTGATGGCAGTGGTGGGATCACTTTTAGTAATTTCATCTAGCTTACCTTTTAATGAGTTTGGAATAAATTATTTGGGCATTGTTGTATTTTTAATTTCTTTTGTAATTTATTTAAAAATTTTATCGAGAGGGTATTTTTCTTATTTAGGTGTAGTAGCATTCTTAGTTTTATCTGCATCTTCCCAAATTATGTTTAGTAATTATGAAGTTAGTGTCAATAGATTATTATTGCTAGCAGTATCTATTGCTTTAGCTTTATTTTATTTTGTCGCAATACCAACTGTCATAAGATCAAGACTTACAACGGATACAAGCGGAGCAACTTCACTTGTTGATAAAGAATGTAAACTTATACAAATACTTGAATCTGATGTTGCAATTGTAAGTTATAAAAATCTGAAATTAAGAGTAAATCTTGATCTTAGTAAATCTTATAAAGAAGAAAGTTCTTATATTTTTAATGAAAAAGACGGAAACTTATATATTTAAGAAATATCAGTAAAACTTCGCGAAAAAAACCTTTTGCCATTTAATTTTATTGAAATAATGTTCCAATATGTTAGAAATAAAAATTTCAACTTGGCAATACAACGCTCTCTGTAGACAGCACAGTACAAATTTATTTTTCCCACCTGCCACATTTGAGAAAAAAGAAGATAGAGAAAAAAGAGAATTAAAAGCAAAGGCAGTATGTAATGGTTGTCCTGTGAAACTCAATTGTTTAGAGGAAGCCAAAGAAATTGAAGAACCTTTTGGAATTTGGGGAGGCTTAAATGAAGTTGAAAGAAAGAGAAACTTTATTTTTTCTTAAGATAACTTTCTTATTCCTGATTTATCAATTTTTGTTGTAATTTTTAATTTATCTAAAAGTTCAAGGTACGGAATAGAATATTTTCTTGAGAGATTAGATTCTTCTTTAAAATCAGTAACAGAAAAATTTTTAGGTAGTTTTTTTACAATTGATATCAATTTTTCTAAATGCTTGTCAGAAATTATGAGCTTAGAGTTAACTCTATAAATTTTATTAATCAAAAATAGCTCTTTAAGATACTTCCCATCAAAAGATTTTACGTCAATAGAATTTACGTCTAACCCGTCACCAAGAAGTTTATATATTTTTTTATATTCCAAAATTAAAATATCTTGATCGTTATTTATTTTTAATAACTGATTATTTGAAATCTCAATATCTTCATAATTCTTTAAAATTTCTTTGATAATTTCAACTTTTATTTGATATTTATCATTGAAGTATCTTTCAACACCAGCTTTATTAATCTCTGAAAAGTCATTTTCTAGAATCTCATAAATTTCATTGAGAGTTGATTCATTTATGTACTCATCATTTATGCGAGAAAATTTTGTGTTTTCTTTAAAATATTTAACATTAAGAGAATTAAAAATTTCTAACAAATTTTCGACCTCCTCTGAATTTTTAATCTTCTTATTGATTTTCTGATTTTGTATATCACTTAAAAAAAACAAAAATTCTCCACCAACAATTTGATTTTTATCAATATTCTGAATGACGACATTTTCGAATTCTGGAAGTGGGACAGCTTTTGAAATAGTTAAATTAATGTAAGTATTTTTTTTTATCTTTATAAAGTTTATTTTCTTTATATTTGCATTATCTGTGCCAAAAAATATTCTTGATGTACCTTTTGAAAAAAGATAATCGTTGTATTCAGAATTCAATTTTATAAATAGCATATCTGTAAAAATTATCTCTTTATTTGTTAACAAATCTCCTCTTTTAGGAAACGAATCATTTGTCTTTTTTAGAGAAATAGCAATCCTCTTTGTTTCATTATTTTCTTGATTAACCGCATCCCTGCTTTGAATTTCTTTGATCTGCAATTTTTCATTATGTAAATTGAAAATAATATTTTTGTAATCAAAATACTTCGATGCTGTGCCTGTGACTACCTTTCCTGTTCCATCGATGGTAAATGCTCTATCCACCCACATTGAAGGAATTTTTTTATCGAAGTTACAAGATTCGATAAATTTGTGAATTACTTTTGAAAAATCTTCATTATTTGATTCAATTTTATTGAACTCAAGAATTTCATAATTTATATCTTGCAAAGTTTCAATTTTACTGAGTAAAATTTTCTTATCTATTTCATCTTTGAGTAAATCAGTCTTTGTATAAATAAATAAAAAGTTTCTTTTTTTTAGGGCAATCAAAGCTTGGAAATGCTCCTCAGATTGTTCAGACCAATTTTCTCTCGAATCAATAATAAAAAATATGACATCTGCGTTTGAAAATCCAGATACAGTATTTTTAAAATAATCTTTATGTCCAGGTACATCGACTATAGAGTAAGTTTTATTTTCATATGTGAAGTAGGTGTAGCCTAAATTTATTGTTAATCCACGTTTTTTTTCTTCTGGAAGTCGATCTGTTTCTTGTTTTGTCAAAAAATTTACAAATGTAGATTTTCCATGATCTACATGTCCAGCTGTAGCTATTACTGTCATTGTGACAAGAAAAAATCTTTAATTATGTCGTCATTTTTTGCATCTGTACTTCTTATATCAATAACTATTTTTTCTTTGTGGGTTCTTGGAATAATTGGTGTTGAGTTTGAAATTAAGTTTTTTAGTAAATGTTTACTGTTCAACATATCAATTTTTAGAACTGGAGAGAGTATTTTTTTATTAGGCATTGTTCCACCGCCCATTATTGAATAATCATCGTCAATAGAGTGTTCAAATTTAATAACTTTAGAAATTTCTTCAACCCTTTTATATAAGTCTTCATATTTAAGTGATATCATTTTCCATACAGGGATTTCAAGCTCTCTCTTCGAAATGTATTTTTTGGTGGTTTCTTGTAGTTCGTAAAGAGTAAACGGAGAACAACGATAGGTTCTAAACAAAGGACTATCCTTAATTTCTTTTATAATTTTTTGATTTCCAGCAATAATACCTGACTGGATAGAACCAAATAGTTTATCACCAGAAAACATAACCAAATCGGCGCCGTCTTCCAAAGATTCTTGGATCGTAGGCTCAGTATCAAATATTGATATATTTTCTTTTTCCAAAAATTTTCTCGAGATTACTAATCCGCTACCAATATCATGTAACAACAAAGCATCGTTTTTGTCCGCAAGAGATCTAAGCTCTTGTATATCGACATCTTCTGTAAAACCTTCTATTGAATAGTTTGATCTATGTACTTTAAGTATCAAACTATTCTCGTTTTTTTCTAATGCCTTTTGATAATCTTTTAACCGAGTCTTATTAGTAGTGCCTATTTCTATCATATTCAATCCAGTTTCTTCTATTATTTCTGGAAGCCTATAGGAACCACCTATTTCAATTATTTCCCCACGCGAAATAATTACTGTGTTTATTTCAAATTCGTTCTTAAGTGTTTTTAACGTTATATACAAAGAAGATGCATTGTTATTAACAAAACAAACATCCTCAGAATTTAAAAGTAGGCTCATAAATTCATTCAAAAATTCATTTCGAACACCTCTTTTTTGATTAAAAAGATCAAATTCTATATTTGTACTTTCTCCAGAATAATTTGTATCTATTTGGGATCTTCCAAGATTTGTATGCAATAATGTCCCAGTGCAATTTATAACTTTTTTTTGAACTTTTGCCGAATAATGGGACACTTCATTTTTAAAATATTCAATAATTTCATCTTTATCTAAAGTGTCAACTTTAAGGTTTTGAGCAATATATATTAAAATCTCTCTGGGTAAATCAGAAATTACCTCATTTACAAGGTCGTTAATCGATATTTTTTCCATTATTGATAGATTGTTTTAGGTTTCTGGCTCATGTATATATATTAAAGAGAAAAATAATCATGTAATAATAAATTTTTTGAATAATTACAACTTTGGTATAATAAACTTATGGATTTACAAATAAAATCATCAAGAGCAGTAATAGCAACAGACAGTGCTGTAAAAAAACTCATAGAGTTAAAAGCTGCTGAACCTGGAGAAAATAGCTTCTTAAGAATGGGCGTCAAACCAGGAGGCTGTTCAGGCCTATCTTATGAAATGTTTTTTGACACAGAAAGATCAGACAGTGATATTTTTGAATCCTACCAAGGTGTTGAAATCGGACTCGATTCTCAAAGTCTTCAACATATAAAAGGTTCAACGTTAGATTATAAAGAAGGCTTAATGGAAACAGGCTTTTCAATTGATAATCCCAATGCAACAAGAACTTGTGGATGTGGTGATAGTTTTAGCTAAAATCTTTAGTTAAATTTGTATCCAACTGAATGAACTGTTTTTATCCAGTCAGATCTTTTTTCACCAAGCTTCGATCTTAATCTCCTAACATGAACATCAACTGTTCTAGCTCCGCCAAAATAGTCATATCCCCAGACTTTTTCTAACAATTCTTCTCTAGACCAGACATTGTCTTGGTTTTCTACAAAAAACTTTAAAAGCTCATACTCCATAAATGTTAAATCTAATAATTGATTTTCAATTTTTGCTTCGTAAGTTTTTAAATTGATAATAAGATCATTAAATTCTATTTTCTCTGATGAACTATCTCCAAGTAAAGATTGAAACCTTGCTATAACTTCCTCTTTGTCGCTGTTACTAGAAATTACTTCTATTTTTGGATTTTTTATTAAATCAATACTTTGTTTAAATTCATCTTCGTTAGCAACTATTAATTCTGGAATAGGTTTTGATGCAGACTCAATATCTGACAAATCCTTTTTTGTCTTTCCATATAAAGAAAATGATGTACAAACTAAATTAACTTCACTTTGAGAGACTATTTTATCTAGATTTACAGAATCTAAATCATACGAATTTAGGCAGGAAATCAATTTTTCATGGCCTTTTTCAATGTTTATATATGCTTTTATCATTTTCTTGAAACAAATATTTAATAATTCTGATTATCCAATATTTTAAATAAATACTACATTATTAACGAAGATATTAAAAGGGGTAAAAATAATGAAAATTAAAGCAGAATACATATGGATTGATGGAAAAACTCCAACTGCAAAATTAAGGAGTAAAACAAAAATTATGGATATGGGTACTGAGCCACCTATTTGGGGTTTTGATGGCTCAAGTACAGAACAAGCAACAGGAGATCAGTCTGACTGCGTTTTAAAGCCCGTATCGCAATATCCAGACCCTATTAGAGGTGGAGATAACATTCTTGTAATGTGTGAAGTACTTAATGTTGATATGACTCCGCATGCTTCAAATACAAGAGCAGCTTGTGCCGCATCTGCAGAAAATTTTTCTGAATTTGAACCAATGTTTGGATTAGAACAGGAGTACACCTTTTATGAGCAATCATATGATTCGCTAAAATATGGTCAACCTTTAGGCTTTCCACCATCAGGCTACCCCGCTCCTCAAGGAGGATATTACTGTGGTGTTGGCTCAGATGAAGTATATGGAAGATCGATATCTGAAGATCATGCTACTGCTTGCATGGAAGCGGGTCTTAATATTTCCGGAACAAATGCAGAAGTTATGCCTGGACAATGGGAATTCCAAATTGGACCTGTTGGTGCTCCAAATATTGGAGATGAAATCTGGATTGCAAGATGGTTACTTTATAGAATTGCTGAAGATTATAATATTTCTGCAACTCTTACACCTAAACCTGTGAAAGGTGATTGGAATGGAGCTGGTATGCATACTAACTTCTCAACAAAACAAATGAGAGAAGATGGAGGATACTCAGCAGTAATTGCAGGTTGCGAAGCATTAGAAAAAAATGCAGAATTTCATGTACAAAATTATGGAGATGGAATTGAAGATCGTTTAACTGGAGCCCATGAAACACAAAAATTTGACACTTTTTCGTATGGAGTTAGCGACAGAGGAGCATCTATTAGAATTCCATGGCAAGTTGAAAAAGATCAAAAAGGTTATCTAGAGGACAGAAGGCCAAACGCGAATGCTGATCCATACGTAATTGCCACTGTAATGATAGATACGATTTGTTCTGCCGCGTCAGCCTAGCCTGAAGTATTTATAGCAACAATCTCATCAACCTTATCTTGAAAAAGATTGATATTGTTGTTGAAAGAATCTAGAGCAGCCGACCTTCTCTCACCAGTATCAGAAGAAGTTAGGCCCTCCAAAAGCTCTTCTGTGTCGGCATATATCAGATCTGCTAATGATTTTAATTCTTCATGACTTTTGATGAGACCTGCGAAAGTTGAGGGCGGTCCTGGCTCAGATACAGTTTCAACAAATTGTTGAGCATCTTCAATAAAATTTGCAAACTCATCTTTGGCTTCTTGGTAGGTGATGTCTCCATTGTCCCAATTATCATTTGCTTCTAAAACTTTTGTAGCAAGATCAATTGATTGAATTTTTTCTGATGAAATTTCTTCAAGATATGTAACAACTTCTCCAGGCAATGTAGTTGTAGTTGTAGTTGTTGTGTCTTCAGTAACTGGTACTTGGTCTGGTTCATCAGTTACCTGCTCAACAGAAGGTTCAATCTCTAAGTTGTTATTTGTTGCAACTCTGTTAATGAATGTATATGTTGTGGCAATCATACCAATAAGGACTAATGGTAAAACTAATCTTCCTGGTTTAGGGTCTTCGTTAAATGTATCCATGTTTACAGTTTATCAAAGATGTTAACAATATCTTCAGTTATTACTTCCCATTCAAAATTGTCATTTTTTGTAATTGTTATAAAACCAGGTCCAACAAAAACTGAAGAAACGCCTTGTACTTTCTTTAGTGATTTGGATATATCTTCATTTTTTTGATCAAATAATATTTTTTTTGCATTTGGATTTGGCGTATCAATTAATTTCATAATTAAGATTTATTTTAATATAAATATTATTAATATATGACAGTATGAATTATCAAAACTTTAATAAAGAAATCTCTGGGATAAGTTTTCAAAAAAAGTATTTATTTAGTATTTTTGGTTTGTATTTGTTTTCAGTAGGGACAACGATACTAGGTTATTCTATATATTTACTCTTGGAGTCACTAGGGTTAGTTACAAAAACGGTAACTACGTGGAATGCCCAGGGTCTTTTTTGGTTTCTTATTCTTTTCTGTTTATCTTTATTTATTTTATTTATACCTATTGAATTTCTGAATATATTTAAAATCTATAATCTAACTTTTAAAGATTTAATAGTGAACATAATTTTGGTAATATTTACCTCATTGATTTCACTTGTATTTTTTCAGTTTTTTTTGAAACCATCAAATTTAATATTAAATGACATTGTTGACATAGGGAAAGCAGTTTCTTTCTCGGGCTTTATTGCAATCCCACTAATTTTATTTTTACAACATAACTTTAAGAGAACAATTGGTTTTTCAGATAACTTGTCATACTCTTTCACTTATTTTCTTTGGGTTTTATCTACACAGTTATTTCTATAAGATTACATTTTTTCTACGGGCTCTATGCCTAAACATTCCATTAGCAAAGCTGAATAAGAAATAAAAAACTCTGAAATTTTTAATTTGTTAAATTTTACTGTTTCTTTTTTATTTTCTAATATATTCTGATTTTGGTACATTGAATTGAATAAATTTGATAATTCATATAGATAGTCAGCTAAATGATGTGGCTCGTTATTTTCTAATGCCAAGTTGAAATAATATTCAAACTTTATCATTCCTCTTATAAGACTTAAGTCGCTTTCATCTAAGTCTGCGATATTTAGATTAATCTTACTTGTATTTATTGAAGAACCATTTAATAATTTTTTTGCTCTTACAAAAGCATATTGAACATATATACCAGTTTTTCCACTAGTATTTGTAAATTTATTTAAATCAAATTTATAATCAGTCATTCTATTTGTTTTGAGATCACTAAAAGTTAAAACAGTATTTGCGAGTAATTTATTTGTACCATCATCTAGATCACTGTTTATTTTTTTTATTTGTAATGAAGTCTCTTTAAAAAGGTTTATTAACTTTTTAGCATCCCCTTCTCTTGTTTTATAAGGATTTCCATTGGAGTCGTTAATTGTTCCAAATGCAATGTGATGATATTCTTCATCACCAAAGTCAAAATAATTTAAAGATTTAATTAGTTGTTCAAAATGTAAATTTTGCCTTTTATCAACTATATATAGAGTTTTATCAATTTTATTTTGCTTTAATCTATTTAAGACAGTTGCTAAGTCTGTAGTCAAGTACAGATAAGATCCGTCTGATTTTGTTATCAATATTTTAGGCTCAGAAACCAAATTCGAAATATATGCTCCATCATCAAGTGATATTTTTCCTTCACTTTCAAGCTTTTGTATCATCTCTGGTATAAGGTGATTAACGTCACTTTCACCCATCCAAAGATCAAACCTATGATTAAGTGCATCCAGTGTCTCTTTAATTGACTTGATAGAGATATTCTTTAATTTTTTCCACTTTTTTAAAATTTTTGAATTATTTTCATTAAGCCTTTTGTTATTTGCTTGAGCTAAGTCTTTAAACTCATCATCTTTAAGATAAAGCTTTGAAGCTTCAGGATAGATTTTTTCAAGATCATCAATATTTATATTTTCAATATCTATTTGCTTTTCTTCAATATAAGTAATTATCTGTGCAATTGGCATTCCCCAATCACCCATATGTATATCACTTATGACACTGTGTCCTGCCAAGCTGTATATACGGTATAAACTTTTACCAATATTTAAAGATCTTAAGTGTCCAACGTGTAGAGGCTTACCAATATTAGGCCCTCCATAATCAATAAGCACTGTTTTAGGATGTCGAACTTTTATATATTTTTTTATTTTGTCAAAGCTGTTACTAAATTTTTCAATATCAATCTCCAGATTTATAAAATAAGTGTCAGTAATTTCAAAACTTTTTATCAAAGCCTCGTTATCGATAATTTCACTAAAAGAACTTTCGATATCTTTTATA
This sequence comes from uncultured Candidatus Actinomarina sp., assembly GCA_902533795.1. Taxonomy (GTDB): domain Bacteria; phylum Actinomycetota; class Acidimicrobiia; order Actinomarinales; family Actinomarinaceae; genus Actinomarina. The sequence goes on along the minus strand of CACAND010000001.1, from coordinate 222,528 downwards.
TGCTTATGATTTTGCAATTTTACCAAGTTATTTATTTGGAAATCAAACTTTGGGTTATTTGAAATTCTCAACGAAATTGATTCAACTCCAACTGTTTTTCCTAAAACATTCTCTAAATTGTTAATCAAATTTAATAACTGATACATTTATTTACTTAAATATTGTTTTATGAAATAAATTATAAATAAAAAGTTATCAATCAAATAGCGTCTGAACAATCTTTTTGGCTCTTGTATCAATCTAAAAATCCACTCTAATCCAATATTTGCAAGAATTTCAGGAGCTTTTATTTTAGTTTCAGCTACCCACTCAAAAACGGCTCCAATTCCAATTAAATTAGAGTCTAAATTAATCTCATCTTTTATTTTATTTATAAATTGTTCTTGTTTAGGAAAACCCAAAGATACCCAAACAATATCAGGATTTTTTGATTTTAGATCATTAATGTAATTATCCTTCGATAAATTTTCAGCATTTAAAACAGGTGGACAAGTGTATCCTAATATATTTATGTTTGGAAATTCTATTTTTAATTTGGAGATCATTTTATTTGTTACTTTGTCCGTATTTCCAAAAAAGTAATGAGATTTGTTTTTTTCCAATCCTTTTTTTATTGTTTCATAGAAGAGATTATATCCATCAACTCTATTTTGTTGATTTTTGTATAAAAGTTTTGAAGACTTAGCAACAGGAAAACCATCTGAGCATCTGATATCAAAAGAATTAATTATTTTATTCAACCCTTTATTTTTATAGCAACTAACTAATGTATTAACATTACATACTGCAACTAACAACCCTTTTTTTTCAGTTAATAATTTACTAACTTCATCAACGCTGGTTACAGATATTTCTGTTTTTAATATAGTTACACTTTTCATAATGAAACTATTATATAAATAAATATATATTTAATTAGTATTTTTGCGCCTGTAGCTCAACTGGATAGAGCACCTGACTTCGGATCAGGGGGTTGGGGGTTCAAATCCCTCCAGGCGTGCAATAAACTTTATTAATTTCTTTACGCGCTGGTCAACACTATAAATATTTTTTTTATAGTTATTAAAAGCTCTATCCTTATTAGCGGTTAATATTTGTTCAATAAACGCATCCGAATCATCTTTATCAAAATAGTATAAATTATCAGAACCAGGAAGTTCCCTATGAGCAAGATAATCAACACTAATTATTTTCAGATCAGCACCAATATACTCGAAATATTTGAGTGGTGACGTATGATTTATGGCATGAATATTGTTTTCGTTGTACAAAATTCCAAATTCAGACTTTTTTATTTCTAATATTGTATCTTTTCTATTTTGAAAACCTAAGAAATAAACATTCTTAATCTGATTCTTTTTCAATATGTCTTTATATTTCGAAACTATACTTTCTGGACCGCCAACTATATATAAACTAAAATCTTTTAATTTTTCAGATTTAAAAGACTCAATTAGGAAGCTAATGCCTCTTTCTTTATTAAAACGTAAAAGATTGCCAACAAAGACTAATCTTTTATCTTCTTTTTCTATATTTTCATTAAAGAGTTCTTCATCAAAACCATTATGTAATACTATGGATCTATCTATTATTTTTTTATCCATAGAAAAAGAATTTTGAAGAAGTTTGGTAGTAAAAATGTGCATTGAATTATTATCTTTTGAATTTTTTAAAACGAATTGTCTTAGTTTAGAGTATTGATGGATTTCAAAAATAATCTTAAAATTTCTTTTGTTCAAAAAATAATAAACCCAGTCTGATCTTGTAAAATATAATTCTTCTTTTTCAGTTATTTTTCTAGTTACGTAAAAACTCCACAAGAAATGACTAATGTGAAAAAAAATACCTTTTAAAAAATTAAATTTTCCAAAAGGTAATAAATGCTTTGTCATTTTAACTTCAAAATTATCACTTATAGAATAGAAGTTTTTTAAAACTGCCAAATTTCCATCAGAATTTTTATTTCTATTTGGAAATATTAGTTTTATATTAAATCCATTCTTAATAAAATATTTAATCATTGTCATACTTTGAAGAGAATTTGCTGTTTCTGCCGGAAAAGTTTGATAAGTTATATAATTTAATTTATTTGTATTATTCATGTTTGATATCTTCAAATTTGTAATAATTTAAAATAAACACAAATAAAACAAAAGAATTTAAATAAAGCAATGAGTCACTCTTCAAAAGGTTAATTAAAAAGTATGTTATCAAGATCGTAAAAATTGAATTTTTATAGTTCTTTTTTATAGTCTTAAATAAAAGTACGATTCCTATTAATAAACCAATTAATCCAAAAAATATCAAACATAATAGAATCGATGAATGTGGAAGAACCAACCCACCATCATATTTTGTAGAATGTCCAAGATAGTATTCACTTATTTGGCCTGGACCATAGCCAAATATAAATTCTGACATATCCGGGTTATATTTAGCGAGAAAAATACCCCATTTTTCTGATCTATTTATCAGTACAGATATGGAGCTTATTACAGATATCCAACTTGGTAAAATACTTGGATTATTTCTTAAGGTATATTCCTTCAATATAAGTTCAGATGCTTTCGATAAGGATTGAGAATTTTCATTATCAATAATTATTTGTCCAAGATTCATGTCATCAACAGCTGATAGCCCCCACTGATTTACTGAAAGTGTAGATTCAATATTTGAAGCCAAAGTAGCATGATAAAGCATACCCTTGCTGTAATATCCAAATGGGTAATCATTTACTTGTTGAAAAACAATAAATAGACATGAGCTCAATAGTAAAAATCCAAATATTTTAATTTTTAAGCTATCAATCTTTGTTAAAAGAAAAAAGATTAGTATAAGGATTATTCCTGAAATCAAAGAAGCTTTGTTATTAGCTCTAAAAACTCCATAAGAAATAATTAATAATCCAATTAATTCAAAAATGTTAAGTCTATTATATTTTTTAAAAAGTGATAAAAATATAAAAAGAAGAATAAAAATAAAATATTCACCAACTGCTTCAGCACTTGAACTTAATCCCCTCCAAGTATTTCCTTGGATACTTTCAAAAGTATTCATTCCAAATTTATTTAGTCCGAGATAGTAGTAAAAATAAAAGTTCAAAACCCGATTCAGTGAAGACAAAACTCCAATAATTACTATAAGTGATCCAGACCAGATTAAATTTTTTCTAAATAATATAAAATCAAAAGAGCTTTTTGAAGAATTAATTAGGTACATAATTCCATAAATAAAAAAATAAAACGAAATTACCCAGTACATTAATGATGAAGCCGACTGTGAAGAGTTCACGAAACCTTTTATTTTATCAACATCAAAATTTGTATGTACATTTTCTAGATTGTAAAAATATAAAATACTTAATAATAAGTATGAAGAAATAAGATAATAATTTTTTTTAGCATTTATGAATGAAAAAACTCCAATAAAGACAATCAAAATGTAGAAAAAGTTTATATTGAAAGTATTATAAGTTCCCACAAGTAAAAACATATATGGGAAATAGTTTATAAAATTTTCTAATCTCCCAATCATTAAATCTTTGAAAATGAAAAGCAATAGTAAGAAAGTTATCATTATAGAATTAAATCTAAAATTTGAAAATAATAAATTTGTTTGAAACTCTGGATAAATAGAAAGATAATAATTTTTTTCACCCAAAAAATGTAAGTAAATTATTAAAGACATTATTAAGAATACAATCGGTTTTATATTTTGTTTTGAAATTTGGTCTTTTTTGGGAATAAGAAATATAAAAAACAACCAAAAAAAAGATTGTATAAAAAAATCAATTGATAAATTCGTACCTATATATACTTTTATTCCATCTTGAAAGAAATCTACACCATTAATTTTCCCAAAACATTTTATGCTTGAGAATTTATCTGGAAGAAGTTCAATATTTTTATTAAAAAAATTTATTTTTTGAATCTCAACAAAGCTTAATTTACAAGTATTTGACTGATAAAAATCAACTGTAGTTTTATCAACATATTCAGGCATAACATTGTCATCAAGTTGAAAATTTATCCAGGGCGCAATTACAAAAACAATTACAGTTATAAAAACAGTTAACAATTTATAATTTAAAGTGATGGGTTCTCCTTTTTTTTAAAAAAGTACCTTTTTATAAGAAAGTAGCCTAGAAGTATTGATGACAAAAAATAAAAGAATAATTCATCATGATTTGTAAAATAAATTAAATTAGATGACCAGCCTCCAGAAACATAATTTGCACATTCTATCCAAGAATTAACAGAAATTACATCTCCTTCTGAATTGTAAAGTAGTAGAGTTTCAAAATTTGGATCATTCTCAAAAACAAAGTTTGGATCATTTGCAATTGATGATAAATCAAATTTGTCATCTGATTCTCCACAAATATTATAAATGTCTAGGTTCATATTTTTACATACCCTTGCTGATTATAAATTCAAATTTATTTTCTAAAGTAAACTTTTTGATATTTATTTAAATTTTACTTTAGATAAAATAAAATCTATGAAACCTGATCCAGGATACTTTGGGCCAAACTCAATGATGTGGAAAGTTAATAAAGAAATTACTGTTTTGTTTGGCGGTGCTAGAGCATTATTGATGCATGCAGCTCATCCACTAATCGCTGCAGGAGCAAGACAAACTTCATTTTATCAAAGAGACCCTTGGAAAAGGCTAATAAGAACCTTATCACTACAAAACTCTGTGACCTTTGGAACTAAAGAAGAGGCCAATGATAGTGCTATAAGAATTAACAGACTACATGAGGTTATTAAAGGAAAAGATGAGGTGTCAGGACAAACATATGATGCTCTGGATCATGATCAGCTTCTTTGGGTACATGCTTGTTTACAATTATCTTCAATCTACTTTTATGAAAAAACAGTTTCCAAGCTTTCAGATAATGAAAAGAACCAATATCACCAAGAAAACATGCTTGCAGCAAAACTTGTACTTATTGATGATATGAAAGCTCCTAAAACACACAATGAATTAAAAGATTGGGTAATTAATAAAAGTAAAGAAAAAAATTATTTAATTCTCACTGATGTAGCAAAAGATGTTCAGGATATCATTGCAGGAGGTCCTGTTCCAAAACATATAAAACCAATATGGCCTTTTATTTCATTTACAGCTTTTCACACACTTCCTAAAGAGTTTAAAGATTTATATGGAATCAATTCAACGAAAATAAAAGAATTAATACTTATTATTAATTTAAAATTATTGAAATTTACTAGACCTTTTCTACCACCTTTTTTTCGGTTAATCCCTCCTGCTAGGTGGGCAAAACAAAGATTAAGAAGCAAACCAGATTTAAAATTCAGCGATAAAGCTAATATATAAGTTAAACGATTTATAAACTTAATAGCTATTGATATGAAAATTAATAAAAACGAATTAAATTCAGAGTTTAAAAAGAATATAAATGAAATAGAATCTGTCCTTGAAAACCTCATAGAATCTGAAAGTGAAAAACTTGATAAAGAAAGTATTGAAGAAATTAAAGAAGTCATCAACAATACATTAATCAAGATTAGGGAAATTAAATTATACGATAATTTAGAAGAAGAATAAATATTTGTATATCAATATTTGATGTATCATTATTTATCAGGGTCGGTAGCTCAATCGGCAGAGCAGGAGCCTTTTAAGCTCAAGGTCGTGGGTTCGATTCCCACCCGACCCACTTAATAGCCCTTAGTTTTATTTTTAAAAATTGCCTTTGGCGTACTTATCATTATTTTAAAATCTAAATAAATGCTCCAATTGTCTATATATTCGATGTCGTATTTGAACCAAATATCAAAATCATCTGTATTTCTTTCATTAATTTGAAGTAATCCTGTTATTCCCGGCAAAACATTTAATCGTCTTATGTAGTGCTGATCATAATATTTATTGTCTTCTGGAAACAATGGCCGGGGTCCTACGATAGACATTTCACCTTTTAAAACATTTAAAAATTGTGGTATTTCGTCGATACTAAACTTTCTAATAAAACCGATACCATCAATTAGTCTTGGGTCATTTTCTATTTTGAATAAAGGACCTGACTTATTATTTATTTCTTCCAAGTCCTCTCTTTGCTTATGTGAATTTTTTTTCATTGTACGAAACTTAAACATTTGAAAATTATTACCATGTAAACCAACTCTTGTTTGTTTATATAGAATTGGACTTCCATCTTTAAAAAAAATAAATAAGTAAGTAAAAATTAATATTGGTGTGAAAACTAACAAGCAGAAAACAGATATAGATAAATCAATAACTCTTTTTATTATGTATCTACTTCCATATTGAACATCATTATTAATATAATATAAATTCTTGTTATTTAAACTTGTTGTACGAAAATAAAATTTTAAATTAAACGTTAAATTTTCTGATGAAATTAACAACACTTTTTTATTTAAATCAAGTAAGTATTTTTCAAAAGATCTATTTAAATTCGTAACTCTATTTAAATTTACTACAACGAGGTTAACTCTTTCTTTTTTATTTGTTTCCTCAATTTCTTTTTCAATTGATTTAAAATTTTCAATATTTTCTATATTAAAGTTTTTTAAGCTTGTTCTAAACTTTAAAAGCCTCAACTCGTTAAATACTGAATCTTCCTCCAGGTTAAACGATATAAAATTTTCATCAGTTACGTTTCTACCTAGAAGCTTTGAAATAAACTCACTGTTTCTGAACAAAACAAGAAATAATGGAATAATTATTGTAAATAATAATAGATACCCTCTCGAAACAGCAGTAAATCTAAAAATTTGCAGAAAAGACAATAAAGAAGCTGACCACAATAAATATATTGGAATAAATTCATCAAACAATCCTTTATCGACTGTAAATGATAATTCATTTACTAAGCTATAAAATTTTGAAGTGTACAACATAATCAAAAATAAAAAAACAAATACTGTGAGAAAAATATCAATTTTTATAAAATAATTTGTTACAAACGGAAAAAACCTATCTCTATCTTCTAATAGGTTTCGAACGATAATATTAAATCCATCCACATAATTTCCGATTAAGAATCTATCAAAGTAAAAAATTGTAAAAGAAGATAAGGATATTTGAAGAAAAATAAATCTCAAGAAATATTTTATTCTACTTATTATTGTCATCCTGTATAACTTTAATAGTAAAATTTTTATTCTAATTTTATTTTTTTATATTATACTCTTAAAACATTGGGGGCGTGGTAAAGTCTGGAGTTTACGCCTGCCTGTCACGCAGGAGGTCGCGGGTTCGAATCCCGTCGTCCCCGCTTTAAGGCCAGATAGCTCAGTCGGTAGAGCACTTGTCTGAAAAACAAGGGGTCGGCAGTTCGATTCTGCCTCTGGCCACAGGGTTTTTACTTAATAAAAACTAAAACTCTTTTCAAATTTTTATAGCTAGTTTAAGCAATATGATTATTAGAAACTACTTAACTGATAAGTACTGAGCATTAAAGATTATTTTTTATTTCCAGGCCCAATAGTAATAAAGTTAATTAACCTTTTTAAAACACCTTGTTGAAAAAATTTATAGAAGTTACTAAATTTTAAATATTTTCCTGTATTATTTAACTCGCCTATAGCAAAGGACTGACAAAACCTATTAAACAATTCTGCATCAGATTCAAACCTTGCACTAACTGAAAAAGTATCTATACCAAAATCAAAATCAAAAACAAATGCGAGGGTTTCTGAATGAAGCTTTATAAAATTTTCTGGTTTGTTTTGAAGAGTTATGATACCTTTCAGCAGATTAATTTTTATAAAAGTATCAATATCATACAAGTGCATAGTTACATATTTACCTAATACAATGTTATATATGTTTAATAAAAATCTATTATTTTTACTTTTAATTCTTGAAATATATTTTTGATACTTATTTTCTAATTCTGAAATCTCTACTGATTCACCAGAGTCTACTTTGGGTAAAGAATTTATATTATTATAAAACTCCATCCAATAATCAATAGAAGTATGGTTTTCTTTTTTTTCGTTAACTTTCCATTTTTCATTTGGTTTTAACCATACTGTATTCCCACTAATGTTATTTTTTAAAAAGTTTTCAGTAATTTCTGGAGTGTTAATGAAGTCATTCATATAGAAGCTTTCTTTATGGGCAAAATATATAAAACTAGCAAAAGGAATTATGTTTTTTGGTTTTAAGATAGTATCTTGCAACTTGATAGTCTCTAGTTGACTTTTGGCATTTATTGATCTTTGTTCATACTCAGCAAAACCGGCATAAGAAAATTGTGTTAATAACACATCAATTTTAGAGTCACCCGAAATCTTTTTTATTGTATGAACTAATGACGGATCTTCTAAAACACAATCATTTACATTTAATATGTTGTGATCAGAATTGGAAACCATAACCCATGAGTCATAGAACGGAACCTTGCCTAGTGTGATTTTTAAGTCATTTTCTAATAAGACCTCTTTATAATTTGGCAATTCTAGAAAATTATAACCTAATTTTGAACAGAAGTTTTTTATCCTTTTGTCATAAGTCTCTTGATATAAAATAGTAATTTCATCTCTTTTCTCATTGAAATGATTTTTAATGAAATCAACTGAGAAGTGATCTGGGTGTTCGTGAGAGAAAAATATATAGTTAATATCGGTTAAGTCATGCTTTTCTTCATTAAAAAGTTTCCATGAATTATTAAATGCTGTTCCATAAAGATAAGGATCAAACAATATTTTGGTATTTTCAGATTCTAATATATATGATGCATGGTTAAGGAAAGTAATATTCATAAAATAATTTTGATACATAAAAGAGAATTAATCAAATTAGTAGAGATTTTTTCTAGGCCGAAAACTAGCGAAAATTAAAACAAATTAATGTAAAATAAACCAAGGTCAAAAAGCTAGCCCATATCTAAAAAACAGGGGTCGGCAGTTCAATTCTGTATCTGGTCAAAGAGTTATATATCGATCATTTATAAAACAATGAAAATATTTAAAACAATTAAAATAGGATAAAATTTAATTATTAAAAGGAGATGCGATTGTTCTTTTCATTATTAGCTGACTTCATAGGAAGAAAACTTGACAGTTTGCGAGAAGCAGATGATTTTAAAGAAAGAAAAAAAATATTTTACCAGGTAATATTCTGGAGTGTATGTGGGATATCCAGCTTTATTATGTATATTCCACCTGAACTTAGTGTTGTAGAAATTGCTTCTGCTTTAGTTTTATTTTTTTTAATTATTTATTTCGCCATTCGCGCCGTAAAATATTTTAAGATTTTATAAATTTACATTGCAGGATATTTAAGGGAACGTATGAGACCTTTGCCGTTTCGAGTAAACACCTTGGATCTATTCATCACTAGAAATTTGCGATAAAAGAACCAAAGATCGTTTAAATCTTTATATTAAAAAGTTTTGTCAAGTAGGTTATAATCCCTAAAAGTGAAAAAAATTCTGGTAATAACCAATAACGATAGTGTTTGGCTTAAGCCTGCGTGGGCCAAGGTAATAAACTCTGAATATAAACAATTTGAATTTAATCTGATTACATTGCCAGATAAAAAAATAAAAAATATGAACCCTGCAGTATATTATTTTAGAAGTTTTGGATTAAAAAATTTTTTATCTTTAGCGATTTTTTCTATTGTAAGAAATATTAAATTCTATAGAACAAATAAAAAAACTTTCAATAAAGAAATATCATTGAATTTAAATTTTTTTGATATAGACGCAATTCGAAACAAAATAATAGATTTCAAACCAGATATGGTTTTTATCACATGCAGTTACATAATTCCCAAAGAATTATTAAAAGTTAATGAGAACATTTCTTGGTTTAATAAGCACGCATCTTTACTACCTCATGGAAAAGGAGTCTTTCCCTATATATACAATAAAATTAATGGTTTTGAGCAAGGTATCTCTTTTCATTATGTTTTAGAATCTATCGACACCGGGGATATAGTATATTTTGAAAGAATTAATTTAAAGAGGACTATGGTGGATTTTTACAAGGAAATATATGATAATTTTGATAAATATTTTATGGAATTTTATAAAAATTTAAAAAGAAATGTAAGAGAAAAACAATACGAACCAGGGTCATATTACTCTTATCCTGACAAAAATATTTTAAAAAAGTTTTACAAAGCTGGTGGCAAAATTATCACCATGAAAGATATTTTTAGTGAATAAAAAAATAGCATTCATAAGTCTTAATGTGGATTCTATTGGTTATGCAACAAATTCTTATCCAATGAAAAATGATCCTGCATTTAAGATTGCAATTCCACGAATAGAAAAAATTTTAGATAAATATAATGCGAAGATGTCAGCATTTGTCATTGGAAAAGATTTAGAAGATGATTCCAACATAGATGTTTTAAAAAAATTAATTGAAAGAGGGCACGAAATCGGAAATCATAGTTATTCTCATTATCAAAATTTTGCATTTTTAAAGGATGATGTTCAGTCGCGTGAAATAGAAGATACACATAATTTGATTAAAAAAAAGCTCAATTATGACTCGAAAGGATTCATTGCTCCAGGTTGGAACTCTAATAGCTTTACAATTAAGAAATTAGTAGATTTAAATTATTCATATGACCACTCCTTAGCTCCTTCACCTTTAATGTTTCTGGCGATGTTAAAAATGTTATTAAATTATGTATTTAACTATTTTTCAAAGAAAAAAGTAGCCCATACTTATAATATAAAAGATTTATTTTCAAGAAAGGATTACGCAAGGATGTTTTTTGGGAAACAAAAACCCTATCCAGTTAAAAACTCATATTTTAAAAGTAAAGATAAAAAAATATGGGTAATTCCTTTGCCCACAAAATATAAATTGTCTTATTGGATGACATTAGAGTATGTGTTTCCAAAATTTTTAGTTAATTTTATATTTAAGCTAGTTGCAACTAGATCTGAACAATTTTACTTGCTTATTCATCCAGCAGACTTTCTTGACAATAACGATTTTAATAATCTTGAAAAAACCCCAAATCTCGAGAGAATAAATATAGATGTTGAGTATAAATTAAATATTTTTGAAAATAGGTTAAAGCAACTAATTAGTTATGGATATGAGGTAAAAACTTTTATTTCTCAATATGGATAGAAAATTAATCTGCAATTTCCCAATTTATGAACCCTCTTAGGATTAGTTGATATTCTACAAAAATATTAATTAAAAACTGTGCCAGAAATGTTCTAAAAAAATTTCTTTATTGTGATTTATTTTACTGCTCATTTCCGAATACAAGCTAAACCTAATGAGCGAAAACTAATGATGAATAAGTTACAATAAGATAAGGTCAAGTGGTCTGCCATTATATAAAAAATAAGGGTTAGGCAGTTCGATTCTGCCTCTGGCCACAAAATGGAAAATAATAACTTTACACAGCATGAAACCTCTATCGTTAGCGACAGATCTACTATTGGAAAAGATACTAAAATTTGGCACTTTTCACACATTAGAGAGAATGTGATGATAGGAAAAAATGTTACGATCGGACAAAATGTTTATATAGATGAGGGCGTAATAATAGGTGATAATTGTAAAATTCAGAATAATGTTTCAGTCTATAAAGGTGTTGTAATTGGAAATGAAGTATTTGTTGGTCCTTCTGTAGTTTTCACAAATGATTTATATCCAAAAGTTAAGGATTGGAGTGAAGAAAGATTAACTAAAACTGTTGTGGAAGATTTTGTCTCGATTGGTGCGAATAGCACAATTATTTGTGGTGTTACATTAATGAAAAATTGCCTGATTGGTGCTGGCAGCGTTGTGACAAAAGATATACCAAAAAATAAATTAGCTTATGGAAATCCAGCTAGAGTGATAAAAGATAGAAATTAATTTATTTTTTAAAACTCTGAAAAAAATATTTATGAAATTTATATAATTTAAGTATGGAGAGTAGCAATTATATTTAGCGTACCCAAGATTTCTAAAATAATTTAGATCTATAAATAACCACTTTATGAAATTTTCAAAAGAAGAAGAATATTTACGTCGCTTAGATAAAAAATTAAAAAAATTAATTGACGTAAATGGTCATATCGTTTTTAAACCAAATAAAAAAAACCAATTTGATTCCCTTACAGCAATTGTAATAGCACAATTTATCTCAACATCTGCAGCAAATACTATATATGAAAATATTAAAGACTTTTTCAATACCAAGTACCTAAGTGCAAAAGATTTTCAGAATCTTAAAATTAATCAAATTAAAAAATTTGGTTTAAGTCAAAACAAAGCAAGAACAATCAAAGAATTATCAGAAATTTTTTTAGATAAAAATTTTTATGACTTAACAAAACTAGACCATCACGAAATGAATGAAAAATTACTTTCAGTTTTTGGTATTGGCCCCTGGTCCGTAAATATGTTTGAAATATTTTGCTCAGGCAATCTTGACATATTTTCTTCAAAAGATGCTGGACTAAGATCAGCAATGAATAATTATAAAATGATTAAATCTGATAGTGATTGGAATAAATATGATGAGTACGCAAAAAAATGGTCTCCCTATAGGACTATAGCTTCTCTCCATCTTTGGAAATCAGTTGATTAAAAGTTTATTAATTAGTACTAAAGAAACTTTCTGTATTTATAAACAATCTATGAAAATATTGAAATTATATTTTTATTGGGTAATGAATGACAGTAATATAATTCTGTTAACTACGATAGTAAGATAACTTAGATAAGGACCTCAAATAAAAATATTAATTAATCAAATATCAAAAAATAAAATATTTTTTTTTCTTCTTATTCTTTATATTCCATTGTTTAGGTATTACATTGACTTAAATAATAATAAGGGTCATACATTCATGACTGCAGATTGGTTAATAAATTACAACCATGGTTTTATTAGTAGAGGACTTATTGGAACTTTTTTAATAAATTCATTCAATCATCAAGAATCGATGTTAGATTTTCTTTCCTTTTTATTAATAGCTATTTATATATTAATTTTTTACTTTATCACCAAAATTTTTAATCAATCAAAACAAAACTTTATTTCACTAATACTAATTTTCTCTCCAGCAACATTCTTATTTAATATTTATGATTCACAAGGCTCATTTCGAAAGGAAATATTGGGAATTTTAGCTTTGGTTATCCTTGCTTCAAATATTAAAGATAAGAAAAGTTATAAAATTTACTTAAGTGGAGTAATTTATACAATTGCTATATTCTCCCATTCTGTAAATTTATTTTTTTTAACAACTTTAATTTTTATTTTATTTTATAAAATAGAATCAAAAAATCTGAGCCACTATCTTTTTTTTATTGGACCAACTTTTTTAAATATTTTATTTTATTTTATTTTTTCAAATAGTGAGCAAGATTTATATAGAAAACGAAATTTAATGTGCGAGGACTTAGAAAATTTTGGACTATCTAACTTGTGTGGCTATGGTTCCTTCGAATTTCTTGTTTGGGATTTTAATGCCGCATATTTAATAACCCAAAATATTATCATTAATGAGAACAGAAACTCATCTTATTTTTATATATTTTTATTTTTGTTATCAATGATTCCATTTCTGTTTGATAAAGTATTTTTCAAGAAATTCCAATATTATTTCTTTATAGGAATATCTTTTATCCCTTTGTTTTTAATTGGTTATGATTGGGGCAGATGGATATACATTGTCCTAATTTGTTTTCTTGTAGTTTATTTAATATCAGAAAAAGATTTAATTAATAATAATATTTTGTTTATATTTCTGTTTTATCCTTTTGTTTTTCGAATTGAACACTGTTGTAAACCTTTGGTACATTTTCAAGAAAATTTTGTATTGAACAATTTAGAATATTTATTGAGTATTTTTATGTCAATTTTGCAAAATTAAGGAACAAATTGCTTTTTGTTCCAAGTAATAATAAAAATATTCTTTCTTTTTAGGATTCATAAAAGATTTATAATTTAATAGAATACTAATATGAGTCAATTCAAAGTATTTGTAAATGATTTAATCAAAGTCTCGAAACTCACAAAAACAAAAAATAAAAAAATCAGAATTTTCATAACGGGAATTATCTCTAACCTTATTGTTCTTCTAGACATTTTAATAATACTATCTTTTACAAACGTATTTTCAGATGACATTTCAATAGATAATTTTATAACAATATTTTTGTTTGATAATATTTACCTTTTACCACTATTAGTAATATTTAGATTTGCATGCATCTACTACGAAAAGATAAATATAACTAAATTAAGATTAGAAGTTGAAGAAAATTTAAGAGATCAATTAATTAAAGAAATATTTAGTCAGGGTAATTATTCGTCATCTGATGCATATTTTTATATAAACACAATTGCAGGACAGGTTTCAGGTTTCTATAGTACTCTCGCAACTTTCATTGGAAGTGTCCTTCAAGTTTTTGCATATACTGTTTATTTAATAATTACTGACTTTAATTCATTAATTATCTTATCTGCCGGCATAGCTGTTTTGTATTTTCCGACAATTTATATAATTAAACAAGGTAGAAAAACATCTCATAAAACATATCTTACGAGTCAAGAAATTAGTGAAAAAATTGAAAAAATAGTTGATAATCTTTATTTAATCAAAATACTTAATTTAGCTCATGAAGAACTCAAAAATTTTAGAAAGAGTTTAAAGGATTACTACGACTCAACATTAGTCAATATAAAATTGGGATCAATAAGTGCAATTATTCCAAATTTCTTAACTTTTTTTGGATTGAGCTTAGCAATTGTTTTCTTAGACGTTGTAAAATATATAACTTTAGATTTTATCGGGGTTGCTTTAAGATTATTTCAAGCCCTAGGTGTATTAAATAGTAATTTACATCTAGTTTCTGCTTATCATGTCTATCTTGAAAAGTTATTTTTACTTGAGAAAAATAAAGAAATTGTCCAAACAACTAATTTTGTTATTGATAAAAATATCGATGATTCAATCGCTATAAAAGTAAATAACTTAGATTTTAAATATTTTAATTCTGAAGTAAATATATTTGAAAATCTTAACTTTTCAATTAGTAAAAACAAACATACTGTAATTACAGGTTCAAATGGATCCGGAAAAAGCACACTACTTGGATTGTTTTCTGGTATTTTTTATGCAACCAAAGGTGAGGTAATATCTTATTCAAATAATTTTGGCTTTGTAGGAGCAATACCTATGATTTTAAATGCTTCTCTAAGAGATAATTTACTTTATGGAAATTCATTTCAGAAAGACGACAATCAACTTAAAGAATATATTGAAAAATTTGAAGTTTTTAATAATGAAAATGAAGGATCACTCGATACAAAGGTAAGTAATAAATCATTATCAACCGGACAAATGCAAAAAATATCTTTTATAAGAGCTCTTCTAAAAGATATTGATATTTTGTTACTTGACGAATCACTATCAAATGTAGATAAAAAAAGTAAAGAAACAATTTTAAAGGTTTTAGATAATCTAAATATTACGATAATAAATATTACTCACAATATTGATGATTATGAAAACATCGATCAACATATCAAAATAGAATTAGAGAATGAAAAAAGAATAGTTTCATACCGAAACTAAAAAATCAAAATCTTTCAAATCTAAATCAATCAATAATTCTAATTCATTATTTTCTTTTGTTCGTTGGACTGCATTTTTCGAAAGTGTTTTCATTTTTTCATGATTAGAAACAAGATTTTTAATTTCTTTTTGCATTTCTTTTACATCGTTTACAATTATTCCATCAATGTTGGTATCAATAATATCTTTAGAATTTTCTTCATTCAGAACAATTACGATACATCCTGAATTCTGGGCTTCAAGAATTGTCTTAGGATTTCCTTCATATTTTGAGGCACTTACATAAAAGGCATAATTTTTATAGATTTTTTGTAAATTACTGTATTCAATCATTCCTTTAAAATTTACATTGACATTATTTTCTTTTGCTAATATTTCTAATTTTTCTTTTTCAGAACCCTTTCCATAAATATCAATTTCAAAAGAAGAATCAGCAAAGCTATTAATTAGCTCGTAGAAATTTTTTTGTTCTTCTAGTCTTCCTATCGACAAAATTTTATTCATTGGTCTTTTTTCTATTGGGGACGTGTCTATTTCATAAACCCAATTTGGTCTAATTTTTAATTTCGATTCGTCAAATTTAAAATTTTTGTTAAGAAATTTTTCATCAGTTTGGCTAGAAACTGTATATAAGTCAGAAATTTTAAGGCTTAAACTTGTTAAGGATCTATAAAGATATCTCTTCACAGCTTTCTTTTTTTCTTTAATGCTAAATGAATACATATCAAAACCAGTCCTTACGATCAATGGTCTTTTTATTAAATACTTGTAGAATATCGAAACCCATGCTCCTTGAAGCTGATACTGTTTAATTAAATCAACATCTTTAATTCTTTTTTTTAATAAAAAAGGAATAGAGAATGACTTTATGTAATTTAAAATTTTAGATTTATTTTTATTAATAATTGAATATATGGGAATAATATTAACTCTATCCATATTCACAAGGTGATCTAAATCACTTTTGTCACCATAAGTTACGAAAGTAATTTCCAAATCACTATTTTTATTCAGCAATTTCTTGTAATAAATAAGCTCCCTATCTAATATTCCCGAATCACTCCATATATTTAAGGAATAGTCGTAAGTGAAGAATATTACAACATGCATAAAAATTATGATAACTTAAATATTTGGATAATAAACTGTAAATAGATGAACAAAAATAAATCTAAAAAAATATTAGTCATTCACACACATTATCGAGAAAAAGGCGGTGAAGACATAGCTGTGGGTGAGGAGGTTAAGTTTTTAAGTAAATTTTTTAATGTAGATACTCTTTTCTTTTCGAATAAATTCGAAAAGAAAATTATTCAATCTTTATTTTTAATATTGAATTACAACTTTTATTCTATTAGAAAACTTAACAATAAAATTAATACCTATAAACCTGATATTTGTTACGTACACAATACATGGTTTGAGGGCTCAACTGGGATAATTCGATTTTTACACAAAAAAGGCATAAAGACAATTATTAAAGTTCATAACTCAAGATTAAACTGTTGTAATTCATATCTTGTTAAGAATCATATTGATAAAGGAGAATTTTGTAATGGTTGTGGACAAACAAGATCGAATTATCAATTATTTAACAAGACGTTTAGCGATTCATACTTAAAGTCGTTTCTCGTTGTTCGACATACTAAAAAATTATTATCATATTTGATTCTGTATGAAACTACAGTTTTAGCACTAGGTCAATTTCAAAAAAATGAACTTAGTAAAGTTGGTCTAGATCTAAATAATATTTATATTTTTCATAATTACATCAAAGAGCAAACCATAGAGAAAGAAACTAATAAAGTTGATTATTTCGTATACGCAGGAAGAGTATCTGCTGAGAAAGGTGTTAAAGAATTAATTGAAGTTTTTCTTGAGTGTAAATTTGAAAACTTGAAACTTTATATTGTTGGAGACGGGCCTCAATTAAATGATCTTCAAAGTTATTATGATTTACCGAATATCTACTTCTTAGGATCAAAAAATCGTGAGGATACGCTAAAAATTATAAGAAATTCAAAAGGCGTCTTAACATTTACCAAAATGTATGAAGGACAACCAACAGTTCTATGCGAAGCATCTATGCTATCTATTCCTTCAGTTGTTCCGGATTCGGGTTCTATTTCAAGTTTTTTCCCTAAAAATTATCCATATGTATTCCAACAGGGAAATAAATCTGATTTTAAGAAAAAATTGATTGAGCTAAATAATAATGAAAACTTGTTAGATATTGGTTTAGATAATAAAGATTATATTTTAGGATTATTAAAAGAGGAAACTTTATACATAAAATTCAAAAAAATTGTTTCAAATTAACATGCTATGAATAAAAATTTAATAAGCGTCTTATTACCCGTATTTAATGGAGAAGAAGACATTCATAAAGCTGTACTAAGTATTTTGAATCAAAGCCATAAAAATTTTGAATTACTAATTATTGATGATGGTTCAACTGATAGATCTTATCAAATATGTATGAATATATCTGAGCAAGATAATAGGGTTAAGGTATTCAAAAATCCTAACAATTTAGGATTGACAAAATCCTTAAACCTACTGATAAAAGAAAGCAACGGGAAATATTTAGCAAGACAAGATTCAGATGATTGGAGTGAAGACACAAGGCTTGAAAAACAACTTAAATTTTTAAATGAAGAAAATATTGATGTGGTTTTTGCAAGATCAGTAAGAAATGATACGCAGAATATTTTTCCAAGGTTTTCTTACTATCTTCCTCTTAACTTTGTTTTAAGATTTAAAAATCCGCTTATACATGGCACAATGTTTGCTAAAAAAAACATTATCGAAAAGGTCGGTGGCTACGATGAAGAATTTATTTATAGTCAAGATTACAAATTAGCTTATGATTTAGTAAATTCGGGATTTAAGTTAAAAATAATGAAAAATGTTCTATATAACTCAAATTTTATTAACAATATTTCAACAAACAAAAAAAAGGAACAAGAATATTATGCTAATTGCGTAAGAAAAGGATTAAGACCAAATCAATAATATGAAAATATTCATAAATGATGCAAAAGAAGACTGGATTGTTGACAGACTTAAAAAAGAATTTTCTGAGTACAATCCAAAATTATTTACAAATGAAGCTAAAGATGCAGATATTATATGGATTATATCACCATGGTCCTGGAAAAATGTATCAAAAAAATACTTGAAAGAGAAAAAGGTTTTATGTACCGTTCATCATATAGATTTTGATAAATTTATTGGAAAAGAAAAAAGAAATTTTTATAAATTAGATAAATTTGTAGACTGCTACCACACTATATCAGATAAGTCATTTGAACAGCTGGTTTCATTAACATCCAAAAAAATTTTTAATTTTCCATTTTGGGTAAATAGTAAATTATGGTTTGATATTCCAGAAACAAGAAGTCTAAAAATAAAATATAAAATTCCAGAAGATAGATTTATTTTAGGATCATTTCAAAGAGACACTGAAGGCAAAGATAAAGTTTCTCCAAAACTTTCAAAAGGACCAGATAGGTTCATTGAAATAGTAAGAAAAATGGCAAAAAATAAAAAAATTTTTGTATTACTTTCAGGCTACAGAAGGCAATACATAATTAAATTACTTGAAAAATATAAAATTGAATACATTTATTATGAAAAAGTATCCTTTGAAGAACTAAATGAACTTTATAATTGTCTAGATTTATATATTGTAAGTTCAAGAGTTGAGGGAGGACCACAGTCTATTTTTGAATGTGGGCTTTCAAAAACACCAATCATTTCAACAAATGTTGGAATCGCAAATAAAGTTCTAGCAATAGAATCAATATTCGATATGGAAAATTTTGAAAATGCTAAGCCAAATGTAGAATTTGCTTATGAAAATTCTTTAATTTTCGATATTCCAAAAGGTTTTGATGAATTCAACAAAATGTTTAAAGATATTTCGTGAAAATAGCAATTGGAACAAACATTAAAGATGGCCCGTGGGGTGGAGGTAATGCTTTTGCGAAAAACTTATCTTCATTTTTGATTGAATCTGGACATGAAGTTGTTTATAAACTGGTTGATAAAGATATTGATATTATTCTTTTAACAGAACCTAGAAAATTGTCTGAAACTTCGAGCTTTAATCACAAAGACATAAAAGAATATCTTAATGTTGTAAATAATAATTCCATTGTTTTTCATAGGATAAATGAATGTGATCAAAGAAAAGCCACAAATTATATTAATGAATATTTAATTAAATCAAATAGTGTTGCAGATGTAACTATTTTTGTAAGTGAATGGTTAAAAGATCTTTATGTAGAGGAAGGCATCAGGAAAGAAAATTTACATACAATTATGGCAGGTGCAAATAGAGAATTTTTTAATCCTGAAAATTTGAAATTATGGAATAAAAATGAAAAATTAAAAATAGTAACACATCATTGGGGTACAAATAAAAACAAAGGGTATAAAGTCTATGAATACATTGACAAATTAATATCGACAAATTTTTGGAAAGATAGAATTGAGTTTACTTTCATTGGGAACTTACCTAAAAATTATGATTTAACTAATTCAAATATTATTACACCTCTTTATGGGAATGAGCTTGGGGACGAACTAAAGAAAAACCATTTGTATATAACTGGTTCTCTATTCGAACCATCAGGAAATCATCATATTGAAGCTGGACAATGTGGGTTACCAATTCTATATATTAAAAGCGGCGGGACGTCAGAATATTGTGATAGATTTGGTATTCCCTATTCAATAGATAATCTTGAGGAAAAGATAATTTTATTTATGGAGAATTCATCCCAATATTATGAAAAGATGAAAACTTACCCAAATGATTCAAAAGTTATGTCAAATGAGTTTTTAGACCTATTTAACTTCTATATTGAATCAAAAAAAGAAATAATTGATAATCGACCTTTAGAAGAGATTAATATTGTAAAAAAGTTGTATTTAAAATTAAAATTAAAATTTAGAAGTTATTTTAAATGATTAAAGAAATATTTTTAAAAACTAAGTTAATTTACTTTATAGTAATTTCGTTCTTTATTTTATTTGGTAGATCTTTTTCAGGCATATCAATTTTAAGTTACAGAATAGGTGAGTGGACTACTGCTTTGTGTTTACTTCTTTCTATTATTTTTCTTTTCTTGGGTTATAAAAGATACGAAGAGTATTTAATTGGAAGACAGCTAAATATAATACATAAATTAATTATATTTTCGTTTTTTTTAGAACTAGCTCTTAATTTTCCAGTAAATAGAAGTACATATATCTTCAAAGCAAGTTCGTATATTTGGATAATTATTTCTTTATATGTAGGTAACTTTGTTTTTTCAAAAATTAATTATGAATATAATTTTTTTAATTCTTTCTTTGTTTTTTTACCAATCATATTTATCTTTCAAACAACATTTTTTCCAGAATTTATTAAAATATTTTTTGAAAATTTTTCTGATAAATTTGAATTTTTAAAAGCTGGAGATGTACTTCTTATTTTTGTATTAACTTTGTTAGTAATGCAAAACACTTTAAATAATTCACTAAAATTTAAAACATTTTTCTTATTCACATTTTCAATATTTTTACCTTATTTTTTATATGCTAGCAAAGGAGCTTTTCTTGCTGCAATAATATTTTTATTATTGCAACTTAATTCAATTAAAAGTATTTTTATGAAATTTACTTTAAAAAATATATTCATAATCGCAGGTTCAATAATTTTATTTTTTTCCTCAACGTTTTACATTTACGGGAACTTTATTTTTGAAAAAATACCGGGAGAATCAATAGAACTAGTAGACAATTTGGATATAGTAGAGAGTCTTTCAGCAATAGTTGATGAACGCAATAGTACAGAAGCTTTTTTCTCTTTTTATGTTCAAGATGGAAGATTATATTCTGCTGACGTAACCGCTAACTGGAGATTACAAATATGGCAGGATATTATTCAAGATCTTGATGAATCAGACAATATTATGTTTGGATATGGTTATAACAAAATAATTCCTGCCATGGACGATAAAGAGAGAAGAGGGTCCGATGGAAAAAATGAAAATGTTCACAATTACTTTTTCAACATCTTTGCAAGAGGAGGGCTTTTACAAATAATCTTATTCATGAGTTTTCATGTCTTTATAGTTTTTTATTATTTTAGAAAATTTAAGAATTTCAAAATTTTAAAATATATGATACCAATTTTCTTGGTATCTTTTTTTGATACAAGTATGGAATCGGTAAGATTTCCTTTTTTATACTATTCATTCCTTGGATATTTTTTCAATGAAGACTCTATTTATTTACAGTAAAGTACTTATAATTATTAAAGGTTAAATGAAAAAAATATTAATAACTGGAATTACGGGCCAAGATGGATATTATCTTTCAAAGTTACTGCTTGATAAAGGTTACGAAGTTCATGGAACAGTAAGAAGATCTTCATCAATTAACACAGAAAGAATTGATGGTTTTCTATCTGAATATAAATCATCTGGTCAATTCAATCTTCATTATTCAGATTTATTAGATTCTTCATCTTTAAACAATCTGATATCAACCTTAGAACCAGAAAAAATATTTAATTTGGCAGCTCAATCCCACGTTGCTGTATCTTTTAAGATTCCAGAGTTCACAATCAAAGTTGGAACTATTGGAACATTAAATATTCTTGAAGCTATAAAAAATATAAATAAGGATATAAAATTTTATCAAGCCTCATCATCTGAAATGTATGGTGGAAAATTCGAAGAAAAATTAAATGAGGATTCAAGATTTGACCCAAAAAGTCCTTATGCTGCTGCAAAAGTATTTTCTCACGATATAACTAAAGTTTATAGAGAATCTTATGGCATGTTTTGTTCGAGCGGAATTTTATTTAATCATGAATCTCCTTACAGGGGTGAGACTTTTGTAACTCGAAAAATTTCTCGAGCAGTAGGAAGAATTCATATGGGATTGCAATCAAAACTTACTCTTGGAAATCTTAATGCAAAAAGAGATTGGGGATTTGCTGGAGACTATGTAGATGGAATGTACAAAATTTTAGATTATTCTGAACCTGATGATTGGGTCATTGCTACTGGAAGCGCTCATTCAGTTGAAAATTTTGCAAAAAAAGCATTTAATTTAATCGATAAAAATTATGAGGATTATGTTGAAACTTCTGAAAGATATATAAGGCCAAATGAAGTAAATTATTTACTTGGAGATCCTTCCAAAGCAAATAAATTATTAGATTGGAAATCCTCAACTAGTTTTGACGATTTGATAAAACTAATGGTTGAAAGTGATATTCAGATAGCAACTAAAGAAAAAATGTTATTGGACAATGGGCTTATAAAGCCAACTTGGGAAAATCCTGTAGTTAATTAATTCTATTTGACTCTTGATTTGATTTGTACCATTTAATAGTATTTTTTAAACCATTTCTAAGATCGGTAAAATCGTTCCATCCTAATTCATTCATTAAGCTTGAATCTAATAGTTTTCTCGGATTTCCATCAGGTTTACTTGAATCAAAAACAACATCTCCTTTGAAACCCATTAAATCCTTAATAAGTAATGCAAGATTCTTAATTGATATCTCGTGACCACTTCCTACATTAATTAAGTCATTTTCAACATCTTTATCAATAATAAAATTTATAAAGTTCGACAAGTCATCTACATAAAGAAATTCTCTCAACGGAGAACCAGAACCCCAAACTGTAAATTTGTTCTCGTCATCTTCAATTGTTTTTTGCATCCTATGAATTAATGCTGGAATTACATGGCTATCCAAATCGGAAAAGTAATCATTAGGGCCATATAAATTTGTTGGCATTAAATTTAGAACCCTATGTCCAAATTGTTTTGACATACTCCTTCCAATTTCAATAGCTGAAAGCTTTGCCATTGCATATGGAGAATTTGTTGGTTCAAGCTTACCATTCATAAACTCAGATTCGTTTATTGGATTTTTAGCATTTAGTGGGTAGATACAACTGCTACCTAAATTGATAATTTTTATCGATGGTATCTCTAGACAGCTTTCTAAAACATTCATATTTATTTTTAAATTTTCTAAAATAAATTCTGTTCTTTTTGTATCATTGGCATGTATACCACCAACTTTTGCAGCTGCATTAATAATTACATCTGGCTGATGATTTTTTACAAATTCTTTAACATCCTTTGAGTTAAATAAATTTAATTCAGATCTGTTACTTTTTATTAATTCATCTACTTTGTTTGAGTCCTCCAGAATTCTACTGATTGAAGACCCCACCAGTCCTTTACTTCCAAATACTATTACTTTCATTTAATTCCTAATAATCTATTATGATTGTTTTTTCAATGTACTCATTAAATTTTTTAATATCATAATTTTTATTGATTAATTCGATTCCATTGTTAGATATTTCATCTAATAAATCTTCATTTTTGAATATTTCATTAATTTTGGATACCCAATTATTAAGCTCATTGTCTTCTAATTTAATTAAATGATGATCATTTTTAAATTTGCTAGAATCCCAAAAACCTATCGTATTTGTAATAATAACTGGGACTCCACAAGACATCGATTGGAGAGTAACACTTTGACCTGAGGGTTGGAGAGTATTTTTGAGTGGTAATATTGTTATTTTAGATTGTTCATAAATATCTCTTACCTCAGTATCAGTTAATAATGATTTATTCCAGTTTCCTGAAATAACTTCTACATTTTTCATTTCAATAGAATTTATTTCTTCATTGGAAGTAACAAACAAAAATTCCTTATCTTTCATAATTTTTGCGATTTGAATGGCTTTATCGAACTCTCTATTCCCGTCGTTTCCAATAAATAATATTTTCTTTCTTGTTGACGACTTATATTTATCTTTACTTTTCCAAAAAGCTGAGTCAACACAAAAAGGAAAAAAAACAAACTTATTTTCTTGTTTGAAATTTTCTTTGGCTTTCTCATATTCGCCAATACCTAAGAAGATAAATTTATCATTTAACTTAATAAAAAGTTTGATAATCAAATTTCTCAAAAACTTAACTAATCCATTTTCTCCAGAATTATTGAGCATACCCATTACAATTACAACACAATTTATTTTGTAAAATAACTTTAGAAAAATCATTACAGGTAATAAAGAAATTCCTATCCTGTCATTTGTAAATACAATGTTTTTGGAATTTGATAATTTTTTGATATTCTCAAAAGTAATCACTTCATTCATATAAAAAGGAAGTTTTGAAATTTTATTTAATACTCTGTCTATAAAAAGTAATATTTTTGATGTAAGTCTATTCTTTTTGTTTGATTCATTTAATTCGATAATCTGAATATTTAAGTTTTTTGACGAGAAGTAGTTATATCCATAGAAAAATTCTCCTGTAAAATTTTTATTTTCTAATTTATCTATTCTTCCAGTCCCAAATACATAAGTTATATCAGAGCTTTTCATTTTATCTCCAAATACATACTTTAATTCAAAAATTGTATTTTATAAGGTATACAATAAAAACATGTGTGGCTTTCTAGGCAAAATTTCTTTAGATAGTTTCTCAGATGAAGATCTAATAAATGCAAACAAAAGAATTATATGCAGAGGTCCAGATGAAACTAAATTTTTAAATCAGAACAACCTAAATCAATGCAACACATTTTTTTCTTTTGTCTTCAACAGGCTCTCAATAATTGATTTGACTGATACAGCCTCACAACCAATGGTTTCAAATAACAAAGAAAATTTAATGATGTTTAATGGCGAGATATACAACTATAAAGAATTAAAACAAATTCTTTTGAGAAAGGGCATTACTTTTAACTCAAAAAATTCTGATACAGAAGTTCTATTAGAAGGATTGTCTATATTTGGTCTCGATTTTGTAAAAAATATTATTGGACAGTTTGCAATAGTATTTTATGACATTAAAAATAAAAATATACATTTAATTAGAGATCGAGTGGGACAAAAACCATTATTTTTCAACCTCTCTGATAGAAGTTTAGTTTTTGGATCAAACCTAATTTCTGTTGCAGATTTATTAGGTGAGAAACAAATTAATGATAAAGAAATTGGTAATTTTTTTAATTATGGTGTCATAAAATCTCCAAATACAATATACAAAAATATTTATAAACTTAAACCAGGTGAAATAATTTCTTTTAATTTAGAAAAAAATCTCCAACCTCAAAACCATATATATTGGTCTCCGATAGATGAAATAGATGAAAAAAAATTTATTGATAATGAATTTTATGAATTATTTTCAAGTTCTGTAAATTACAGACTTGAATCAGATGTGCCAGTTGCAAATTTTTTATCGGGTGGACTAGATTCTTCATCAATTATTAAAAATTTATCTGATAATAAAAAAAATATAAATACTTTTTCAGCAATTTATAGCGATAAAAAATATGACGAAAGCTTTTGGATAGGAAGTGTTAAAGAAAAATATCAAACAAACCATATTGAGGAAAAGCTAGATTTGGAACTTGACTTCAACACTTTACTGGATGTAATTAATATTTTTGACGAACCTTATTGTGATCCATCAATTGTTCCTTCTTATATGTTAAGTCGTTTGATATCAAAAAAATATAAGGTTGCTATCTCTGGCGACGGAGGAGATGAGTTGCTGGGGGGATATTTAAGAACATCCTTATCGTTGGATGCACCAAATAAATTAAAAGCATTTTATTCAAAAATATATCCTTTATATCCATCGTATTTGGGAACTGGAAATCATTTTTTGAGAAACAGCAAAAAGATTTCTCAAAGATATGCCTCTTTTTTTGAAGATAGAAAATTTATGTCGATGCTTGATATAAATGAGTACAGTGATTTTCAGGATGACATATTTGTGAATTTACAAGATGATTACAAATCAATGCTTGCAACAGATTATCAATTTTATCTTCCAGAGATGATGATGCTTAAAGTCGACAGAACTTCTATGGCAAACTCTCTAGAAGTTAGATCTCCTTTTGTTGATCATAGGTTAATTGATTATATTATGAGCCATGATACAAATTATTTTGATAAAAATAATCAAAAGTCATTATTAAAAGAATATTTAAGTGAGGATTTTAATGATGAATTCATAAATAGAAAAAAAATGGGATTTGTATTTAATCTTGAAAATTTTATTTTTAATAATTTAAATAATATAAAAAACTATATGGTCGAAAATAATCAATATCTTGAAAATAATTTGAATATATTAAGTAAACTTTCTAAAAACAAATCAAGAATAAATGCAATTAGAATACTCAAATTGATAATTTTTACTGAATTTACAAAGGCTTAGAAATGAATATTTCAATTTTTACTTCTTATACTGATCCAGAAAAAAGAATGGATCCATGGAAAGAAGCATTGGACTGTTATAAAGACTTTGCAGATGAAGTAGTTGTTGTCGGAGAAGACTGGGAAGAAGAATTTTCATTTGAATATATTGGTAAAGTTTTCCAAGAAGGTTTCAATAAATCAAAAGGAGATTGGG
This sequence comes from uncultured Candidatus Actinomarina sp., assembly GCA_902533795.1. Classification (GTDB taxonomy): domain Bacteria; phylum Actinomycetota; class Acidimicrobiia; order Actinomarinales; family Actinomarinaceae; genus Actinomarina. The sequence continues at coordinate 195,506 of CACAND010000001.1, read as the reverse complement.
TTATAAAAATGGACATTGACACAATTTTCCATGAAAATAATTTTTATAATCTCAAAAAAGCTCTCGATGAATATCAAGATTATCCTGCTATCTCTCTGAGAAAATATCAAATATTTACCCCAGATAGATATCACTTGAAATCAAGAATGTCATTTATCTTAAACAAAAAGAAATACCCAAACATAAAACTTAACGGCGGTGGAGATATGTGTGATCCAACACTCAATGGAGTCTTACTTGATTCAACAAATGTTCCTGTAGTAAATATTCCCTTCTGGAACTATGACTCATCCTTCAAATCTAAGAATGTAATTGCTGAAGATAGGGCTCGATTTGCAAGAGCATGGTACAACTATTTTAAAGATTACGGAGATAGAGGGGGAGAAACTCCAGAGTTGGCTTTTAAAGCTTGGTTTAAGATGATTGAGTTGAGATATAAAAAGCATATATTTAAACTAAAAGTCGAAGATCACCCTAAATATTTTCAGTCATTAATTAACAATCTTAGTAGTGATCAATTTGGGTATGATTTATTTGGTTTAAAATATTCAACGAAAAGAAGTATAGAGGATTACTACAATGCCTTTAAAGAAAGATATTATGGTGAATATAAACTGATGGTAAAAAATGCAGCAAGAAGTAACTCTTCTTATTCCTACATACAATAGAGCCGAACTTTTAGACAAATGTCTACAATCGGTATCTGAGCAAACTTTTGATGGAAAAATTCATTGTATAATCTCTAATAACAATTCTTCAGATAACACAAAAGATGTTGTTACCAATTGGAAAAATAAAAACAAAAATTTCATATTAACTTTTTTAAATAATGAGGAAAGTTTAGAACCGATAGACAATTGGATGCAAACTCTTAAATATATTGATACAGATTATTCTAAATGGCTTCAGGATGATGACTGGATGGAAAGAGAAGCGCTAGAAACAATGTTTATAGATCTTCAAAACTATGAACCAAATACTTTGATTTATAACTGCAATATCTACCTCAAAGACAGTTTTCAGAAACCTTTAAAAAACTACTACAGAAATGAAACAAAAAAATTAACAACGGGAGATGTAATAGATCATGTCCTCCAACTTGCACCAGTTTTTCCTGTCTCACCAACAGCTTCTATTATGAAATCTAAATATATAGAGGAAGCAATAATTTTTGGTCAAAGTAATAACATTTGTACAAAAAAGTTGATGGGAAATGATTTAATAATGAATTTCTTTGGAGTATTTAATGAGCTTGATACATATTATATAAATAAGACTCTATTTAATTTTTATGGTGGGGATGACTCAATATCTTTAGTAAATAATCCAAAAATTCTAAGTCATTGTTATTTGAGATCACTTGCATTAATGATTGAACACAACTCAACCACACTTACTAAACATCAAAAGAATATAATTTCCCACAGAGTATTTGCAACAAAATTTAGAGGTAGATTTAACAAAGATTACAAATCTATACAAGATGTCAATGGTTTTGATCCAAGCATGTCTTTATCTGAGACCTATAAATATTTAAAAAAATTTTTAAATCTCTAAGCTTTTAAGCCCTTCTTCTATAGAAGTTTTGAATAATAAATCTTTTGAATTAATTTTTTTAAAATTACTATAAGGATTCTCGATATTGTTATAAATTTCTTTGAATTTTTTTCCTCTTGTCGTTTTATAAATTTTGACAAATTCTTTTACAGTTATGATATTAGAAGAAATTATTTTTCGTCTGTAAAATTTCTGATCATGTGCCAAATTAAGATCTTCTTCCATTATTGATAAAATATCATTTACATAAACTGGTGAAAATGCACCAAGTCCATTTGAATTAAATTTTATTTGTTCCTTATCTTCATTTTGAATTAAATAATTTATTAGCTTATTTGATCTAAAATCATCCTTTCCATAAACATCTCCAAGTAGGTAATTTATAATTCTTAATCTATGTTTTTTACTGTATGAAATTAGGGAATCTTCGAAAATATTTTTTGTTTCAACATAGAAATTGGGTGGTCTCTCAAATATATCTTGCGAATAACTTCCTGCAGATATGAAGAGTTTAACTCTACTATCAATACAAGCGTTTAATAGTTCTTCCCCGAGTAAAACGTTGGTTTTATGAATTTCCTCTTTATTCTGTTTATTTGTTCTATCAGAGTTTGTCGCAAAATGAATTATGATATCAATTTTGTATTTTGAAATTATTTCTTTAAAATTTGTATCTTGAAATGTAAATAAATTCTTTCTTTCTAATAATTTTGAATTATGCTCTAATCCATAAAATGTAAAATCTTTAAAGTAGTCAATAGTTTTTGAACCTAAATAGCTACTACCACCTGTTATAAGAATATTTTGCAAATTATAACTATTGTATATTAAATATCTCCATTATTAAATTCATATAATTAACATATTATTTATATGTTCAATTCTGTAATGATATTGGCTGGAGGTAAAGGTACAAGATTTGCCGAATATACTGATAAAATTCCAAAACCAATGATATTGGCAAATGGAAAACCACTATTAGATCACATAATATCTATTTACTCTAAATTTAATATAAATAATATAGTTGTTCTTGCAGGATACAAAATTGAAAAAATAGTCGAACACTATGAATCAAGTTTGAATCGAGTATCAAAATCTGAAAATATATTTGAGAATAACCTAAATACAAAAATTACTGTTTTAGATACCGGCTTAGAAACTATGACAGGAGGAAGGTTAAAGCTAGGAGCTGAGTACCTTAATGAGGAAAATTTTTATTTAACTTATGGAGATGGCATTGCAAATATTAATTTAGAAGATTTAACAAAATTTTTTATTGAAGAAAACAAAATTGCTACTGTTACGGCTGTCAGACCTCCTGCTAGATTTGGAAGTTTAGAAATTGAAAACAATATCGTAACAAACTTTGGAGAAAAAGATAATACTTCGAGTGGATGGATAAACGGAGGTTTTTTCGTTTTTAAAAAACAAATATTAGATTATTTAGCTGATTCAGAAGATATTTTAGAAACAAAACCTCTTGAGTTGCTTGCAAAACAAAAACAGTTATCGGCGTTTAAACATGAAGGATTCTGGCAACCTTGTGACACAATTAGAGAGTTAGAAATATTAGAAAGAGCAATTGAAAGTGGTTTGGTAAATTGATAAATTATGACTTCTGGAAAAATAAAAAAGTTTTAATAACTGGACATACAGGGTTTAAAGGATCCTGGTTAGGTGTCTTTCTAAAAAATTTAAACTCTCAAATTTACGGAATATCAAGAGAGGATAAAAAAGGCTTATATCAGATGGCAAATTTAAAAAATATTTATGAAGGTGAGTTATTTTTTGATTTATCAAGTCCAGACAATGCTTCAAATTTTCAACAAATTGAAAAAATTAATCCAGATATTGTATTTCATTTTGCAGCTCAAAGTTTAGTTTATCAGGGATACAAAAACCCTCTAGATACATTGAACTCAAACATTATTGGTACGTTTAATGTTTTAAATGAAATATCAAAATGTCCTGACACAAAGTCTGTAGTTGTATCTACAACTGACAAGGTTTATAAGAATTCTGATTTTGACAATGTTGAAGATTCTCCATTAGGGGGAAAAGATTTTTATAGTTCTAGCAAGGTTGGACAAGAAAATGTTATTGAGGCATTTTCAAGATTGGATAGTGAACTCAAAACATCTGTAGTTCGATCAGGAAATGTTATTGGTGGTGGAGATAGAGCGGAAAAGCGCTTAGCTACAGATTTGATAGAATCATTGATTGCAAATAAAGATTTTATCCTTCGTAAACCTAAATCTATACGTCCATGGCAGCATGTATTTGACTCAATATATGGTTATCTGTTGGTTGCTCAAGAAAATTATTTAAGTGAAAAATCTGAAATTTATAATCTTAATTCAGAGATAAACAATAAATATGATGCCGAATATTTATCAAAAAAATTCATCGAATTATGGGACTCAAAAATTTCTATAGAGATTGAAAAAAACGAAGAATTTAAGGAAGTTGACACACTGATCATTAATTCTTCTAAAGCAAAAGAAAAACTTGGTTGGAAACCAATATTGACAATTGATGAAATGTTAAATGAAACAGTATTGTGGGAGAAGCAGTATTTGAATGATACTTCCCCAGACTTTTCTATGAATCAAGCTAGTAATTATTTGAACAATCTTAATTAAGTGAATACCAAGACTTATATTAAGTTTTACCTAATTAATGTTGTTAATGTGTCTTTTCTTTTTCTTATAAATTTTGTATTTAAATTTATCGAACCAAATTATTTTATTTGTAACACAATTAATGATTACAAATTTTTTAATATTAAAATTTCTTATCCAATAAGTTGCGATCAAGAATCGTATTACTCTGCAATTAGAAATTTACCAACTTTATTTACCGAAGGATATGTTTACCAAGGCAGACCTTTGTTTATTACAATCAATAATTTAATTTCAAATTTTATTAATTTTATGAGTTTTAATATCATTCCAGATTTTGATGTAGCAATACATATTTCAATCATATTATTAAACATTTTCGTAATAACACTTTCATCTATTCTATTTTTAAAAATTTTAAACAAAGACCTATCTAATAATATTTTTACATATTTTTTAATTTCTTTAGTTTTATGTTCAAGTCCATTAAATAAATGGGGTATTTTTGATCCATCAAACCAACTTTGGACATTATTGATCATTACTTTTAATACTTATTTGATAACAAAGCAAGACAATATAAATTATAAAACTTCTTTACTGGTTGGTTGTCTTGTCTTAATACATAGAATATTTCTTGTAGGATATACTTTAGTTTTTTTAATTTTGCTTATTGAGAAAATTATGAAATTTAATATGAAAGACCTTACTCATATTTTTAAGATGCTAATAATTTCAATTCTTCCTTTTGTTATCTACAATTTGTATATTTTTATTTTCGAGAATCAAATTCCTTATGACGAAAATTCATCACATTATGGCCAATTTATATGGTTGCCTTTATATCTTTTTACTTCAAGAAGGTTTGAAGGGGGGTGGCATTGTATGGAAATTCCCAATTTCCTTGCTTGCTATTTAGTAGATAATTTTCAACTAATTCTTTATCTTATTGTCCCTTTCTTTTTTGTGATTATTACTAATCCCTTAAATGCTTATAGAAATAATTTGGGTTTAGAAAAATTAATAAAATTTTCTGCATTAATCTATTTATTTTATTCATTAATTGGTTGGTATCCTCCTATAAGATTTAGTTATTACTCAATTGGTAATTTGATTATTTTACTTAATGTATTTTTACTTCTAAATTACAAAGAAAAACTTTTAAAAACACTTCATTTATTAAGTGTTCTCTCGTTTATGATTTTCTTAAATCATTGGAACTACGAGGGTATAATTGATATCAATATTGGGATAATTGCTTCAATAATTATTTTTGTGGTTTATTTGATCAATTATTTTTTGTCTATAAACAAAAAGCAAAAAATCAATGAAAAAAATGAATGAACAATTAAAGTATTACAATTCAAAATTTGCGTTATTTATAAAACGAAAAATTCAAGCCATACATATCTTGTTTTATAAAAATACGAATAAAGAATTTGTCAATATTATTCGAGATAACAGACTTTACTTGTCTAGTATTGAAACTTTCTTGACAGAAGATCAGTATAAAGCAAATGATTATGGCATTCCCAAAAAACTATTTGAACATATCGATAACGAAATAAATGAATATCCAACTTACTCTGATCTTTTAGTTTTTATTTCTAGAAATATGGATAAAGTAAAAATTAATTACTTAGAAATTGGAGTATCTGTAATGAAAAATTATTTACAAATCGTAAATCAATTGAGCAACTCATTAATTGTTGGTTTTGATAATAATGAAATAAATCCTAACTTTTCTAATAAATTTACACAACTTAAATCAAATTACTTTACTTCAGAACTTAATGAAAATAAACTGATTTATTTTATTGGAGATTTACTTGATGAAAAAGACACAGATGAATTCAAAAGTATAAATGAGAAATTTGATTTAATTTTTTCAGATGCTTTACACACTAAAAAAGGAGTAATGGCCGAATATAGAAATATTATTAAGGATTCTTTATCTGATACATTTGTTCTTTACTTTGATGATCTTGATTTTCCAGATTTAATGAGCGCATCCCTTGAAATCTTTGAAGATCTTAAAATTCAATATAATAATTTAAGTTTTTTGACTTTTGATATACACGGATGGGTTGGAGAGAATGAAAAGTTTCATAGAAATGGTTTTATTACAAATATAGACTTTGATGAAATTTTTAAAAAAGAAAAAATAAAATTAAGAAATTATAAAAAAATTATATAAATTTATTAATAATTTACAAACTAATAGGAAGTTATAATATCAATATGGAAGATGTTCCAGTTTTATTATTTCACAACAACTATGAAAATTATTTAAAAATTAATTGTGAAATTACTTCAGCAAATAATGAAGTAATTTTTCTTGGTGACAGCTCCTGTCAAAAACTAGATAAAATCCAAAACGTTGATTTCTATGACTATAGGGATTTTATAGACACTAAAAAAATGAAATATTATCAAGACTATTTTGTTAGTTACAACACAAAGGGAGACTTTATATGGATATGGTATTTTAAATTATTTTCTATTTTAGAATTTTTGAAACAAACTCACAAAAAATCAATTTTCCATATTGATTCTGACAATATTCTTTTGGATAACATTAATGAAATTGAGTATGAAAAGGAAAATTCTTATTTTATATTAAATGACTGGGATGAGTTTCATATGACCGGAAGTATCCATTCTGGAAGAACAACTATTGAGTTTTACGAATTGTTTTCTGAATTATATGAAGATGTATTTATAAATAAAAGCAAGCTGCCATTAATCCAACACAAAATAGATTTTCATGAAAAAAATGGAGGTGGAGGAATATGTGATATGACCTTTTTCTATCTGTTTGATAAAATGAATCTTCTTGATGTTGATAATTTAATTTTTCCAAAAAACAAAGGAGAATCTCGAGTTGTATTTATGAATAACTATGGGAATGGAGAGGGCTTTTATTCCAAGGACCAGTATGAAATGAGTGGAAAATTTATAAAAATTTTTAAAGATAAAAAAAAGAATAAAAACTATATATTTGACAAAGTAAATAATGAATATCTTGAGCTAATGAATATTCATTTTCAAGGCAAGGCAAAAAAGAAAATGAATACACTTCTAAAATACACATCAATTTATTGATAATGTTAAATTTCTTATATTGCTTTGATTCAAATTACAATATTCAAACAATAGTTTCTATTTATTCTTTGTTGAAAAGTGTGAGTGAAAAAATAAATATATTTATTATTCACCAATCAGAAGAAACCACCGAATTTTTACCTAAAAAAATATTAGAAAGTGAAAATTTAAATAATATCAATGTTTACAAATTTAATAAAAGTGATTTAAAATTTTATAATCTTCTTGATGCTCATGTGACAGAGGCAACTTTCTATAGATTATTTTTGTTAAAATATATTCCAGAAAATATTAAAAATATAATTTATTTAGATGGAGATGTTTATTGCATATCTGATCCATTAGAACAAATTAAAAAAGAATTCCAAAATTTAAATTCTAGTGGGCTTGAGGCTGGATTTTCGGAAGAAACAAATAGAAATGATGTTAATCAGACTTCATTCAAAAGACTTAAATTAACAGGAAATTCTTACTTTAATGCAGGTGTAATGTTGATGGATGTTGAAAAAGCTAGAAAAAATAATTTTTCCAAAAAAGTGCTTGATATTCTTTCACAGATAAAAGAGGATGCGATTTTCTGGGATCAAGATATTTTGAATAAGTATTATGATGATAAATTTTTAAAAATATCAGAAAACTTAAACTACAAAGTTAATTATTTCGAAAAAAACTATACAGAAATTTTAAAACAAAATAATATTTCTCTTGTTCACTATTCTGGCAAATTCAAACCTTGGCACGTAAGAGGCGTTGCTCATAGCAGCTCTTTTATTTTCCAAGATATGTTTAATGAAGTTTATGATAAAAAATACTATATCTCTAACTCAAGGAAAAAATTTGCCATAAAAGATTTTTTTAAAATTTTAATAAACTTGAAATTAGAATTTATTGAATCTCCATTCTTTTTCTTAATTGGAATTATTCGCTTCTTATCAAATAGAAATAAAAACATATGAAAAAATCTATTAGCGTTCCTGTGCTTCTAATTCTTTTCAATAGGCCCGAAATTTCAAAACAACTTATAAGTTCTTTAAGTAAAACTCAGCCTAAAAAAATATATATTTATTTCGATGGACCGCGGGAAAATCAAAAAATTATTGATAGTCAAAATATAGATGAAATTAAAAAGATTATTGAGAATATTGACTGGAGTTGTGATATTCAAATTCAGCAAAATACAATTAATTATGGAAGTCACATAGCCCCAAAAAAAGCTATTGATTGGTTATTTGAGAATGAGACAGTTGGAATTATTTTAGAAGATGATTGTATTCCAAACGATTCTTTCTACGAATATTGTTCAGTTCTTTTAGATAGATATTCTGAAGATGATAGAGTGTTTATGATATCTGGAGATAATGGTGGTCCTATAATTAATAAAGATTTTTTTAATAAAAACAGTTATTTATTTACAAAAGTTCCACTCACATGGGGATGGGCAACATGGAAAAATAGGTGGGAAAATTTTGATGGAGATCTTAGTTTATGGAATCAACCATTTAGGAAAATTAGGAAATTATTCGATGGATACTCACTATTTGAATCTTATTTAATATATAAGATGCTAAACAGAGTAAGTTCAAGAGAAGAAAAAAATTGGGATTATATGTTGTATTCAACGATGATAAAAAACAAATATTTATCGATCATTCCAAGACTAAACCTCATTAAAAATATTGGTTGGGGTGATGATGCCACTCATACAAAAAAAAGAAACTTTAGAAGCGACGCTAAAACATTCCAGTTGACTAATTTAAGTGATTTTAATGATGATGACAATACATACAACACAGATGTCAGAATTTCATATGCTGTACATTTTGGAATAAACGATAAGCAAATTTATCCTAATGCATTACTTTTAACAAGGATAATTTATGTATTAAAAAGAACAATTTACTGGTCTAATGTGATATTAAAAAATTTATTCAAATCAAGGAATTAATAAAAACCTTTTGTATGTGCATCTTTAATCCATGGAATTACAATATCTAACATTTCATCAAGACTTGTATCTGCCTCAAAACCCAATAAATTTTTTGCTTTTTCAGTAGATGGTATTCTTTTTTGTACGTCATATTCATATGGGTCAGTAGATATATATTTAAATTCTTTGTCCGGTTTCAATTTTTTCCAAATTTTTTCTGCTAAATCTAATACAGAGGTAGATTCACTTGTAGATAAATTGAAGTCATCATTCTTTGCATTTTCGTGATCAAGTAGCATCACAATACCCTTTGCAAGGTCTTCACCGTATGTATAGTGACGTATTTGATTTCCATTACCTAGAATTTCTATTGAGTCATCGGCCATCATTGTTTTAAGTATCAAGTCAGGAACAACGTGACTTAATGTTAATTTTTTTGAATTTTCATCACTATTGATTGCTTTTATTTCCCCAATACCTACGCAATTAAATGGTCTTGCAATTGAATATTCAAGTCCATATTGTTCTTTGGCGGCTCTAGCAAAATATTCAACAGCAAGCTTTTGAAAACCGTATGAACTAATTGGTGGAGGTATATGATTTATATCTTCTTCTTTTGTGGGGAATACATCACTTGATTCAAAAACCATCGATGAGCTTAGAAAAACGGTTCTTTTTAGTTTATGATTTTTTTGGCACTCAATTGCAATATCTGTAGTAGTAGATATAATTTTTTCATTTTCGGAAAGTAAATCATAGGCATAATCATGAAAATAAGATATTCCTCCAATCATTGCTGCCCCGGCAATCAAGTATTCACAATCAGACATTTCCTCAAGTAATAAATCTCTATCTTTGACATCATTTTGTATAAATTTATAATTTTTGTCTTCTGAAAAACTTTTTACAAGCTTTCCATATTTTGATAAGTTATCAATTCCGACAACCTCATAGCCTTTATTTATAAGTTCTTTAACGATGTATCCACCTATAAATCCTTCTGATCCTGTTACAAGTACTTTCATTATCTCTTTCTTAGCATTAACCTTCCTACCCAGTATAAATATTTGGGAAGAAATGATTGAAAATTAAATTTTGATGTACCAAAAGCTCTATCAATCCAAATTGTTGGGATCTCCCCAACCATTCTTTTATATAGTTTAGCTTTTACTATCATTTCAAGACCTAGGGTAAAACCTACATCACTTTCAATTTTTACTTCCTGCAGAAAGTTTTTATCGTAAGCTTTAAACATATTTGTTGGATCTTTTGTTCCGACCCTAAATAATAAATTTAGAAAAAAACCTGAATATTTGCTAAGAATGTATTTTAAATTTTTATTACCAACAAACTGTCCACCCCTTGAGTAACGTGAAGCAACAGCAACAGAAAGTCCTCTCTGAATTAAAATTAGTAAATCTTCAACCTGTCTTGGGTCATCGCTACCATCTCCCATTGCGATACAAATGTGTTTACCTTTACATTCGCTTATTGCAGAGTTTATGGCATTACTTACACCAGGACCTAAATTATTTATAACTATTTTTATATCAAGAGCGCTATTTTTTATAATTTCGTGAGTCTTGTCCTCAATTGAGTCAATCACAACTAATAATTCTGTATCATTTTTTAAATGCTCTAAAAAATTAGCAAGTATTTCTAATACTTCTATACCTTCTTCCTTTACTGGTATTATTAAAGATTTATTTATTTCCAACAGTGACTACTTTCTTATTTGATAAGTTGAGTTTCTTAAAATAGTCGTGATAAGTAGCGATTAATATATTGTTTGTTAAATTTTCCACTTCTCCAAATTCATAAAATTTAATCTCCTCACTTTTAACAAATTTATCAACAGGATAAACTTTAAAACCATTTTCTATTAAATAAAAATAAAATCTTAAAGACAATGAAGATCTTAAGTCATCTGAATTAGGTTTGAAAGAAAGTCCAAGTTGAATCAAAGTTTTGTTTTCAAACATTTCAAGACATTCGTTGAAAATATTTTCAAAAAATTTATCATTTACATTTTGTATTGAAGATAGAAGTGGGTTGCTTTTATCATATTCTTTTATGAATGTTTTAGTATCTTTAATCAAGCAAGGACCTCCAACGAACCCTTTTGATGGTAGATTTTTTAATCTAGGATAATTATCTTTAGCGAGACTGACTATATCATCAAAATCAATTAACTGTTCTTTAGCTATATTATAAAATTCATTTACTAATGAAAACTCTGCATATCTATATGTATTTGTAAAAAGCTTTAAAAAAACGGCATTTCTAAATGTAGTTTTTTTACTTGAAATATTAATCGAATCAAAAAAATTATGGAATATTTGAAAGTCTTCATCATTTTTTACCCCAATTATTTGCGGCATTGCTGGTAATTCTTCAAGACTCATTCCCTCAGCTATTCTTTCAGGACAATATGCAAGTTTTAAATTTTTTTCAATAAATAATTTATTAGTTTCAATATTTTCGATAGTTTGAATATTGATAGTTGATCTTAGAATTATTTTTGATTCAGGACGTGCATTTTGGAGTACATCGTTTAATAAACTGTCAAAAATCTTGACATCTTCTATTTCTGATGAACTTCCTAGTGTTATTACAATAAAGTCAGAATTCTCTATTGATTGAGTTTTATTTGATAATTCAATATTATTATTTTTTGCTAGTTTCCAATATTCCTCAAGATTTACTTCACTGAAAGGAAGGTTATCATTTTTTAAATTTTTAAGTACATCTTCATTAGTATCGATAATTGTGACTTTATGGCCTTTTGAAGCAATATAGCAACTTAATGGCAGACCAATATGTCCTGCACCACCTACTACACTTACATCACTTTTAGGCACTTTCATCTAGACAATTATAACTTTTATTTAAAATTTCATATTGATAGTTACCAATACTTGAAAGTATGATGTTTAAATCAGACCTTGCTTCAGAGGAAAGCACCTCTTCTGAGTAAAAGCAATCAATCAAACCTTGACTAACCTTGTTCATGCCACTGTTATTTAAAATTAAGATATCAGATAAATCTCCAGCTTTATATGGACTAAAAATGAAATAAAACACCTTTCTACCTTTTGCCCACCCTTCTTCTGGACGATATAGAAATAAATCAATTTTAATTTTTTCATAATTTTTAAATTGATTAGATAAGTAAACATTTAAATGGTCAATATTTAAGAATCCTTGTTCAAAAACATAAAGCTCAATATTCTCATTTGCAATATTTCTTGAATCCCAGCTAGTTTTTCCTCGTATTTCAAATTTTTCTAAATACATGATGCCTTTTTTGTCTGATTCATAAAAAATAATAGGATTCCAATCATTAATTTCAGAAGATAAATAGGTATTTTCGTAAGTGTAAGACTTAAGTTTAATTGACAAACTCTCGGCTTGTTCAATTTCTTCATTAACTTTATAAGCTATTCTATAATTTTCTTTACTATTTTTATTAATTCCAAAATTTATATTTACAAGAATACACAAACAAGCAATTATAAAAATCTTGTCTTTCTTTATTATTTGTTGTAATGAATAAATTATGTAGTACAAAATTATTGGTATGACACTTAGAAAATAATATTCATGTGCATTATAAAGATTGATGAAAACAAAAGGAGTTATCAAAACAAAGATAATTTCTGGTCTTCTAAAAATTGAGTAAATTATCAAAACAATACCAATAAAAGTTAAATATTGGCCCCAAACATTGTTCAATAAGATTATGAGAATCTTTCTGTAAATTTCGATGTTCTGATATTGTTCTAATGTTCCAAAATTATGAGAGAATAGATTCTCACTTGTTAACCAGGAAGTTAAAGAGTTTTGAGACTTTACAAAATCAGCGTAAATATTCCAAACTATATTTGGAATAATTGCAATACTCAAAACATAGGCAGTTTTTGTTATTTTTTCTTTCTTTTTAAAAATTTGAATACAAGCAAATAAAAATAAGTAAATTATGCCAGTCGTAATTTTTGAAAGAAGGGACAAGCTTAAAACTATTGGAGCTATTTTTTTATTATTTATATTTAGATTCAGTGATAATACACCAAGAAGATGTGGTAAGAATTCGATCATATAAGAATTTGAGAATTTATACAATATAGGTGTAAAAACAAAAAAGATTGCAACTATTTCTCCAATTTTTTCGTTTGAAATGTTCAGTATGAATTTATAGGAAAAGTATATGAACAGAATATATATAAGCCATGCTATTGGTCTTAGGGTGATATCTTCTCTTACACCCATGATCTGTAAAAAACCACTTAAATTTTGTAATATCGGTAGCTCCATTGGAACGTTGGAATTTAATCCAAAGACGGGGAGGGGATTCAGAAAATTTATCCCTTCATTTCCAATAGTTTTTGCAGCAAAGGCATTTTGATTTTGTCTCCAATGTTCAGCGTCTCTTAGTGGTTGAAAAAAACTACCTAAATTCAGAATTAAACTTTGAAAAAATAAAAGAGATAAAAATTTAAATTCATTATTTATTTGAATTTTAACTTGAATCAAATAAAAGATTAATAATAAAATAAGCGATAAAAATATGATCCAGCTAAACCATCTTTCTTTAAATTGCAATAAACTAAATATTGGAAAAATTATGAAAATACTTATTTCAACCAAATCAAAATTATTTTTCCTAAGATTTGAATAGATCAAAATTGAAATAACAAAAAAACCAAAAACAAAATAATTTACTATCTGAAAAGATGGAAGATAAAAATAGATAAAAGATATAAGAAATAAAATGAAAGACAACCCATTAATTAGTTGGAAATTTACCGACCTGAAAATAGCCGAATAAAAAATAAAAATAATTAAGGAAAATATAAAAACTAGATTTGTTGCTTTTGGATTTGTTCCAATATATAAAAGAAGACTTTCTTCATCAACTACATAATCAACTACTTTTCCAACACATTTTAAATTACTAATTTCAGGAATAACATAGATTCCTTCTCCAGTTTCAAAGATATCAAGGTCGCTTGAATCATCAAATTTATTTAAAATTGAATTTTTAGTAAAACATTGATGATCAGTAGTTCTTATACCTACATTATGATCATTAAAAAGTAAAAAATTTAATAGGATTGGCATCATCGAAAAGAGAATTAATAGAGTTATAAAGACTTTTGAGTACCTTTTTACAAATAAGGTTAAAGATTCTAATTTTATTTTCATTTAATTATATAATTATAAGATCGAAATTCAAAAATTATATCTAAAATGTTAAAACGGAAAATAAACCAAGTCATAACTGGTACAGTTGGAACTAAGAATGGTATTAGCCGAGATGATTGGATTGAAAATAAATTATCCAACTTACAAAAAGGATCTTTAATTCTCGATGCAGGTGCAGGAGAGGGAAAGTATAAAAAATTTTGTGAACACTTAAACTACACTTCACAAGATATTGCCGAATATGATGGTTCTGGAGATGGAACAGGTATTCAAACTAATGAAAGAAACTATGAAAAACTTGATATTGTTTCTGACATTGTAGACATCCCGGTTTCTGAGAATTATTTTGACAATGTTTTATGCATAGAGGTAATCGAACACGTCCCAGACCCACTAGAGGCATTAAAAGAAATTCATCGAATTTTGAAAAAAGGTGGAAATTTGATATTAACTGCACCTTTTAACAGCCTTACTCATTATGCTCCCTATCATTACTCAACTGGTTTTAATAGATATTATTATCAACATCACCTAGAAAACTTAGGATTTGAAATTGAAGAAATTATTCCAAATGGAAACTATTTTGAATATTTAGCTCAGGAAGTAAGAAGGATTAAAAATGTGGCTTTCGAATATTCTTCAAAAAATTTAAATATATTTTATAAAGTTGGTATTTATATCGTTTTAGTTCTATTAGGCAGTCTAAGTAAAAAGGATAATGGAAGTCACGAGCTTTTAAACTTTGGTTATTTTGTAAAAGCTAAAAAAAGATAAATTAGATTAATTTATCTTTCCATGTTTTTGGTGTATTTTCATTTATTATTTCTATATCCAAGTGATATCTAAATTTTTTTGGACCCATTTTAATAATCCAATTAGCAATTTTTTCAATTGACTGGTCTAAAGGAACCGTTGTTTTGTAATCAAGCAAGTTCCTTGATTTCTCAGCTGAGCAATGAGCAAACGATACCTCTTGAGGTCTTGGATCAACAAAGATAGGTTCCAAATCGGAATTCAATATTTTTAAAACCCTTTCAGATAATTCAAGAATTGATATTACATCCTCGTCAGGACCTATATTTATTGTTTCAGATACGGCATTTGGATTCGTTAAAGAGTTAGTAATTGGATTTACTACATCATCTATATCTGAAAAACATCTTTGTTGAGAGCCATCACCATATATTATTGGAGGTTGATCATTTAGTACTCTATTAATCATTATTGAAACTACATTTCTATATGGATCATCATATTTTTGTTTTGGACCAATAATGTTGTGAGGAACAAGATTGACAAATTCAAAATCATGAACTTCACTCATTACTTTTAAGCTTTCCTCAGATGCAAGTTTTGCAATACCGTATGGATCTTGAGGTTTAGGAACCATATCTTCGGTAAAAGGAACAGTTTCCTGTTCACCATATCTTGCCATACTTGAACAATTAATCAATTTTGGTATTTTGTTATCGGCAACAGCTGTAAAAACCGACATAGAAATTTGATAAGTATTTTGTCCAACTAGGTAAGGTGAGAAAACACTTAAACCCTCATAAGCAGTACAAGCTGTATGAATTACAATATCAGAACCCTTTGTAAGTTTTTTCATCTGATTAAGGTAAATTGCATCTACTTGATAAAAATCTGCATCTTCGGGTACATTATCAAGATATCCACCAATTAAATTGTCACAACCGCTAACTTCATGTCCGGCTGCAAGTAAGTTTTCTGCTACATGCCCACCTAAGAATCCAGCAATACCTGTGACAAAAATTTTCATATCTAGATTATACTGATCGATTTTAAATATCTATATTTTATTAACTCTAATCATTATTAGTAGAATTACCGTGAATATATCTTTTTCCAAAGTATTAATATTACGATGTGAGTTTTAAAAATAAAAATAAACCAAAAAAACATTTTAAGTTTATTTTTTTAATTCTAAGTTCCGAAAAATATCCTTCATCTCTAAATGAAAAAACTCAACATAAGACATGGGTTAGCGACTTAGGCTCAGACTCAATTGCAATATTTTATAAAGGAGGGAAATCTCATAATTTTGAAAAAAATTATCTTACTTTAGAGGTTGGAGACAGTTTAAAAGATATTGGTTATAAAACAATAGCTGCTTTCGATTGGCTTGTTGAAAATTTCTCGTTCGATTATTTAGTAAGATCAAACAGTTCAACATACATAAACGTAAAAGAAATGAAGAAATATCTTTTTAGTAACAAATCATCAAAGCCTTTTTATTCTGGAAGAAAAACATCATATGAAAATTTATTTAATTATGCACATGGATCATGTATTATTTTAAATAATTTTTCTGTATTAAAAATTCTTGAAAACCAAAATAATTGGGATCATAATCTCATTGATGATGCCGCGCTTGGGAAGCTTTTCCACTCTATAAAAATTGATCTGGTTAACAAAGAAGTAAAACATGTTGATTCAGAAATATTAACTGGTCATATAGAAAGAATCCATGTTGCTTATAGATGTAAAATGGAGCTTTCAGGATACCCAAGATTTTTAGATAAGTATTTCATTGAAGCAACACATAATATTTTATCCGATAAAAATATAAATAGGAAACTTAGGTATTACAGAATTATCTTTAATCTAATTAAAAAAATTAATCTTAAATATTTTTATATAACTTACTATCGCAAAATATATTACAAACTAACTTCGATGATCCCAAGCACATTAAAAGAATTTTTTAAAAAAATTAACTATTAATCTTTAATTGATAAGGTCTTAAAATAAATTTATTTTTGGAAAATGACTCAACATAGTTTGAAAATTATGTATGAAAACAATTAAAAGTGATATTTGAATAAAATAATAAAAATTTTTCTTTTTTTCCTTTAAGTTTTCAATATAAATTATAGAACTTAATCCAAGGAGATGAAAAAGTTGGATCATATAAGTTGACTTTATTGTATCTCCAGAGATTTGTGGATAGGAAATCAAAAACCATAAATACCCAAAAAAACTAAAAATTACTCCGAAAGTTATATAAATATTTAAAAAGTCATATGTCGATTTCCTCTTAGATTTTGTAGATTTTAGACTATTTCTAAATCCTAAAATCAAGAGTAATGATGGGAAAATCGATACTAGGTTTACCCTCCCAAGATAATCACCAATCAATAATTGATTTCGCCCAGTATCTAGAGACCTGCTAGTAAATGAAAAATAACCCCAATAGTCACCCCATAAATCACTATAAAGTATAGGCAAGAATGAATTTTCAAAATATGGCCTTATAGGTTTGTAAAAGAAGTAACTCGCTGCTTCTTTTGATGGTAAGTAAAAAGATTGAGTCTGGTTACTAAAACTAAATCCTGAAGACTCCATATTGAAACTCGTAAATGAACCATAATCGACATAAAGTCTAAAATAAAACCAACTTGAGATTGTAAAGCCTAAAATAAATGAAAATATCAAAAATTGTAAATAATTTTTTTTACTTTTTTTGTTAATAAAAAAGAAAACAATAAAGTATGCGGGAAATAATAAAAAGGCCCATTGCCTACTTAATGCAAGGAGTCCGATAGTCGAACCAAATATTATTATATCTATTGTCGTGTAGGTGTAAGATTTTTCAATAAGAATTAATAGTCTATAAATCAGAAAAGCACTTAAAAAAAGAATATACATCTCAGCCCTTATCATAGATATTGCTTTATAGTTGATGGAAAAAAGTCCTAAAACTAATAGTGTTGTTGAACTGAGAGTTTTTTTACTTTTTAGTACTTTATTTACAATTTTCATATATATAAAAAGCAAACTTAAGTAAAGAAGACTTAAAAAACCAATGTTAACAAAACCATATAAATTTTGACAAAATTCTAAAATGTTGACTACAGATGATAAAGATTTACATGCTTCATTTATAAAAGCTGGAAAAACATATGGCAAAGGGGGGCTAAAGAATTCATATGTAAAGTTAGATGCAGGTTGATCAGTTTTATATGGGCCAAAAATATTTAGGAAATTTTGTACATAAGCATGATGTGCTTCGCCATCATAACCCCATGCTGGATTGTAGTGTAGTAAGTTATAAATTAGCGCATATATTATTAATGCAGAAACTGTAAAGAAAATAATTATTTCGTACACAAAAAGTAAATTTATATTTTTTTTCAAACTGATTAAATATTAATGATATATTATGTCTTTGTTAAAGTACCAAAGAAAAATCTGCTTAATCAAAAAAATTGAAAACTATATTGCTTTCTAACTTCTTAAGATTCAAGTAACATCAAGAAAGTAACATATTTAAATTAATGATAAAAAATTTTATAAAATGATAGAGATACAGGTTGCAAACCCACTTCGCGAAAATCAAAAATTAGGAATTAATCAAAAAAATTTATATCAGCAATATTCAACTGGCCAGTATGTTAATGGAGAGATAGTATCAATATTTGAAAAAAATTTGGCTAGTCTATTTAATGTCAAATATGCAACCACTCTCAATTCAGGAACCGATGCCCTATTGCTTGGTTTAATAGCCTTAAATATAAAAAAAGGAGATGAAGTTTTATTACCTTCATTTACTTACTTTGCTACAGTAGAAACCGTTCTTCAATTAGATGCTATTCCTGTTTTTTTAGATATTGAACCAGACACCTATTGCATAAATCTAAATGATGCAGCTAAGAAAATCACAAAGAAGACAAAAGCAATTATCCCAGTGCATTTATTTGGAAATAATGCAAATATCAAGGAAGTTTCTATTTTTGCAAAAAAAAATAATTTAAAAATACTAGAAGATTGCGCCCAGTCATTTGGAAGTATGGATCCTGATAAAAAATTTCTTGGGACTTTTGGTGACTGTAGCGCATTTTCATTTTTTCCCAGTAAAACTCTTGGCGGCATTGGTGATGGTGGATCTCTTATTACAAATAATAAAAAAATATATGATGAAGTTAAATCTCTTAAGAATCACGGGCAAAAAACTCAATATAAGCATTACAGGGTTGGTTTTAACTCTAGATTAGATTCTTTAAATGCATTTGTATTAAATGAAAAGCTAAAAGGATTTAATAAAATAAGAAAAAGTAGATTAGATTTATTCAACTTTTATAGTAAAAATTTTGAATCTATTGACTCTATAAAAAAGCCAGTTATGGAAAGTGAGAATATTGTGATGAATTATTTTACAATTAGGGTACCTAAAAATAAAAGAGCACAATTGATGAATAAATTAAACACAAAAGGAATAAAATCTTCAATATATTACGAGAACCCTATACATAAACAGCCAGTTATTAAAAAACTTTCCATAAAAACAGAAAAGCTACCAAATACAGAAAAGATTTCTAAAGAGATAATGTCAATACCTTTCTATGCATTTATGAAAAAAGAAGAAAAGGAAAGAGTTGTTAAAGAGTTAAAAAAATTTAGATTTTGATTCTTATGAATTTAATTAATAAATCAGGGAAAAAAATATCAATAAAATTGATAAAAATTTCAATAGCTCTTTTTTTAATTTTCTTGTTAAGTTTATTAATCATCAATGATTTAAGAAAACCAGATACTGATTTTAAAGAATTATCAACTGAGAGCATTCAACAAATTAATAATCAAAACTGCTCACTCTCAATGTTGGATTTAAGAATGTTTGAGTTTACTTCCACAAGCAAAGAAGATCTAATTTTCGAAAAAAGAAACTTAGCTATATATCCTGAAATAGAAAATATCCAGTGCATCGGTATGGTTGAAGAGATTGCAATAGATAGTTCAAATAGAAAAGTGGTTTTTATAGGATCTTCTCAAAATTTATATTTGTTACTAGAAACTATTTTTTTTATTTTAATTATTTCACTCTTAGTTTTTTCAAATAAAGATACTTTAAGTTCAAATATTTTTATTTATACAATTGGTTATATAATTTTTTATATTATTTTTGAAGCTGGATTAAATTTTGAAAGAATATTTTTTCCACTTGATCAAGAGATATTCGCTTTATCAGGTTATTTCTACAATGTCTCTTTTATTTCTTTTTTAGTGAGCAAGCTAGAAAATAAGTTGGTCCAAACATTTTACTTCATATACTTTTTATTTATGTTTAATGAGTATTTTGGACTACTTATCATTATCTATTTTGCAAATATAATTTATAACAAAAAGTCAAACAGTAATTCCCATAATCTAAAAGTTATCAATTTTTCAATAATTACGTTTTATACATTAAGGATACTTTCTGGAGTTTTCTCACCTCCCTTTAAATTTTCATTAGAGCTAAATAATCTCTGGACTCTTCCTACACAACGAGCTTGGACTGGTACAGGTAGATATTTTGACATGTACTATAATTTTGCTAGTTTTAAAAATATTTATAATCAAAAAAATGGAATCCCCTGCACCATTGATTGCGACTTCATACTTCAAGGCGGTGCTATATCAAACCTTATATCATTTAATTCAAACGCACATCAGGTAGCTATTTATATTGGAACGGTTACATTAATCATATTTATTTTATTAATTATTAAAATTATGAAACACTCTCCGAAAGAACCATTCTTGATAGCCTGTTTACTAGTTAGTCCAGCAATTAATTTTTTAACTTTCACTATGAACGATGATTTAATAATTGGACTTTTAATATATTTTCTTTTTAATAATAAAAATAAACCGATTAATAAAATTAAAAAAATCTTACTTTTCCCTCTAGCTTTATTTCAGATCTGGCCGGGGATAGTTTACTTTGCTCAGTTATATGTTGAACTTATTAAAAAAAAGTACACTGCAATGATTTTTACGTTAACGTTCATATTGGCTTTTATAGGAATTTCTACTACTTCCTTATTTCAAAATAATTTCATTTTAGAGGGAAGATTTTATGGGTTTGGTTTTCTTTCTTTCTCAAATTTGATAGAAATTATTACAGGTTTGAATACGTATATTATTTACTATCCAGTGGTAATTATCTCTATATTAATTTCTTACATTAATAGGTCTAAAATAAGTGATCGGTATTTTAAAGAATCTGCACCGTTCTTAAAATCTGAATTTCACACTTTAACAGTTCTTCTTTTTACTGGGGTAATGCTCTTTATTGGAATGGTCTATAATCTCCCAATTCACTATTTTTATTTATATTTTCTTTACGTGTATACAAAAAGTAATAATCTAAAATTTTCTATAATTTTATTTATTTTCTTAACTCCTAGTTTTAGTGTTATAGTTCCATCAAGCTTTACAAATTTTGTGTCCATTATGAAAGATATTGCCTCATTTTATATTTTTATAATTTCAGCGGGTTATATGTTTAATAACTTTTATAATTTTTTATTCAGCAAAAAATCTAAGATAGACAATACCATTTCAAAAGTTGGTTAAAACAATAATTCTTTTTATAACAACTTATTATTTATAAGGTTAAGGTAATTATCAATTACTTCATCTTTTCCATACAAGTAGTTGCTCTCGCGTACTTTCTTTTGCAGGCTTGACTTGTTTGCAATTATCTCTTTCGCATTTTCTAGAAGCGATGATATTTCATAAGTTAATATATTAAAGACATCTAGCATTTCAGGTCTTTCAGTATGTTTTCTTGGAATTAATAGTGGTTTTCGCAATACCATTGCTTCTTCTTGAAGACCTCCTGAGTCAGAAATTATAAGCTTAGAAGATTTCATCAATTTTACAAAGTCATCATAATTTTTGGGTTCAATAATTTCAATATGATCTGTATCCAAGTTATTTATTTTATTTATTCTATCTTTTGTTCTTGGATGTATTGGAAATATTATCTTATAGTCAAGTAGTTGTAGACCAAGTATTATTTCTTTCAATCGATGTTCGTCATCTACATTTTCTGGTCGATGTAAAGTAAGCAATATATAATTATTTTCATCCTCATTTAGTTCAAAAACATTTAATCTGTTTAGTGCACTAAAAATAGTGCTGCCTGTAAGATAAATTTTGTTGTCTGCAATACCTTCTTTTTTAAGGTTGTTTACATTATTTTCATGATTACAAAAATTAACATCAGCTAAGTGTGCAACAATCAATCTATTGTACTCTTCAACTTGTTTGAGGTCTCCGGTCCTCATCCCAGACTCCATAAAAAATAATCTTTTATTTGCTGATTTAGCAGCGATTGCACCTACTAAAGTTGTATTTGTATCACCTAATACAAAAACATTTTCTATATCTAATTCTAAAATTTTCGATTTAATTAAATCTGATATAAGATATCGACTCTGGTTAAAATCTTTAAACTCTTTAAGTTCTAGATTTGATAAATTAGACGGGTTAATTAAAGGCAAGAAATCCTCAAGCATTTCTTTATTAAAGTGTTGGCCTGTTAATAAAACTTGAGCATTAAGTTCATTAACTAGCGGAGATATTTTAATTATTTCTGGCCTAGTTCCAGCAATAAATAAATTTTTAATCACTGGGATATATTCCTTTTTATATTGATATGCCTTATTGAAATTTCAAAATTTTTTTTATACTTTTCAAATTTATAACAAAAATAAATTAAAGCCTCAGTTTGTATTTCTTTATTTAAAGAAGCAAATTTATTTAAAGTATATAAGTTATCTAAACAAATATTGTTTGTCATAAAAAGAATATTAATACCTTGAAAATAGAGAAAGAGGATTAATTTTTAAACTTAATTCTTAACAATATAAGATGAAGCATAAATTTTAAATGGCTGAATATTGTGGCGGTAAATTGTATTTTTGAACTTCCAAACATTCTTATAGTTAGCTGACAAGGAAATTCCATAAAGTTTGTTTTCTTAAGTAAAGTTTTACAATACAATTCTGTAATAGCAACAAACCCAGAAGATTTAATTTGAATATCTTTTATCGTTTCATACTTATAAATTTTTAAAATTGAGCTACTTGTAAAAATTTTTTTATTTATGATAATTCTATAAACGAAGTTTGCACCTTTGCTTATAAAAACTCTAAATTTTGAAAGGCCCACAACACTTCCTTGAGGATGCCATGGTGAAGCGCTAATTACGTCTAGGTCTTCAGTCATGTAATGTAGCATTTCTGAAATAAGTTTCGGAGAGTAGGTACAGTCACTGTCCAAAAATGCAATATAATCTGTATTACAAAGTGTAAGCGACGTTTTAAGAAATCCGTCAAGATTAAGATTATTTTTATGAGCAACGATTTCAAAAATATTATCTTTAAAAAACTTTTCAAGTAAAACTTGTGTTGAATCTGTACTGCCATCATTTACAAGAATTATTTTAAGGTCAACATATTTTTGAATATTTTCAATTTCATTAATAAGTTCTTTATATAAATTATGAATTCCCTCTTCTTCATTAAATAGAGGAATAGAGATTGTTAATGATTTTTTCACAAGAAAATATTAATCGTGAAGACTCGAAACTTTTATAATTTCAGTACCTAAAAAATAAGACTCTATAGATTCAGCTGTTGAAAGAAATTTTTCTGACAATCTATCCCCTCTTCTAGGAGCAATAATATTGGTTTTTCTTTCTGGATAAAGTCTTTCAGCCACATCACTCATTTTAATTAAAGGTCCAGAGTTTACGATATATCTACCAGGTTCATTATTGAGGCAAAAAATAATTAGTCCAACAGATTCATCTAATGAAATAAAATGTCTTTCACATGTTGGTGCGAGGTCGATTGGTTCAGAATCAGGAATATTGTTCCATATTTCAAAAACATTACCACTGGTTTCAACAACGTTAAAAAATCTTGCCACACTTCCTTGTTCATTCAAGACCATTCTTTCTGCAATTAGCTTTGAAGCTCCGTAAACAATTTCAGGATTTGCAGATTTGCAAGTAGAAGTTAATAAAAATTTTGTTTTTTTGCTAATATTTTCTAGTAAGTTTGTAGTTCCCAATGTATTTATTGAAAATGTTTTAAATGTATCGATCTCTCCTTCGGGAGCGTGCTTTGCCCCTGCCAAATTTATTAAATAATCGGGATCAAATTTTTTTACTGTTTTTTTTACATTTTCACTGTCGGTTACATCTAAATACTCAAAATCACCAAATATATCGGTAGCTAATAAATTTATTTTTTCATTACTTTTTAATTTATCTACTAATCTGTTACCGATACTTCCATTTGCACCAGTAATTAAAACTTTTTTTTCTTCTAAAAATGAAGTATCCAAGTTTGTAATTTTGCTATATTGTTTTCTACCTAAAATGCCTTCTAGTTCTTGAATGTTAATACCATTCATATTTCCTCAAATGGTTAGTTACCTTTAATCATATCAATATATATTGTTTTTATGGCTATGTTTAGTTATAAATTTTTAAGTTAGTATGTAAATATGGCGTCTAAAAAATTTAAAAATTTAAAAACAATATTAATGATGTTATTAGTATTCCTAGTTTTTACTAAAATCGATTTTAGAACTTCTGAGCCCCATCCCTGGTCTTCACATGATGATGCAAGTTATTATTTTCATGCATATACAGTAGGACTAGATTTTGATCTAGACTATACAAATCAAGTTAATAAAGATAGTAATTTTTCTAAGCTAAATAAAAGCAGTAATCCTGTTCCAACACATCCTTTTGGAGCTGGATTTCTGGCATCGCCATTTGTATTTATGGGAAAGATATTTAATAATTTATTTTCCCAAATGTTACACGAAAATAACAATATTATTTATTTTTTTTATTCATTGTCTTCGATTACTTATTTCTTTTTTACCGCTTTATTGATCGATAAAGCTTTGAACAATTTAAATATTAAAAAAATTAACTCTATTAATCTATTATTTCTACTTTCTGGTTCGGGCCTTGCTTATTTTGCTTTTGAAAGATTCAGCATGACACCTGTTTATGAGGCATTTGCAGTCTCTTTGATAATTTATATTTCAACATTTGATAATAAAAAGCAATTTTATTTTGTAGGCTTATTATCTATATTATTTCTGGCAATCAGGTGGGTTAATTATTACTTTATTTTATTGCCTTTTTTTACCAGAATACTGATGGGCAAAAAGTCAAATTTGAAATACTTATTATATAAGAATTACTACTATTTTTTTGGCCTCTTAACTGGGGCTACATTATTCTTGTATCACACTTTTATTTTGTATGGTTTTATTAGTTTTAATCCTTCTAAGGTTAATAACTATGCTGGGCCTGCAGTAAATCTAATTGATAAGTTTTTAATTTTTAGTGACTTGCAATCACTGTATTCTATACAGACACTGTTTAGTATTTTAAATGATTTTGTATTGATACTATTTTCTCAAGAATTTGGATTAGCTTGGTTCTCTCCAGTACTGTTTTCAATATTTTATGTAATTATAAAACTTGTTTATAAAAAACAAATTAAGTTATTTATAGTTTTATCAACCATGATATTTGTTCCATTGGGAATTGTTATTCTTTGGCAATCAGTTGCTTCTTCATACGGATATAGATACATGTATAGTTTAATTCCGGTTGCATTAGTCTTGTCTTGTAAATATTTATCCCAAAATGAATTTAGAATCTTAAACATTTTAAATATATTTAGTTTATTTTTATATTTTACTTTCGAGACAGACGAGTTAAATTCGTTAAGCGAACAAGTTAATACCTTTGGTGTCAATACCATGTATACAGCTCGTTATTACATAGAAGGCTCATTTAATTCTATTTCAAACTTAGGATCTTATCTAACCATTTTTGGCTCCTCTTTTGTTGCGGTAATTTTTATTAAACTATTTTTATTAGTTATTGATTTGGATTCTCTAGTAGAGTTAATAGACAGGTTTGGATATCTTAACGAGGACGTATTAAGACTTATTGAATATTCAAGTTCTACATCTATATTTGAATTATCATTTTTAACAACATTAATTCTATATTTTATTTATAAAATATTAGATCAACCTACTAAACGAAACTTTAGAAAAGTAGAATAAGTACTTATGAAAAAAATATTAATTTCTATCCCATGTTTCAACGAAGAGGAGTCAGTACTTGAGTGCATTGAATCTGTAATTTTGCAAAAAGCTAGTTTGGATAAATTTAAAGTGGACATATTAGTTGTTAACGACGGAAGTATAGACGGCACCTTAAATATATTGAAAAGTTATGATGAAAACTTAATAATATTAAACTCAGTTGTTAATCATGGATTATCTGAGGTCTTTAACTCAATAATGACCTATACAAAAATCAATAATTATGATTATGTTCTAATTTTTGATTCAGATAATCAATATCCTCCAGAAGATATTCCCTTGTTATTTAACAATGCTTACAATAAAAATTCAGATATTGAGATTGGTTTTAGAACTTTTAGAGAAATTGATCACTTTTCAAATACAAAGAAAATTCTTCAAATCTTTGGGTCAAAAGTTGTTAGCAATATAACAAAATTAAAAATTCAAGATGCGACTTCAGGATTTAGGGTTTACTCCAAGAGAGCTGCACACACATTATTTTCAAATAATAGTTTTACATATACAATTGAAACACTCTTCCAAGCAGCATCAGAGAAATTGAAAGTTGAATCAACTAAAATAGGAAATATAAATCAAACTAGAGAATCAAGACTTTTCAGTAGTAATTTTGATTATGTAAAAAAATCTATCTCAATAATTGTTAAATCTTTTTTTCTTTACAAAATAAAAACTGCTATCTTCTGGATAACTTCATTATTTCTCACTCCAGGAATTATTTTATTATCGAGATTTTTTCTTCCCTATATTATAAATGGGTCAAACCCAGGTAATGTACAGTCATTAATTGTAGGAACAGGATACATAACTATATTAATTGTTTTATTACTTTACATATTGCTTCGTATTAACAACTTTAAGAATCACACTGAAATTCGAAAATTAATTTACAAGGCTAAACATTCTGAATAAATATGTTTAAAAATTTAAAAATTCTTTCTGAAAAGTATAAAGAACAAAAAACTATTAAATTTTTAAATTACATAGTTTTTTTATTATCAATCTATTACTTATGGAAAAAGCTAGAAATATATGAATTAGAGAAAGTAAGGCTTTTACCCTCCTATTCTCTTTTAGTTGCTGTTTTTTTGATATTTATTTCATTTTTTTTACAATCCATAGCATGGTCAAAATTATTTGACATCCATAAACCAAGGTTCCTTATCAAAGCATGGCTTAGTTCAAATATAGCTAAATATATACCTTTAAAAGTTGGGGTAATTATTAAAAGAATTAATGAAATTAAATTTCACTATCCAACATTATCAGGAAAATTAATAACAAAAAATTATTTTATAGAACAAGTAATAATCATAGTTACCGCAGTTATAATCTCTATTTGTTATTTTGTTGAAAGCTTATTAAATTTTTCAATTATTTTTCTTATTTCAGTTCTTTTAATGGAAATAGTACAAGGGAGAAGTGTAAAAGTTAAACTTTTCAGACCTTTTTCAATTTATCTTTTAGGTCAATTCTTTCATTTAACTGCTTTATATACAGTTTCTTCAGCTATTTTTGATTCAAATAGTCTAGAGCCTGCATCTATTTATATTTTGTCAACAATCATAGGCATGTTTGTATTTACAGCTCCTTCAGGAATTGGAGTAAGAGAGTCTACTTTTTTATTTTTTCTTGCAGAGTCTTTTGACCCAACTTCTGCAATCACCTTTATCGTTGTAGTTAGAATACTAACCACGTTTATTGACGTATTAACTTATCTTCTTTCTTTATTGTTTACAAAGAAATGAAAAAAGTAATAATATCAACCTCTACTTTCAAATCAGATGAAAATGATATGACTCCTGATTTTATTAATTCAATGGTTGACTCTTTAACACATACTTATAATGATTTAAATATAATTGTTTTTCGACCAATGAAAGATAGGTACGAGAAGGAATATTATCAAAATAATTATAGAGTTGTCCCATTTAGATACCACTGGTCAATTAAGAAACAAACTTTATGGAAATACGGCTTAAAACCATCTTATGACATAGATAAAAAAAATATTTTAAAAATTATTTTTTTATTTATTTCACAATTCTTTGCTCTTATGAAATTGGTAAAGAAAGAGAAACCTGATTTCATATATTCTCAATGGTTTCTTCCACAAGCATTTGTTACAACTATGGTTAACAAGGTATATTCATTTAATAATTGTTTTAGTACTTACGGTGCTGACGTACGGATAGTTAAAAACATACCGTTTTTTGGAAAAAGAATTATAAATTTTGTTATAAAAAACACTGATCAGTTTTCTGCGATTAGCTCATTAAATTTAGATATTATTATTTCGACATTAAATAAGACTTTAAAAAGCAAAAAAAATTACAAAATAATCCCATTACCAATTGATGAGATTTTTTTTAAGAGAGAAATTCAAAAAAAGCAAGAAATTAGTAAAATAAATTTTTTATCAATTGGACGACTTACAGAAGTAAAAGGGATCGACTTGTTAATTGATGCTTTTAACAATATTGATTTTCGCAAGAAAGATATAACTTTAGATATTGTAGGAGATGGTGTTGATAAAGCAAAACTTATAGATATGTCAAAAAAGTTTAATTTAACTGAAAGAATTCTTTTTCATGGTTGGAAAAGTAATGAAGAAAAAATGAAATTTTATGATAAAGCGAATGTTGTTTTCATTACATCAAAGCAAGATAGTCAAATTATGGAAGGGGGCCCATTAACTTTGATAGAAGCTATGTCGCAAAATCTGGTTTGTATTTGTAGTGACTCTGTTGGTTATGCCGAACATATTATCGATGGGCAAAACGGATTAATTTTTAAGTCGGGATCTTCCAAGAGCCTATCAAATGCAATTGATAGATATCTAGACTTATCTGAGGAAGACATTAGATTAATAAGTATTAACGCGCTTAAAACCAGTAAGAAATTTAAAAGAGACAAAATAACAGAAGAGATTTATAATTATTTTTTCAATATTTAGTTATTCATATACTCTTGATAACAATCTTTTGAATTTAGATTATTAATACATTTAGAAAGTTCAAAATTTCTAATTTCCTTATCTTGTATTTCAAAATAATTATTTACCAAACTAAATGCAAGAAAAACAACAAGGAATATGTGGGTTACTTTTATTGTATAATTTGATGTATTTAGTATTAAAAAAGTAATTAGTAAAAAGTTGTACAAAACAAACAACAGATTTGAACTTATAAAAAATCCAAAGCATAAAAATATTAAAACTAAGTCTTTCAATTTAAATTCTTTCTTTTGAGAGAGTATGAATGCAAAACATAATAGTAAAGTCAATACAAATGTCTGAGAGTACCTAATCCATTTAGTGGGACTAAATAACCAAAACCAAACAAAAAGAGGGATAGTTGATATAAAAATTGGATTAATAATTTTTCTTAAACCTTTATCATCAAGTATATTTTTACTAAATAAAACAAAATAAGAGATTATTGGCATAACCAGTGTCCTTAAAAAATCAGCTAATCCCCAGGTACTAATTTCTGAATCTCTAAAATTATTAACAAAATCAAAATAATTATTATCACCATCTACATTGGAAACACTCTGATTGTTTGCAATCTTGTAGTTATAAAAATCAATAAACCAATCCATTACTGTCCCGTCATACTTGTAATAAACCAAACTTAGCCAAGCAACTAGCGGGATCAAAAATAATATAAAATCTTTAATTACATTTTTGATATTTTTGTCTCTAATTAAGATATAAATATAAAATCCAACAAAGCTTAGCAAATGAATGTCTTTTCCAAACCAAATTGCAAAGCTCATTATTAGTACTGCTATAGATCTTTTCTTACTGAATAAAATAAATCCAAAAAACAAACATATAGTACTAAACGTTTCACCTAGTGAATAAAGTGAACCAAACCACCAAGGTTGAATTAACAAAGCAATAAGGGATAGAATAAAAAAAATATTCTTATCTAGTTGAAAAAATTTTGATAAAAACAAAACACATAATAAAAGGAAGACGTTAACCCAAATAAAGTTAGATAATCTAGTTATTATGAGATTTTTTGAAATCATCCAACCAAGTGCAGACCCTAAAGAAGAAAAAGGTCCAGTAGATAAGTTTGGTTTATAATTGCCATCAAAAATCGGGTCTAAATTGCTTGCATCAAAATTTAGACTTGTGAAAAAGTTATAACTTGAAGTTAAAGCTACGATTTCATCTACAAATGCTCCAAGATAGATCGCTGTTCTGTAAACAAGCAGGTAACTAATAAAAATAATGACAACAAATATGATGAAATGATAGTAATTTAAATTGCTATATTTGATTTGATTGTTCAGGTTTTTTAAGATACTTTCTTTAAATGGCATATAGGCGAATTATAATAGTTTAAAGTCAAATGGTAACTGATTAGATTTCTACTCAAAAAATAAAATAATATGTCGATTATTCTAATAAATTAAAAATTTGTAACTATTAATTTATATTTAGTTTTGTAAATTTTAAATAAATATTAGTAGTCAATATTTAAAACCCTAACAACCTCCCGAGCAAGAAGTTGTGAGCCTTCAAGAGATAAGTGGTCATCATCAGAGTAGAATATTTGATCGTCAATTGCTCCTACACATTCTGAATAAACAAAACTATCACAAAAAATAATTTCCGGATATACCCTCAATATAGTTTTGTCATTTATGCTATTCAAAAGAGATTTACTATCTTCAACCCTTTCGTACCATATTGAGGAGGGGTATGAAATAGTTTCTCCCCATTCATATTTGTTATAAAAGTATAACTCTGGAACATTCCATCCCTGTTCAGGAATTGGATATATCAGTACTAATGTATTTTTTGATGAGAGCATTTTAATTGTTTGAGTAAGCTTGCCATCAAAATTTTTAATTACATTTATATCATTATCTTCCTGCACAAAAGAATTATTAAAACCTTTACCAGATAAATATCTTGGAAGCCTTCCGCCATAAATAATAACTGAATCGCTAATTGAATTGATAAATTTATCCATCTCAAGAATTTCTTTATTAGGACACGAATTCTTACTTAATTTTTCACCAACTAAATACATACAATCATCACCACCTAGATGAATTAAGTTAAAGTTATTATTTTGGTATTCAAGCAAAGCTGTACTTAATGTTCTAAGAGAAGAATCACCAATCACATAAATATCTTTTTTAGATGTTTGTGCTTTAAAAATACAAGTATTTTCAATTGACCTATTGTCACAATCAATCCCATTTTGACTTATATTGTCTTGATTTTTAAATGCTAACTTAAGAGCTTTGTTTGGAATATTTGTAAATCTATTTATAAAACTATCTTGGTTTAACAAGGTTAAAGTAGAAGCACACATACCAACAAATAGAACACTCAAGACTAGCTTCTTACTCTTTATAAAACTTCTTTGGTATGGTAATTCAATAAATTTCCAATTTAAAAAAGAAATAATATATAAAAATATTATTAAACCTATATATATAAAAGAGCTTAAGTCATTAATATTTTTGTCGTATATTCTAAAAAACACAAAAATTGGCTGATGGAAAAGATAGAGAGAAAAAGACATTAAACCAATTTGTTGTATGAATTTATTTTCGTTTAAGGAAGTAATTAATTTACTTTCATTTGATCTTGCTAAATATATAAAAACCCCAGCAAGACAAATTAATTTTGTATAAGAATAATTTATCAATGAGTCATCAAAGAAAAAAAACGATAGCAAAATAATAAAAAGCCCAAAATTTTTAGTGTTTTTGCGAAAATATATCTTACTATCTATAAATGTAAAAATTACTCCAAAAAGAAATTCCCAAATACGAAAATGAAGGTGATAAAAAACAGAATTTCCAAAGTCTAATGAGCTTAACAATAAGGAAATTAAAAAAATTAATACTATAAATTTAAAAACTAATTTATTTCTTAATTTAAAAATTAAAAATAAAACAATTGGAAATATCAGATAGAATTGCTCTTCTATTGACAAGCTCCACATATGCAATAAAGGAAAATATTGTGTTGAAGGAGAATTATAAAAATCTAAATTCTCAAAAAAGAAATTAGAGTAAAAAAGTAGTGATGACTGAAAGCTACTTATGTATAAATATAGTTCAAAAGGAGGTAGAAGAAAGAAAGCAAAAGGAACTGTAAAAATTAGTGTAGAGAGTAATGCGGGTAGTATTCTTTTAATTCTTTTTAAGTAAAATTTTCTGAATTGAAAATTGTTATTTTTTATTTCAAAAATTATTTTGTTTGAGATCAAGTACCCTGAAATGAAAAAGAAAATATCAACACCCAACCATCCTCCTGGTAAAAAACTTTTTTGGATATGATAAATAATTACTGAGACTACTGACAGAGCTCTAAGAAAATTAATGTCTTTACGAAATTTTAAGTTTTGAATATTATTTATTAGATCTTTTTCCACATAATTATTTTAATGACAAAGGTTGAATCTTTAATTTCTCTCACTTATTTATTTTGTAAATAACATTCAACAAATGTAGGGGAAATGTTGGGGCAAGGGTTTATTTATAGAACATATTTCTGAAAAACCTTTGTGGGCCCTACAGGATTTAACCTGTGACTTCTCCTTTGTAAGAAATAAATAAATGAATACTAGGGAATACTGGAAAGTCTCATTTCTATGAGTCAATGACTATAAGCTCTGTTGAGAGTTGTATCAAAAGTTGCTAGATACTACCTACAGTTTTTGACAAAATATTCTGATGAGTTAGTTATGGTTTGTTATTTTTAAAATAAACGAAGTAAGTTAAGCGAACCCCAATATAGGCAAATATAACAACAAGAATTGCTTGAGTTGGAGTGTAGCTAGAGCGAATAGAGCCAAATATCTGCCAAGTAAAACCTAAAAGGACAAATAAACCACCTAAGTCTTTTTTGTATTTCATAACTTCATAGTAATTTGTTGTAGACGTAGGGGATAGAAACAAATATTTAACAATAAGTGTTTTGAAACGATTTATCATATTGCAATAATTACTTAAAAGAAAGGCACAAATGACTAATGAAAAAAATTACATCAAAACTCTTTTTTATGTATTTTATATATATCTTGCAATTGAGTTGTTTTTAATATGGTTAAGTTTTTATATAACTGATCCAGGAATGGGGGATGTACCATCTGGTTCATATTTCAATCTCTTAACTTTATTGGGCACTGTTCCATTATCTGTTTTGATGGCAGATATACATCCTTATATTTATACAGACTCAAATATTTTTGGATTAATGACCACTGTTCCATTGTGTGTTTCTATAGGATCGGTAATTGTATTATCTACAAAAAATGTAACCCATATAAAGTACATAGTATATTTTTACGCTGTCCTCTTGGCAAATAGAGGAATGGGAATTACTTTATTTGGTGTGCCTGAATCAGCAATGTATGCCTTTTTATTAGAAACTCCTAATTTTCTTGGAAATTTATTCTTTTATTTAAGACTTAGAAATAAGTAATTAAGATTCAAATGTGGGTCAAGTTCGTATATATATGTAAAGATTTCTGAAAAACCCTTGTGGGCGCTACAGGATTTGAACCTGTGACTTCTTCCTTGTAAGGGAAGCGCTCTGCCAGACTGAGCTAAGCGCCCGAGGTAATAATTATAATATGAGGTATATAATTAAATGGTGATAAATTTATCTGTAATTGTTCCCTTTTTTAATGAAGAACAGTTTCTTGAAGAATCAGTAGATCGTCTTTTATCACATGATATTTATTCTTCAATCTATTTGATTGATAATAATTCGACAGATAACTCTTATAATATTGCTAAAAACTTAGAAACTCAGCATAAAAAGATTGAATTACACAAAACAAATAAAAAGAAAGGAAAAGGATCAGCACTTGGGTTTAGTAGAAGTTTGATTAAAACTTCTCATGTTGTGATTCATGATGCTGACCTAGAATATTTTCCAGAAGATATTGTTGAAATGTTTGATGCGGCCCAAACAAATCAAAACTCTTTAATTCTTGGATCTAGATTTATTGGAAATAAGCAAAGAGAAAATATTTATTTGAGAACATTTTTAGCTAATAAAGTTATGTCTTTATTTTTTTCATTTGTTAATTTCTATAAAGTAACGGATGTTGCCACTTGCTATAAACTTATGCCTTCAAAGTTTTTTATAAATACCGAACTAAGGGAAACGGGATTCTCAATTGAAATTGAATTACTTTCTAAATTTTTAAAATATAACAAATCTGTTTTGGAAGTTCCAATTGCCTATGAGGGGCGCTCATATTCTGAGGGAAAGAAAATCAAGGCCCTTGATGGTATTCAATATTTATTAAATACAATAAAATATAGATTTTTTAATTAACTACAACCTAAAGAGTTTCCACAATTCAAGCATTTGTAACATGAACCGTTTCTTATTGTTATATGCCCACACTCATTACAAGCAGGTGCATCTCCCATCATGTCACCAAGGACTTCTTGAACTGTTGTTACTGAATTTGATACAGCTTCAGCTGTATCGGTTGTTTCAATTTCCTCAACTTTTGTCAAAAACTGAACTTCTTGAACTTCAGATATAGGTTCTGACGCCTTAAAACTATTAGTTGTTTCTATTTGATTTGCCTCAGTTGTTGGTTCGACTAATTGTTCTTGAACAGGTGCACTTGGCTCTTGTTGAACAGGTGCACTTGGCTCTTGTTGAACAGGTGCACTTGGCTCTTGTTCAAGTTCGTTAACCTCTTCTTTTGGTGGATTCTGAACAATATCAGTCCTGTTAAGGTACTCAAGACCAAGTGCTCTAAAAACATAATCAATAATTGAGTTACTCATTTTTATGTTTTCGTGTCCTTCAACCATTCCCCGTGGTTCAAATGTTTGAAAAGTAAATGTATCGACGAACTCTTCTAGTGGCACTCCATACTGTAAACCTTTTGAAACTGCTATTGCAAAACATCCTAATACTCCTTTAAGGGTGGCACCTTCTTTCGCAATATCTATAAATACTTCACCAAGTGTTCCATCAGGATATTCACCAGTTCTTAGATATACTTTATGACCCGCAATCTTTGCTTCTTGTGTCCATCCTTCTCTTCTTTCTGGTAACAAGAAACGAGGCCTATTTGTTCCTGCATAAGCTTTACTTGGGCTTGTTCCTGCAGCAAAGTTTCCATGCATTAACATAGATTCATTTTCAATAATCTCAGAAACTTGAGGATCACTTTCATCAGATTCACCATCATCTGAAGATGCAGACAACGGTTGTGAAGCTTTTGATCCATCTCTATAAATTGCAATTGCTTTAATTCCAAGTCCAGAAGATTCAAAATAACAATTTTCTATATCTTCTATTGTTGCTTCATTAGGCATATTTACTGTTTTAGAAATTGCACCTGAAATGAATGGTTGTGCAGCAGCCATCATCTTGACGTGACCCATATAGTGAATAAATCGTTCTCCATCTTTTCCACACTTATTGGCACAGTCAAAAACACTTAGATCTTTGTCTTGTAAATGAGGAGCACCCTCAATTGTTTGCGTTCCACAAATATATTTGTTTGCTTCAGCAATTTCAGTTTTTGTAAAACCTAATTCCTCTAAAAGGTTAAAGTCAAAAGATGTGTAATCCTCCTCAGAGATGTTCAACCTTTGCATGGTTTCTTCACCGACAACAAAGACATTAAATGCATGTTGAATTTCAAATGCTCCAGGGAGGGAACTTTCAATACTCTCTATATCATTATCATTAAGACCTTTTTCTTTAAGTGTTTCACTATTGATAAACGGTGAGCCGTTGAGAGACATGGATCCGATCACGTATTGAATAATATCGCTTGTCTGCTCGCTATCGTATCCAAGAGCACTTAATGCTGGGCCTATTGATTGATTGGCGATCTTCATATAACCACCACCGGCTAACTTTTTAAATTTCATTAATGCAAAATCAGGTTCAACACCAGTTGTATCACAATCCATGAGTAATCCGATTGTTCCTGTAGGGGCCAACACTGTTGCCTGTGCATTTCTGTATCCATATTTGTCACCTAGTTCTACAGCCCCGTCCCATGAAGCTTGAGCACCTTTTAATAAATCATCAGGGCAGAGGTCTTGATTAATAGGAAGCAAGTCGTGACTTATTCCTACATAATCTCCAGAGTCATATGCAGCTTTTCTGTGGTTGTTCATTACGCGAAGCATGTTTTCACTATTTTCGGAATATTTAGGAAATGGTCCTACAACACTAGCCATTTCTGCAGAAGTTTTATAGGCTTCACCAGTTAACATTGCAGTTAAGGCACCAGCTATTGCCCTTCCAAGCTCAGAGTCATAGGCGATTCCTTTTCTCATTAAAAGCGAACCTAAATTGGCATAACCAAGACCAAGTGTTCTGTAATCATATGAACCTTGGGCTATTTCTTTTGAAGGAAATTGTGCCATTTCAACTGATATTTCCAACACAACTGTCCAAATTCTCAAGGCATGTTTATAAGAATCAATATCAAAAACTTGTTTCTCATCATCGTAAAACTTTACTAAGTTCAAACTAGCAAGGTTGCAAGCTGTATTGTCTAGAAATAGATATTCAGAACATGGATTTGATGCTCTAATTTGACCACCAGCTGGTGAAGTATGCCATTCGTTAATGGTTGTATTGAATTGAACACCTGGATCTGCACATCTCCATGCTGCATCTGCAATTTTGTTCCAAAGATCTCGAGCCTTTACAGTTTTCATAGTTGATCCATCTGTTCTTGCAGTAAGTTCCCAATCTCCATCTGCTTCAAGGGCTTTAATAAAATCATTAGGGACTCTTACAGAGTT
Source organism: uncultured Candidatus Actinomarina sp. (assembly GCA_902533795.1). Lineage (GTDB taxonomy): Bacteria > Actinomycetota > Acidimicrobiia > Actinomarinales > Actinomarinaceae > Actinomarina. Next base: position 158,363 of record CACAND010000001.1, on the reverse strand, counting down.
GTTTGAGTTTTGACCAGAAACAGTTTCGTAAGCTTCTCCGTTGTAATCTGACGGATAACCGGCTGCTATTAGTGCTCTTGCCTTATCTTCTTCAATTGCTTTCCACTCTATAAAATCTTCGATATCTGGGTGGTCAAGATCCAGGATTACCATTTTTGCTGCTCTTCTGGTAGTTCCTCCAGATTTAATTGCGCCAGCAGCTCTATCACCGATCTTTAAGAAAGACATAACTCCTGATGACATTCCACCACCTGAAAGTTTTTCTCCTTCTCCTCTTAAATTTGAAAAGTTTGTACCTGTACCAGATCCGAATTTAAACAGTCTTGCTTCTTTAACCCACAAATCCATGATCCCCCCTTCATTCACAAGGTCATCATCAATAGATTGAATAAAGCAAGCATGCGGTTGAGGCCTTGAGTATGAATCTTCTCCTGGAGTTAACTCACCTGTTGCAGGATCAACAAACCAAAAGCCTTGTGCTTTACCTGTAAGGTCATATTTATAATTTAAACCTGTGTTAAACCATTGTGGACTATTAGGTGCTGCCATTTGTGTTGCAAGCATGTACTTTAGTTCGTCTTCAAATGCTTGAGCATCTTCTTCAGTGGCAAAGTATCCTGTTTTTTCTCCCCAATGTCTCCATGTTTCGGCAAGTCTATTAAATACTTGTTTTGATGATGTTTCAGGACCTAAGATTTTTTGTCCACTTTCATCAAGCAATTCGTTTCCATCTTCATCTACTTGAGGAACTCCAGCTTTTCTGAAGTATTTTGAAACCATAATATCTGTTGCTACTTGTGACCAGGTAGATGGGATTTCTACATCGTTCATTTCAAAAACTACTGATCCATCCGGGTTGGCTATCTTGGAGCTTCTTTTCTCCCAAACAATATCTTTATAAGGATCACCAGGTGAGGTATATTTCCTATTTATCTTTAGCCCTGAATTTTTTGCCACAATTTCTCCTTTTTATAACTAAATGTAGTATATGCCACTGTTTTTGACACTAAATGTAGTGTTTTTTAATTATATACAAATCACTTTAATTTTCAAGCATATCTAGGTAAAATTTTCGCGAGGATAATGTTACAAACCCAACTTAGATACGTACAAACAGTTTTAACTTTTGGTATTTTCATTACTATTTTTTTGAACAACAGTAGCCTGATTATCGCGTGTTTTGTAGGCTTAGCATTAGCTTGGCAACTTGAATTATTACTTTGCGAATTAAGAACAGACAATAACGAATTTATTTTTATTCTTTTATTATTGTCTATCTCGTTTATCCCGGTTCTGACATCCTTCCTAGAAATTGACGATATAAAAGGAACGATATTTTTAGTATCGATTTTGGTTGGAATTTTATATCTAGTTTTTAATGAAATAAGCATATCAACATTTGGTAGTTCGTATCTAGTGACAGTAATTAGTTTTTACATTATTTCTTTTTGCGTTTCCAAAGAATTTATTGAAAATTTAGATTATTTAACATTTTTATTCTTGATGCTCTTCTTTATAAAAACTCTTGCAACATTTTTAAACATTCAATTTAGTAACTATCAATACTTTTTTAATTTTTTTGCTTCATTTTTTGTGATAACAACCATAAGTTTATTTTTAGGTTTTAGTTTTCAATATATTTTTATCGCAGCAGGTTTAGTCTCAATATCTACAACAATTTTAAATTTCTTATTTCAAAGAAATAGAAGAGAGTACAAATATTTTTCAGAGCTCACGACACAAATTTATCTTTATGATTATTTAATCGCATTTTTATTTTCTTTGTATTTCGTAGATGTATTAAATCTCATTAATGGGTTATTCTAGACTCTGTGGTTAAAGATCTTGTAGCTAGTTCCCCATTCATAAATCTAGAATTTATAGAAGCTGGAGAAATATTGAATGAATCTAATCTTGAAAAACTATTTGATTACTACAAAATTGATTCAGGAGCCGTTTCTTTTAATCTCAACAGAGATTTTGTTGATTATCGAATAACCCCTTTTTTCTCTAAAGAACAAATAAGTGAATTGAATATAAACCACTTTGATCTTGATTCGTTGAGCTATTTTCAAGTAAGTGAATTCCTAAATCACCACTCATTTTCTTCTATCAAAATAGAGAAAAGTGATATTGCGGTCTATCTTGAATTGCCTGACAACTATGATTCTTACTTAAAAAGTCTAAGTAAAAAAAATAGGCATGAACTAAAAAGAAAAAAAAGGATATTTGAGGATAAGTTCGATGATTTTTCTTACGAGCAATCAAAAGATGAGACTATTTTTGATGAATTCATCAAATTGCATAGAAAATCAACTGGTGAAAAAGGTAAGTATATGACAGAGAAGATTGAAAAGTTTTATAAAGCCCTTTTTAAAGAAAATAATTGGAAAATTCATTATCTTAAACAGAAAAATTTAATGATTGCTGGTGCTTTTGTCTATGAATCTGAAAAGGTAGAGTACCTGTACAACTCATGCAGAGACCATAATTTAGATGAATTTAATACGGGAACTTACTTAAACGATCAACTTTTACAAAACAGCATGAAAAAAAGTAAACAGTATTTCGATTTTCTTAAAGGTGAAGAAAAATATAAATTTAACTTTGGTGGAGAAGTCCATCAATTGTATGATTTAAAAATTAAAGTATGAATATTCTCCAATTATCATTTCACGCTTCTCCTTTCAGTGAAATAGGAAAAAATGATGGTGGAGGTATGAGTGTTTACGTTCAACAAATTTCAAAACACTTATCAGAGAAGCACAATGTAACTGTTGTAACAGGTGAAAAAGCAGAGAGTTTTAAAAATAAAAATCTTGAATTTATTTCGTTGGACATATTTGAACCTGAACTAAATGTGGAGGATAAAGAAATACACTTGCAGACATTTAAAAATAAACTTGAAGAATCCTTAGAACTTAAAAGCTTTGACGTAATTCATGCACATTATTGGTTGTCAGGTCTTATTGCAAAAGAGATTTCAAATGAATTAAACATACCTTTTGTTTTTACATCTCACAGTTTGGGGGTTTTTTTAGACGGTTACAACAAGGAAAGAGTTGATTGCGAAAAAATAGTAATGACATCATCTGATGTAGTTACTGCTTCTTCAGTTTTTGAAACTATGTTGATTACTGATACATACAAAGTTGATGAAAATAAAATTAAAAAAGTTATTCCAGGAGTTGATAGAAAAATATTTTCTCCTAATTTGTCAGTTAAAAAAGAAAACATTTTTTTATCTATTGGAAGAATACAAGAACAAAAAGGACAACTTCAAACCTTAGAATTTTTAAATAATTTTAAAAAAATTGAAAATGATTTTAAATGTATTTTTATTGGGGGACCTAGTGGCAAGTATGGAAACGAATATTTACAGGAGCTTAAGAAAACTGTCAAAGATTTTAATTTGGAAGAGAATATTGAGTTCTTAGATAATCTTCCTCAAATAAAAATTATAGAATTACTAAATAAAGCAAAATTATTGATTCATACCTCACAATTTGAAACTTTTGGGCTTGTTGCTATCGAAGCTAACACAATGGGGGTGCCTGTACTAACAACTAATAATGGATCGTTGATGGAAATTATTGAAAACAACAAGAATGGGTATTTATCAGAAAGTTTAATAGATGGAGAAGTAAATAATTTTGTTAAAAAATTATTAAACGATGAAGAAAAATTTAAAGAAATTTCGAACAATTGTTTTGAAAAATCAAAAAATTATAGCTGGTTAAAAACTACTGATAATTTAGAAACTATTTATAAATCTTTAATCTAACGAATTAAGAAATTCTTTGATTGTTTTTCGATAATCTTCAGGGTCAGCATTCCATGCAGTTACATGCCCCACATTTTCATATCTTTTGTATGTGTATTTGTAGTCTCTACTAGATGCAATAAAATCAGACATTGAGACGGGAACCCATTCATCATCATCACCATGAAATAATAAAGCTGGAATTTGAGAATCAATTAAGTCATATCTAAAGTCCATGGAATCAAAATCTACGCCATATCTGATTTCAGTAAATATCTTGAAATAACTAAATAGTGAAGAAGGAACCCATGGAAATCTTGACTCTCCATTAATTTCTACACTTTCCCAAAAACTTATTACTGGGGCTTCATAAATTACACCTGATACTTGGTTTTGATTCTCTGCATTTCCTAACCAAGAAGAACAAGGACCTCCACCGCCACTTATGCAAAATAAAACAATGTTGTCAGTTAGCGTTCTAGCTTTTTCTATCGCTGAATCAAGATCTTTCCATTCTGTTACACCATATTGAAAAATTCCTGAAGGATCTTGAGGTAGTCCTCTGTCATTTCTATAAGAAATAATCATTGATCTGTATCCATTTTCAGCAAACTCTGCACCACGTACCATTGCGAAGACCTCTCTTTTGTAATCACCCCTAAATCCATGAACAAAAATTACAATTCCTTTATCCCCATCATTTGTTAAATACGCAGGAAAATCTCCAAGTTCAGATGTGTATGTTACAGTTTCAAAATCTAAATCAGCGACTGATTTTGGAGTATACACGCCCTCTGAGACCTGACCTGACCAGCTGTTAGAACCTAAAATTTTATATTTATTCGTATCTTCGTCTTTCACAATTAATGCAGAATCTCTTATAAGGTCTCCTTCGACCAAAGTTCCACTAATTTGTATAAGTTCTCGTGTAACCAAATTTTCATTAACGGATAAAATTTTACCAACAACTGCATCTCCATTTTGGCCAATAATTCCATACACACCATTTTCATAGAGATAACCCCATTGTTCTTCTTGAATATCAAAGGTTAAGCTTGAAGAATTTATTGAATCAATTTTTACTCTATCTTCTGCGGTTCCAACACTTCCTGAGTCAGTAAATTCTGGATTTAAACCAACACTATAAATCAATCCTGAAAAGTACCACCCAGCACCAAACATCAAAACTATAAAAATTGAAATTATAAAATAAAATAACTTTTTCATTGAGATAAATTTTTTGTAAAAAATTGAATTAATTTTTCAGCGAATTCTTCTGGATAATCATAAAGGACACGTGTGTGTCCGAGTTCTTTATAACGATTAACTTCTATTTCTATACCAATACTATTGGCTGATTCTATTAAATCATCTGTGTGATGCGAGAGCACTCTATCATTATTCATACCATTAAATATTAGAATTGGCTGATTGTTACTGGCTTTTAAAGAATCTGCTGGATTGTCTGCTAATAAATTGACGCCCTCAAAGATTAAAACATAATGATAAAGTGGCATCCAGAGCAATTCAGTAAAATCTTGATAAATTAGTTCCTCTTTTACTAAAGTTTCAAAATCAAATGGAGCATCTAAAACAGCTAAAGCAGAAAAATTATTTGATTTAGCAGGAGTCAATAATCCAACTAGTGCACCCAAAGACGATCCATAAATTCCAATATTGTTTGGCGTAATATCTTTTTCATTTATAATCCAATTCAAAGCGGCAACAACATCATCAGATTCTTTTTGTCCCGCCGAATGAAACCCGTCTTCGCATGTGCTATCACCATGATCTCTGAAATCAATAGCAAGAACATTAAATCCGTTTTGGAACAATATTCCAGCAGTTAGCAACATATCAGGAGAATATTTACTACTTCCTAATCCATGTAGAACCAAAATTGTTGGCCCATTGTTATTCTGCGCATCTATCCACCATGAACCTAATGTAATATTTTCATTTGGTATTTCAATATTTACTACTTCATAACTTCTGACAAAATATTCTGATGGATCCCACAAAACATCTTTATCAGAAAGAGAAAAATTGTCAGGTCTATTATTTTTATCTACTTCAGGTACTGAACACTCAACTAAAGCAGCTTGGCTGTACACATTGTAACCAGCGAAGAAGTATCCCCCCAAAATTACAACTAATAATATAATTATTAATGTTTTTTTCATTCTTGATATATTTTTAGAATACACTACTTAAATCAACATCGTTAAAAATATAACCATTTATTAAGTTCAGTAGATTACTTATAATTAAATAATGACAAAAATTTTATCATTTGCATCAGATTTTGGAATTTCAGATGGCTCAGTCGGTATTGTTAAGGGTGTTATTAATAGAATTGACCCTTCTATCAAAGTCAATGATATTTCACATGGGATTCCACCACAAAATATTAAATACGGAAGCCTCTTACTCATGAGAGCTATTCAATACATTCCACAAGGTGTTCTTTTAGCAGTTGTAGATCCAGGTGTCGGGACAGATAGAAAACCTGTTGCTATAGAAACTGATTGGGGAGTAATGATAGGACCCGATAATGGATTATTAAATCTTGCATGCGCAACTGTAGGGGGAGCCAAAAAAGCATATCTCCTTGAAAATGAAAACTGGATTATCCCTAGTGATGGGAACACGTTTCATGCCAGAGACATATTTTCGCCCTTTGCTGCTGGTATTGCCTCAAATCAGCTTGATATAAAAGATTGTGGTGAGGAAGTTGATCTAATGAATCTTCAGCAATATTTGATTCCCTTGACAGAAAAAAAAGAAGATGAGGTAAAAGGCGAAATCTTGTGGATAGATCATTACGGTAATTGTCAAACTAACATTTCACCGGATGAACTAGCTGATCTTGGAAAAAATATTGGAGATGTTTTAAGTGTTAACATACAAAATCAGGAAATTAAGATGACTTGGTCTGAAACATATCAAAGTGATGGGGTAAATCAAGTTGGATTAATTACTGATTCATGGGGTATGATTTCAATTTTTGCCAAAAATAAGAATGCCTCAGAGATAATAGGTATCGTTGATGGTGAAAAAATAGATATTAAGAAATAATATTTAAGACAATCGCCCCTGAGACAAAAATTATTACGGCTAATAAAACAATAAATATTAAAGTCCATGGCCTCATTTGACTATATTAGAGATATGCCCACATTACGTGTTGTCGTTACTGAAAATTGTGAATTGTGTGAAAAAGGTTTAAAAAATCTCAGTTTTTTAAATTACTTTTTTACTATTAAAAAAGTTGATGTTGAAGAAGGCTATCAAGAATTTTTATTAAGAGTCCCAGTAGTTTTATATGGTAAAAAAGTTTTGGATGAAGGAATATTAAGCCAGTACGTAATTTTTAGAAATTTCATTAAATATCGATAGGTTTTGACTTATCCGTATTTTCCACTTTTTTTTCTAGAAAAGATATGATCTCTTTTGCAACATCAATATCTGATGCAGATTCAATACCCTCTAATCCAGGAGAAGAATTTACTTCTAACACTAAAGGGCCTCTGTCAGATTGAACTAGATCTACACCGGCGACATCAAGTTTTAAAATTTGTGCAGCCTTGACAGCACTTTCTTCCTCTTCTTTTGAAATATTGTAATTTTCAGCTCTTCCTCCTAAGTGAACATTTGATCGGAACTCACCAGGTTTTGCGATTCTTTTCATTGATGCAACCACTTTATCTCCAACGACAATTGCTCTTATGTCTTCACCATTTGCTTCACTTATAAATTCTTGAACTAAAATATTTGCATCTATCTTCTTCATTGTTTCAATAACACTTATAGCTGCATCCATTGTTTCTGTTAGCACGACACCTCTTCCTTGAGTTCCTTCGAGTAATTTAATAACAAAAGGGGGCTCTCCAACACTTTTTAAAACAGATTCGACATCTCTTGAAAAATGAACATATCCAGTTACCGGCATTTCCACTCCTGTATTTCCAATAAGCTGTAGAGCTCTTAATTTATCTCTAGATCTACTTATTCCAGCCGACGAATTTGCCGATACTGACCCCATTAATTCAAATTGACGAACAACAGCAGCACCATAAAACGTCCAAGTCGCAGCAATTCTTGGTATCACGGAATCAAAGCTTAGTTCTCTACCAGCAGAAAATATTCTAGGTTTTGCCTTAGCAATATTCATGTAACACCTTAAATAACTTACTACTTCAGTATCATGACCTCTTTCAAGAGCAGTTTCGTAAAGACGTTTTGTAGAATACAATCTAATATCTTGTGATAAAATTCCAATCTTCATTTTTATTCTCCTGAAGGCTTTGTCAAAAAACCTATGGATGGATTAACTACCCATCTTCTCCCTAAGGCTTTTCTTCCAATCAACATCGTGTAATCCATAGGTCCTCTATCGGTAAGAGTAAGTTCAATATTTTTTGTAATACCATCCATCAGGATATCAGTTTTTATGTACGGTCTTTTTTCAACATCACCATTAGAGCTTTTTATTCTTTTAAATCCTGCAAGAGGTGCAGAGGTTTTTCTAATTGTATTGTTTCTTTTTTTAACAGTGAACTTTACGTACTTAATATCATTCTTAGTAATAAATTTTATGTTTGCAGCATCTATAGTTGCAACATTTGCACCAGTATCAATTTTTGCTATTACACTTTTAATCTTTAAATCAGGAAGAGCAACGTGTTCTTTCCAACCTACGGCTCTTTTCTCTTTCTTTTTTTTGGCCATATTTTATAAAATTACATAGAAAAGAACAATACTAAATGCGATCAAAAATACATGAATATATATTGCTGGCAACATAAAAAAAATAGTAGTTTGATTATTTAAACAATCAACTTGAATTTATTTGTTTATTTAACTTGATGTTTCTACTGCTTCAGCAGTTACTTCTTCTTCAGTTTCTAGAAGACCACAATCTTCTAATACTTCATTTGTATCCCCACCACCGAAGACAACCCTTTCAAATACAACTACTGCATAAAGTTCATCTTCGGTAAGTTTTCCAGCAAAACCTGGCATTCCTCCAATAGAAACTTTATCTTCGGCACCATAAGCTGGCCCAACATCAGCTTGCCATCCTGCTGATCCTAGCTCAATCCAAAGTGCATGATCACTACAAGTTGGGAATGTTGTGTAGAGCTCACCCCCAGTAAATGCTGGTCCAACACCACCACCTCCATTCACACCGTGGCAACCTGCACAAGCAGCTGCTCCAGAATATATTTGTTGTCCAAGAGCAATATAATTTATAGAACTTGCTGAGCCAACACCCTTGCCTTCAAAAGCAGAACCATCACAATTAATTGTCAATTGAGATTTTCTATCTATATCAAGAATGCCGTTTTCACCACATTCTTGAGTCGATGATGTGTTTATGATTCCAATTACTATAAATAAAGGAATAAGGACAAAACTTACATTTAACCATCTAGGCAAAGTAGTTTCTGCATTAACTTTGATATTTAATGTTTTATTAGCAAAAGCTATTTTTTGAGTTATTTTTTTGGTATTTCTTGAAGAAGATAATGTCTGTGGTTTTTCTTTTTCTTCCGAAACAATTTCATTTTTATCTTCTTTTTTTTCAATCTCTTCCACAGGTGCTGGTTCTTCCACAGGTGCTGGTTCTTCCACAGGTGCTGGTTCTTCCACACTCTTTTCGACAGCAGCTACACTTTCACCACCTGCCCAAGATTGTAAAACCTCATCAACACTTTTACCTGATGCTTCCGCTCTAGCCTCTGCAGATCGTTGTACCAACGATTCTGGAGCATTTAATATTTCTGCGACTTTACTTAAGAGTTCACTCATTTGTACTTCCTAAAGATAATAAATAAGTTATCAAATAATCTAAATCTTGTTCATTTAAGAAATTTATTGATGGATGCGGAATCTCTTCTTTTACTGATGATGGATCGGTCAAATATTTTTTAAGCCAGTCCCCATCATTTGTTGGCTCTCTGGATGCAAGAGTAGATAAATCTGGAGCTAACCTTAGTAATCCAGTATTAAGAATTAAATTTTTATTTGCAAACCTATTCTTTAAAACTTTTCCGTTTTGTGAATCAGGTATTAGCACCCTCACATTCTGTGTATGACATGATTGACAATTAAGTTGATTATAAACTGTTGCACCTTCAAGAATTTCTTCACTTACGCGTACGGAATTATTTAAAGATTCCAATACGAGATCTTCGCTTTGTTGTTTTGGAATTGAAAAAGCAAATAAATATGTGAATACTACAACTCCAATTACTCCCATTAAGACTGCAAATGAACTCTCTTTTTTAGCTTCTATAAGTTCTTCTTCTATTAAAAGTTGAACAATTTCTTCATCATCATCTTCTTGAACATCAATCGAAGATTCATCTTTAGTTGTGAGTTCTTCCACAGGTGCTGGTTCTTCCACAGGTGCTGGTTCTTCCACAGGTGCTGGTTCTTCCACACTCTTTTCGACAGCAGCTACACTTTCACCACCTGCCCAAGATTGTAAAACCTCATCAACACTTTTACCTGATGCTTCCGCTCTAGCCTCTGCAGATCGTTGTACCAACGATTCTGGAGCATTTAATATTTCTGCGACTTTACTTAAGAGTTCACTCATACTGGAAGCTCTTCTTCTGTAAGCTCTATTGTTTCAGCCTCTGTGATTTCTCCATTTACTATGGCTTTTATCACAGATATAAAGAATAGAAAAAATGGTAAAAGGAGCAAAACTGATAAAAACAAATTTACTGATAAAGGAGTACTTATTAGCGACCATAACAACGCAAAACCTTCACCATATATTGTTGGATTTCCTGCATTTGCACCAGCATTCCACGAATACCCAGAAATTATACCTATTAAAGCATTAGAGAATAATGTGCCAGATACAACAATTTTCAAAGTATAGGCAGTAAGAGACTCAAGTCTTGTATATTTTACTTCTCTACCAAAGATCTTTGGAATGAGATAATAAATAAAAGCAATAGATATCAATATAGAACTAAAAACGTAGCCATATCTTATTGCAATTTCAAAACTTGTAAGACTAAGTATGGGGATAATGTTTGATAATGATGAAACAATTTGAAAGAGATTAGTTACTAGGAAAATTCCAAACGAAAAACTAACAAGGCCATAAATTATTTTATTTTCTTCATCTCTAGTTGTTACAGTTCTAAAAAAATTAACTGTGACTGCAAGCAGTGGTAGAGCCAAGCTTAATGATAAATAAAGTGAAATGTTTTCAATCCAATTAGGCAAAACTGAACCAAAATAAAATTTAAAGTTAGTCCATGGCAATAAAAATAGATATCCCCAAAAACTAATTGATCCTAAAGTTTTACTATATAATGTTCCGTTGATTCCCTTTGTAGTCATAAAATGAAGCAATGCTAAAAATACAAAAGAATATCCAACATATATATGTGTAGATACATACATAGAGTTAATAAAAAAATTATCACTAAATACAGAAAAATTTCCACGATAAATAACTAATGAAAGAGCATAAAATAAAGCTGCTCCATATAAATATTGCGCACTTATAAACATGGAAGCCTCTTTTTTGGCAAGAATATTTATTGATAAAAGACTTACAAAAGCAAACAAAATTAAAATTTTGAAGAGCATTGTATAACTTGTATTACCAAAAGAAAAAAAGTTATTGGGAAACAAAAACCCTAATAATAAATCTAAAGACTCTAAACCTATTACACCTAGTGAGGTTAGGAAGAAAATTGGAAATATAACCAACCTCCTGCCAAGAGTTTTTGGTAAAAGATATGAAGTTAAAAATACGATTAAGAATGATAGCAAAAGGCTATAAGTTATATGATTATTTAATATATCTAGAAAACCGTAATTAAATACAATATTTTGGGGAAGAATATTCACAAAAAGAAAATAAGCTTCTTTTAATAGTGATATACCTCCAAAAAGTAATAATAAAAAGGGCATAACAACAATAAAAAATTTTGAAAATTCTTGTTCATTTTTTGGAAAAATTTTTATTTTCATTTGTTTAAATAGTAAGTTCTCAATTTGACTTTACTATTAATCTGTAAAAAATACGTCAATAAAATATGTAATTTCTTAAAAAAGTACCGTTATAAAATTTATATTATGTACCCAATTCTTGATACAATAGGTATTGAAAGTTTTGAGTTAATGACGTGTAGAGGGAAACTTGTTAAATTTTATATTTACTAATCGATACAAAATCGGCGTAGCTTTAATATTTGCTGGAATCGGTGGTGTCACTATCGGGGTCATTATTGCACATTTTGCTGGTTTTCCAGAGGGGGAAGTAATTGATTACTTTAATTGGATGCCTCGAGGATGGTTAATGCAAACTATTGGCCAACTAATAGCATTTGGAGCTGGGCAACTTCTTTTGATTGGAATGGCAATGTTAGCTTGGGAAGATACAGAGATGACATGGGCAAGAGCAACATATCTTGCTTTCTTAAGCTGGATCCAATTCGCACTAATTTTTGGAGTTTTACCATCTGAATGGCTTAACCTTTCTCAGGGACCTCTTGAATGGACTAATCAAAGAGAATTTATAAACTTTCCGCCTATTCTTTTTCTTGGTAATGAAATTGGTCTCAGTCTTGGAGCACTTAAAGATATTATTCAACTTGGAATTTCTACAGGTGCATTAGTAACCGCTTTTGTTGTTGGATATTTAATTCAGGATATCAATGAAGCAAAAGAGAGAGGTAAAACAAGAATTTCTGATTATGGAAAAGAAGTAGTAAAGGTAGGTGCTGATGGCTAAATCAGAAGTACTTATTGAGATGCCTGAATTTGAAAAACAATACAACCTTGCCATGGTTGATGCTGAAAAGATTTCATCAAGAGTAAGACCGAAACAATTTCTACACATAGATGAAGCAGAATGTATTTTATGCGAAGGTTGTGTTGATATATGTCCATGGAAATGTATTCACTACTTGTCAACAGATGCTATTGAAGACTCTATCAATGTTGAAGCACCAAGTATGGAAGAAAATGAATCAGGATTTTTTGTTGTTGACGAAGATGCATGTACTAGATGTGCATTATGTGTTGATAGATGTCCAACAGGAGTAATTTCTTTGGGTAAATTTGCAGGATCGTTGGCAGATGCAGCAATTAATAACGGTGTCTATGAAGCTCCATGGGATGAAGACTCTGGAGAAAGAAATGATAGACATGGATATATATATGGAAGACTTTAAATGAAGAATGAAAAAATAAAGTTTAGAGATCGTGTAAAAGATATAAGTGCAGGTCTAGGGGACTCACTGAAGGAAAGCTCATTATGGGGAAGTATCTTTCGTCCAGGATCACCATTCAGAAAAGGATATTCCGACAGCCCAAGAAACAGATCATATGTTGTTATGAACAATGTTTTGTACCATCTTCACCCAGTAAAGGTTAAAAGACATGCTGTGAGATTGTCTTACACATTATGTCTTGGAGGTTTAAGCTTTTTTACATTTATTGTTCTTACAATTACAGGAATATGGTTAATGTTTTATTTTAGACCAACTGAAATGGCTTATGTTGATATTCAATCTCTACAAACTTCAATAGCTTTTGGCTCATTAGTACGAAATATGCACAGGTGGGCTGCACATATAATGGTCATCGTAGTCTTCCTTCACATGTCAAGAGTGTTTTATCATGGAGCATATAAAGCACCAAGAGAGTTTAACTGGGTAATTGGGGTTATCTTGCTTTTATTAACCTTGCTTTTATCTTTTACTGGGTATCTTCTTCCATGGGACCAGTTAGCTATTTGGGCGGTTACCGTTGGAGGAAACATGGCTAGCTACACACCTGTAATTGGCGCTCAGGTAAAATTTGCCTTATTTGCAGGATTAGAAGCAACAGAAGCTACTTTGCTCCGTTTCTATGTTTTACATGTTTTATTTCTCCCGTTCATAATCGTTATATTTATGGCGATCCATTTTTGGAGAGTCAGAAAGGATGGAGGGATCTCTGGTCCCCTCTAGTTTTTATATATATGGTTGATATTCCAGAACATTTATTAATAAAAACAGCTGAGGCAAGAGCAAAAGCTTTAGGTATATCTGTAGAGCAAGCATTAGCTGAAATGAAGGGTGAGGCAGAGCCTACAACTATTTCAAAAGAACCAGAAGTTATAGATGTAAAACCAATTGAAGTCAAAGAAGCACCAGCACCAGCAGCAGCTGTAAAAGCTGATATACCAGCTGAAGTTGATTTTGCTCCAGAAACAAGAGTTACACAGAGACTATTGACAGTTGTAAAAGCCAAACCGATACAAAAACCTACTTCTGAGCCAGTAGATAAAGTAAACACCTGGCCACATTTAATGCTTCCAGAATTTATATCTTTGATGGCTATGACAGCTTTTCTTATTTTTATTAGCGCAATTTTGCAGGCCCCATTACTTGAAGAAGCAAATCCAAACATTACTCCAAACCCTGCAAAAGCACCATGGTATTTCCTTGGTTTACAAGAATTACTTTCATACTGGGATCCACAGATTGCTGGAGTTATGATTCCTTTAATTATTGGTGTGGCAGCATTTATGGCTATTCCATATATAGATAGAAATAAGGATAATAAACCGTCAAAAAGAAAATATGCAATTATGCTTTGGACATTTTTTCTGGCAGGAGCGGGAACATTGAGTTTAATTGGTATATTATTTAGAGGCCCAGGTTGGAACTGGACATATCCTTGGATTGATGGTGTTTGGTTTGATGACTTACTTGACTGGGTCCATTTCGAATGAGCCTGGTACAACTTTCATTTATTGCAATTGCTTTTATCGGTTTATTTGGCGTCATTGGAATCATTGCAGTAGTCACTGGTAGAACGCCTAAAGCTGTAAATAAAAGGCTGAATTGGAAGAAAAATTTAGATAAGAGAGCACTAAAAGTAGATAAATCACAAACAAACTTTTTAGCTCCTGATGAACCTGAAAATGAAGAAGAAAATTTATCTGAAGATATTGAAGAAAAAGATGATATTCAAACAGATGGATCAATAAAAGTAAAAGAAGAAATTATTTACGAAGAAATATCAGAAGAAGAAGCTGGAATGACTCGTAGACAATTCCTGGGAAAAGCATTAGGAATTACTTTCGGCGCTTTCGCCGGAATTCAATTAATTTCCTGGCTGGGATTTTTCTATCCTAAAGTCTCTGGAGGTTTTGGTTCTAAGATTGACGCAGGAAGAGTTCAAGATTTAAAAGACCAAATTTTTCAATCTGATGGATCTGTGATTCCTGCTTTCATCCCAGCTGCTAGAGCTTATGTATTACCATTCGAACAATCAGGAAACTCACAATTTTCTGATAGTGGAACAGTTGCTGATGGACTTGTTGCTGTTTATCAAAGGTGTGTACACCTTGGTTGCAGAGTCCCTTGGTGTAATACCTCTCAAGGGTTTGAATGTCCTTGTCACGGATCAAAATATAATATGGTTGGTGAATACTACGCTGGACCAGCACCTCGTAATCTTGATAGATTCATAGTGAATGTAAACTCATCTGGAAAATTTATTATTGATACGGGTTCTATCATAGAATCTCCACGTGCTGCTGGAATGTCAGTTAAATATCCCCAAGGTATTTCATGTATTACTATTGCCGCACCTGAGGAATAATAATGAATAGTTCACTTTTTATAACACTTATTGCTTTAGCTGTTATCGGCGCAATTGCATACTTTTCTGCTGTCGGATTTCGAGGTGCAGGAAAGATTAAAAAAGTACCAAGAAATCTTCAAAAATATTTACCTGATGACCAGCTTGAGACAACTCAGCTAGATAAGATTTTGTCAGTTGCTGTTGTTTTAGCTTCTCTTTTAACAATTATGATTCCTTTATATTATTTAGGTGAACCAGCTAGACAAGAAAGCTTTGTAGAGGAATTTGATGATGTTTCTGTAGAAAGAGGGCAACATTTATATGAAGAATTTGGGTGTGGTAACTGCCATGGTGCAGATGGAAGTGGTGGTGCTGCATCGTATGTTGAAAAAAGAAGTGGGGTAAGTGTTACTTGGGTAGCCCCTGCTATTAATGATGTATTTTACAGATACGATGATGATGAAGTTTTATATTGGCTTATCTATGGAAGAGCAAATTCACCAATGCCAGCTTGGGGTCTTAAAGGTGGTGGACCTATGAACGACGGCCAATTAAGTGATTTGATTGAGTATTTACACTCCTTTCAAATTCCTCAAAATGAAGAATTGCTTGAAATTGAGGGAAATATAAATTCATCATTATTAAGAATAGAAAATTCCGATTTACAAGTTGAGAGTGAAATAGCCAAACAAAATGAGTTAATAAACGATATAGAAATGGCACCAATTAGATTACCAATCGCAATTGAAGCAGTTGAGGTCGTCTCAGCGTTAATTTCTAGACAAAGCGGTATTGATACTGATGAAGATGGATTGTATGACAGTGTTGAAACTGATCTCTCAGCATACAGTGAAACGATAACTGAAATGTTAGGAACTCCAGTATTAAATCTTAATCCAGACGAGGAGGAATCGATTCCTGGAAGGAAAGATGCTTCTATAGTTAGAGGTTTCTTGTCTGAACTTGAAACAAAAGTTATTAATCTTGGAATACTTACTGATGGATATGACAAGTTTATGGATGAAGCTGAAACAGGTTTAGCATTTTTAGAAAATGCATACCAACAAAAGCTGTGGCTTATCGATTTCCAAGATATAGCTGATTCAACTTTCGACGGAGATTACGATAAAGCAATTAGAGCCGTAGGTATATTTAATGCATATTGTGCAAGATGTCATACTGCAGGTTATTCTGCTGGTGCTGCTTACACTAAACAAATTGGCTCAGGTGGCTTGGGGCCTGCTTTAAGGGGAGGAAGAGTAAACATTCAATTTAAAGAACGTGATGATTTTATTGACTTTATCATTAATGGTTCCGTAAACGGTAAAGGGTATGGAGTGAATGGAGTAGGTGGTGGAAAAATGCCTGGTTTTGGTGCAGTGCTTCCACAGTCAGATATAGAATTAGTAATAGATTATTTGAGAGGAATGACACCTGATGCGTGAAATAATGAGGACACTTTTATCGTCCAACCTTACTTTTACCGGAATAGTTCTATTTATATTTTTCATACTTTCTTTTTTTGGCTCAACTTTTGTCTTGAATGCAACAAATCTTGGTAGAAGGCTTGGATTTTTAGTTGTTGGTGCTGCTACTTTTGGTTGGCTAGTTATTAATTCTTTCCTTTTTCTTCTTTATGCACCAAGAGGCCCTGCTCCTGCATCAATCGACGGTTTAAATGCACTTGAGATCAGAATCATACCTCTTACATATTTTGCAGGTTCATTGATTCTATTCATCATGTTTATGCTTGCTTTAAGTAGGTATGAACAAGAAGAAAAAGAGTCAGAAGAAACAAATAGTTAAACAAATCAACGTATAACTTTATCAATAATAAACTAATACTATGGAATTTATCTTTTCACTCGTAAGAAGCGTAATACTATTTGGTCTTTTAGTATTTGTAGCTTTTAGAATATTTAGAATTTTAAGGCCATTTGAAAAAGGCTTAATTGAAAGATTTGGTAAATACAATCGTGAAGCAACTTCAGGTTTAAATATAGTGATTCCTGGTATAGAGAGATTAATTGTTGTAGACATGCGTGAACAAGTTATAGATGTTCCACCACAAGAAGTAATCACTAAAGACAACGTTACAATTACAGTTGATGCAGTCATTTATTATGAACCGACTGATCCAAAAAAATTAGTTTATAACGTAGGTGACTTTATAACTGCTGCAACAAAACTTGCACAAACCAATTTGAGAAATGTTATTGGTGACCTAGAGCTTGATGCAGCACTTACTTCTCGAGAAACAATTAATACATCTTTAAAACTCATTCTTGATGAAGCAACTGATAAATGGGGTACAAGAGTAGTTCGTGTTGAGATTCAAAGAATTGACCCACCACAAGACGTTCAGGATGCAATGAATAAAGTCATGAAAGCTGAAAGAGATCGAAGAGCAGCTGTTACAGAAGCTGAGGGTGAAAAGAGAGCAGCTATCTTGACTGCGGAAGGCGAAAGACAGTCCCAAATTTTAAGTGCTGAGGGTGAAGCAGAAGCACTCAAAGCAGTAGCCGATGCTCAAAAATATGAAAAAATTGCCATTGCTGATGGTGAATCAGAAGCTATACAAAAAGTTTTTGACGCTATTCACAAGGGTGATCCAACAAATGACTTGATCGCAATTAAATATCTTGAATCTCTCGAAAAAGTTGCAAACGGCAAAGCTACTAAAATTTTCTTACCTGCTGATCTTTCTGCAACTCTTGGAAGTATTGGTGCAGTTGCTGAATTATTTAAAGATGATGATTCAAAGGAATCCAAGAAATCTACTAAAAAATAAATAAATACCTATCAGAATTAAACAAAAACCGCTTACTGCATTGATTACTTTTTTTGTTTTTACTGAAGAATCTTCAAAAAAATAACTACTCATATATGCATAACTAATATCGGCAATCAGATTAACAAATATCGTTATAGCTCCAAGAATAATAAGTTGCACAAAAACATTCTCATTTTCTGTAGCGAATATGGGCAAGACAGAAAGATAAAATACCCACATCTTAGGGTTTATTAAATTAAGTTGCATTCCTGCGTTAAAGGATCCTGCATTAATATTTGTATCATCTATTTTTATTTCAGCTTTTATAGTGACAATTCCTTTGTACACAATATAGATAATTCCAACAATGTAGATCATTGTTAAAATTTGTGGGATTAAATTAAAGATAAAAGTAACGACGCTCGCTGTAATTATTGTTATAAAGATTGCTCCTGTTGCTGCTCCTGTAGCAACCTCAAGTCCATTTCTTCTACTTTTTTGGACTGATTCATTTACAATCAAGGCAATTATTAATCCAGGGCTGAATGCAACACTAACTTGTAGAATAATTAATTCGATTACTGAGTCACTTGCAACCATTAAGCAAGGCTATTTTTTAATAGACTATAGAACTTATCTCCATGACATCTTTGTACGACTCTGATTTTTGGAGCTTCAGGTTCCAAGTTCAGAAAATCAAGAATACAACCTCCTCTAGTCATTCCATCTCTAGTATCAACTCTTACATTAACTTCAACGGATTGACTTATGATTTCATTATCTAAGTAAACAGACATTGCAAGGGGGTCTGGTAAATCATAACTGTCGCTTCCAAATATGTCTTTCATCATTTCTCTTAAAACAACTTGAATATCGTTGGTAAATTTTGAGAACTTTGTACCGATAGCATCAATTTCTTGGATTTTTTCTGTATCAATCATTGCATCATAAAGTGAAGGGTCCCAGCCAATCACAGTTATAGGAATTCCTGAATTTAAAACAATATCTGCTGCTTCGGGATCAACCCAAAAATTGTATTCAGCAAACTTTGTAATATTTCCTAGGGCATTTGAGCTGCCACCCATTATGTAGCAGTGCTTTATTTTCTCCAATTTTTCTTCATTGTTTTGTATTAAGCCAGCAATATTTGTCAATGGTCCTAGTGTTACAATTTCTATTTCATCTTCCTCCTCAAGTACTTTCTTATAAAAATCTTGAGCAGATTCAGTTTCGATTTTGTGATTTTTAGGTTTTATACCTATGTCACCTAATCCATCTATTCCATGAACGTTTTGGGCTGATGTAGAGTCATTTCCATAACTAAGGGCAATAGCTGTAGACTCATCAGAATTATAAACCTCTTTATAGTTCCTCTTCATTGGTTTATCGGCACCCTTAAATATTGGAATATCTATTTCACACAGTTCATTTACATAACTTGTATTGATTAGGCCCTGATCAAGTGGAACATTTCCTGCAACAACAGTCACCCCTAGTATTTGATCTGAAGGCAAATTACGATATGCCATTAATAGTGCAACTGCATCATCTGAGCCAGTATCTGCATCAATTATTAGTTTCATCATTTCTCTTTGACCTTTGTAATTTCTGGAACACCTTGTTTTAAGGCAACTTCACAATCTTTATACTCTGAAGCGATTTGATCGCTAATTATTAGAAGCATTTCTAAGACCTCTTCTTTTTTTCCTGTTTTAGAACCAAAAGAATTTGGAGCTGAGGAATAACTTTTTTTTACATTTTCAAAAATTTCTAACGCTTCTTTTTTATTTAAATTGCTATCTAAAGATTTTCCAGATACTGACTCAAAGCTTTTTCGCTGTCTTCTTGGTAAGTTAAACTTCATTAATATAAATATCTTACTACTTAAAGAATCCTCTTTTGTAAGGAAACCTCATATTCATCATTATATTTTTTCGTATCAATTTGAATAAATTGTAATTTCTCATGAAATTTTAGAGATGGTTCATTTTCAGTTGGTAGTAAATTGATTTCTGCGGTAAGATTTTCAACATCTACTTCTAGACAGTGTTCTAATAAATGCTCATAGAATATTGTTGCAAGCCCATTATTTCTGTAATTAACATCAATTGCAATCCTATCAATGTACATAAAATTGTTTATTCTATTTTTGAATTCATTAAAATTCTTATGTTTTATTTTGTACATGAAAGATTTTGTTTTAGAAGTATCTTGGAAACAGATTAAAAAACCTACTATCTTTTCATCGAAAGTAGCACATAGATTGAAATCTGAATTTTGAACCAAATTATTAAATTCTTCAATAGATGTTGACCCTACTTCTGGAACATTATCTTCATTTAAATTAAAACAGCCTTCAATATTTGTTTCATCAATTTTTGAAAATATAATGTTATCCATGTATGAAAATATACATTTAATGTATAAAAATGTAAAATATAAACATGCAAAACACTTCCGTTTTAATGAGTTCTCCAGAATATTTTCGAATTGAATATTCAATTAATCCTTGGATGACTGAGGGTGTAGAGATCAATTTAGAGTTAGCGAAAGATCAATGGGGAGGACTCAAATCTACTATAGAAAAATGTGGTGCTGAAGTAAATGTAATTCCTGGGAATACGGTTTATCCAGATCTCGTATTCACCGCTAATTCTGGAATAATAAAAGATAAATCTGTTCTTATATCTAATTTCAAATATCAAGAAAGACAGGGCGAGGAAGTTATCTATGAGAATTGGTTTCGCAAGAATGGGTATGATGTTGCTCGAATTCCATCTGAACATAAATTTGAAGGACGCGGCGATGCTTTTGTTTATGGGGAATACTTAATAGGCTCATATGGAATTAGAAGTGATAAAGAAGCGCTTTTGTTGATAGCTGATCATTTTCAATTGATTCCAAAAATTGCAAAGTTAGTTGATGAAAAATTCTATCACCTTGATACCTGTTTCCAACAGCTTCCTACAAAAAACAATGATGCTATTTTTTACCCTCCTGCATTTGAAGATCAATCCCTTTCTGAATTTTCCGATTTATTTAATTTGATTCCAATCCATGAGGATGATGCGAATCAACTTGCATGCAATGCTGTAGTAATTAATGAATCAGTTATATTTCCCTCTGAAAACATTGAAATTATCGAAACTGTTGCACAATTAGGTTGTAATATTGAAATTTCAAATGTTTCAGAATTTATGAAATCCGGAGGAGCCTGTCAGTGTCTTGTGATTACATTACAATAAATTTGTGAGGATAATTAAAGCAATATTATGGCCTATTAGAAAAGTTATTTTTTTTCCAATTAAAATCTTTTTCTACACCGTTTTATTATTTTTAATAATTGTCTTAATTTTTCAGTACAGGACTGATTATGAAGTAGACGTAAGCCCTCTTTCCGTAAACGAGTATGAAAACTGTACTAATACTATTGAAGATTATGAGATTACAATATCTCTCCTTTCTGAATATATTGAAAAACTAGACAGTGATCAACAATCATTTTTAGAAAGAAATTTACCAAATCCATTAAATGTCTTAACAACCCCTCAAGAAATTTCTAATGAAGACTTTAAAAATGTGAGAACATTTCTTAAGTATTATCTACAGGCTGGCAGATTTCCAGGCTTAAATGGAAAGGCGTTTTCACCACAGGCTGCAAGTTTATGTAGAGATGGATTGAGTTAAGTCTTCTACTGTTGCATTTGTCAAGCTTTTTAGTATCTCTGGCTTTAGAAAGAACTTACTAACTCTATTTCCACCACCAATAAAGACTTTCTCCCTTTCCATAACATTCTTATCAATAAATACATTGATTTCGCTTGGTAGTCCGAGGGGACTTATTCCACCATATATCTGATTCGTTATTGATTCAGCTTCTTCTTTAGATGCGAAACTAATTTTTTTTGCATTTAACAAACTTTTTACTTTGTGATTTACATCCAATCTGTTGGAGCCCAGTACACAAAATAAAGCAAAGAATTCGTCAGGTTTTTTAGATTTTAATAATATTGCGTTACATGAATCTTCAATTTTAAAACCATAATGATCACAAAAACTTTGTGTATCAGAAAATTGATCCTCACACTCAAAAGCTTCAAGCTCATCAATGTTTTCTTCATAAATATTTGCAATATTTTGATGTATTTCAACCATAAAGATAATGATATCGTGATTAAAGTCAGTTACAATCCCTGTATGAAGTTCAAGACAATAATTGAACCATTTAAAATAAAATCTGTTGAATCTCTCCCTATAACGACACCTGAAGAAAGAGAAGGATATTTAAAACGTGAACATTGGAATGTTTTTGGTCTCAAATCACAGGAAGTAACTGTAGACTTACTGACTGATTCAGGAACCGGTTCAATGTCTTCTGAACAATGGGCAGCGATCATGCGTGGAGATGAGTCATATGCTGGCTCCCATTCTTGGCAGAGATTTCATGATGTAGTCTCAGATCTTACAGGTTATAAGCATATAATTCCCACTCATCAAGGAAGAGCAAGCGAGAAAATTTTAGCAACGATAACTGTTAAAGAAGGAGATATTATTCCCAGCAACAGTCATTTTGATACAACAAGAGCAAATTTTGAATTTGTTAAAGCAGAAGCACTAGACCTGCTCTGCAAGGAGGGATTAGATTTATTATCGCCATCTCCATTTAAAGGGAATATAGACCTTGATAAACTTGAAAAAATACTTAAAGAGAAAAATGAAAAAATTCCATTTGTACTTATGACCATAACAAACAATACAGGTGGAGGACAACCAGTTTCTATGGAAAATCTAAAAAAAGTAAAAGAGCTTTGTGGTAAATATAATAAAATGTTTTTACTTGACGCTTGTCGTTTTGCTGAAAATGCATGGTTTGTTTCACAAAGGGAAGATGAATACAAAGATGTTGAAATAAGAGATATTACAAAGGAGGCATTTAGACTTGCAGATGGCTGCACAATCAGTCTCAAAAAGGATGGTTTTGGAAACATTGGAGGAATTTTAGCCTTCAATGATGATGATTTAGCTGAACAGGCAAGAAACTTACTGATTTTAACTGAGGGATTTCCAACTTATGGGGGACTGGCAGGTAGAGATCTGGATGCATTGGCTCAAGGCCTAAAAGAAATAACAGATAAAAACTATCTTGAATATAGAGCAAGATCTATTTCATACTTAGGAGAAAAGGCTCTAAGTTTTGGTATCCCTATAGTCCAGCCAGCAGGTGGACATGCATTGTATATTGATGCAAAAACATTTGTACCTCATATTCCCTCTCATGAGTACCCGGGGCATTCAGTTGCATGTGAGATATATCTTATTGGTGGAGTAAGAACAGTTGAACTAGGTACTCTTGCTTTTGGAGTAGCTGGTGAAAATGGAAAGCCAGACGAACCTTCTACTCATGAACTAGTCAGGCTTGCTGCACCTAGGAGAACTTATACACAAAGTCATTTTGATTATGTTGCTGAGGTTCTTGAAAAATTAGCTGAAAATAAAGAAAAACTCAAAGGATATGAAATAATTGAGCAACCAAAACAGCTAAGACACTTCACTGCAAAATTAAGGCCTTTATAACTCTTAGAAATTATTTATAATTGCTAAATGAAAAAGTACGCAATATTTTTATTAACGTTTGTTACTTTTTGTTCACAAAATTCTAATATCGAAGTTTTAGAGGAAGAGACAACAACTACGGTTGCGCCAATTGTTGAAACACCTTTAGAAGAACCAGAATTATATGTAATGTTATTATGGCATCAACATCAGCCATATTATCCAAAAGATATTGATGGAAATTTTTCGAAACCCTGGGTTAGGCTACATGCAACAAAAGATTATCTTGATATGGTTGAGATGGTTCAAAAGTATGAGGATCTGAGGGTTACTTTTAATTTAACACCAACGTTAATGAAGCAATTAAATGAACTATCAGGTGGATTAAAAGATACTTACTGGGTTCATACCGAGATAAAAGGTGACGAACTAAATGACAATGAAAAAAAGTTTCTTAGAGATAGATTTTTTGATATTAATTCAAGAATTATTAATACATATCCTCGTTATGTTGAACTTAGAAATCTCAGACAAAATCCAGATCAATGGAACACACAAGATTATATAGATCTTCAAGTTCTCTTTAATTTAGGATGGACCGACCCAAGCTATTTGGCATCTGAGCCATTAATTTCAATTGTTAAAAAAGAAAATAATTTTTCTGAAGAGGATAAGCAAATAATTTTAGAAGTCCATAAAGAAATAATTGATAAAGTCCTTCCAGAACATCTCAAAGCATATAGAAATAACAATATTGAATTAATCACAACACCGTATGCCCATCCTATTCTTCCGTTGATTCACAATACAAATTTAGGAAAAATAGGCGATATCACATCAAATTTTCCTGACAACACCTTCAGTTTTGAGGATGATGCAAAAGCACATGTTAGAAAAGGAAAAGATGTCTTTTTTGAAAATTTTGGCTTTTACCCTAATGGAATGTGGCCAGCCGAGGGTGCTGTTGCGCAAGAAATTTTACCTTACTTTAATGATGAAGGAATTTCGTGGATAGCAACTGGGCAAAACCCTCTTGAGAAATCATTAGACGTAAGAATCCAGCGATGGGTTGGGGGAGTTGCGTCCAAACCAGAGCTACTTTACAGACCATGGGATACAATCCTTCCTAATGGTGAGACAGTTCCTATATTTTTTAGAGACAATTATTTATCTGACAAGATGTTTGGTTATTCAGAAAAAAGAACAGATCTTTCAATTGATGAATTTGAAAATACAATTCTAAAATTACGTGAAAAAACATCTGACCTAGATTTCGTACCCATCGTATCAATCATTGCTGATGGAGAAAACTTTTGGGAATACTATTCAAATGATGGAATTGATTTTCTGAACGGAATGTATTCAGTACTTACCAAATATGAATGGCTAGAAACAATTACTCCCTCTGAATATCTTGAACTGTATGGAAATAATTTAGATACTATTGACCAACTTTATCCAGCCTCATGGTTCCAACCAAACTACGCAACCTGGATTGGCGAATCTGATGAAAATCAAGCTTGGGACAATCTATACAGAACAAGATCAGATTTTGAAGAAGCCAAGAAATCTGGAAATTTTTCGCAAGAACAACTTGATCAAGCTTATGAATATATATTACTTGCTGAAGGTTCAGATTGGTTTTGGTGGTACGGATTAGATCAAGATTCTACAGTTGATTATTACTTCGATCAGGCTTTTAAAGATTTATTAAATATGGTTTATCTAAGCCTTGGATTAGAACAACCGAATTTTTAATCCTGGAGTTTTTGTTTTTTTATTGGACTTGTACCAGTTTCTACTTTTTCTTTGTAAGCTTTATCAAAAGATTTTTGTTGCCATCCATCCATTCTGCTTCGACTTATTCTGATTACTTCTAATTGCTCCTGATCACTGTATTTTGACCATTCTTTAATTTCTTTTGTGGTTCTTGAGCATCCATAACATAAATCAGTTTCTGGATCACTGACACAAACATTAATACAAGGAGAGACAATACTCATACTAACTCTTCATTTTTTTAGCCAATTTATAAGTAGCATTTCTTAATTCTTTTTTAGAGTCTTTCATACCCTTGTTTCCTAATTCAAAAACATCTTTAAAAACACTCTCATCATTGTAATCAAACTTTCCACCTAAGAAATAAGCGCTTCCGGTATGTAATTTTAAGATTTCACCTAAAACTTTTCCATTCATTGATGAAAAATCAAACTTACCTTCACACAGGATCAGATTTTCAAATTTTTTTATTTTTTTGTTTACTTTCGTTTCATTTAGAAAGAAATCAGAACCAGATACTATTTCGCAACCCAATACTTCGCTGAGTGCAAAGCTAAGGCCACCAGAGGCACCAGTTCCTTCTTTGTAAGGATTAATTTTTACCTCAAGCTCTTTTTCAAGTAAGTCAAAAATTCTTTCAATATTTTTTTCTATACTTTTTATTTCACTTTTTTTAAGTCCTTTTTGAGGACCAAATATCTTAAAAGCATTTTTTTCTCCCAACAATGGAATGGTCGTATCAATAAGAATTTTTTTATTAAGTGTTTTAAAATCTTCATTTACATTGACGTTATTAATTAATTCAAAATCTCTTGGTTTTGGATCCTTAATTATTTCATCATTTTTTAAAAAATCAATACCCATTTTGCTAAGCAGCCCAATACCTGCATCATTTGTTTTTGATCCACCCATAGATAAAACATCTACATTATCAATTATTTTTGCGATGCAGGATGAATTTAGATCTAAAGTATTAATTTCAGAATTGTTTATACCAATTAATTGCGATGTTTCAAGATAAATATGTTTGTTAATTGTCAAAGTTTCGATAGGGATCCACTTACCAGTAAAATCTTGCAGCATAAGATTTTCATTTGTTTTAAAACCATATTGTTTAAATATTTCAGTTGAACCTTCGCCCCCATCCGTAACAGGGAAAAAAGAAGCTTTTATATTGTTATATTTAAATATTTTATTAACTTCATTAATGACCTCATTAGAGGAAAGAGTTCCAGAAAATTTATCAGCAAATACAGCAATTCCCATCCTTTAATTTTATTTATATATAACTCTTAATAGGAATAAAATAAAATAATGAATATTGGATTTTTAACAGATGTCTATGGATATAGGGCTCCAATACACCCCGAATCTTTCGAGAAATATCTATCTGATGTGTATTTAGAAAAAGATATATTTAATTCTCTAAACTACAAAGAATCTAATCAAGAAAATGTGAAAATTATTTCTAAAATAAGTGATTTAGATATTGTTGCTTGTGTAGAAAATATTGAAAGTAAAACAATAAAGGATCTTAAAAAAGGAGCAGTGCTCATTGGAATATTTGATTTTGAAAAGATTGAAGAAATTAAAAACTTAAGGCCTGATATCAAAGTACTAAGTTTCTTTAAACTTCCTAGAATTTCAAGAGCTCAAAATTTAGATGCTCTCTCTTCCCAAGCCAACTTGCTTGGATATGCTTCAGTTTTGAGAGCAGCAAAAGAGACATCCGACGTAGTACCAATGATGACAACTGCTGCAGGAAACATCCAACCGACCAAAGTGTTAATTCTTGGAGTTGGAGTTGCAGGCCTTCAAGCGATTGCAACTGCAAAAAGACTTGGTGCCAGAGTTTGGGCTTTTGATATTAGAAAAGAAGCTAAGGATCAAGTTGAATCTTTAGGTGCTAAATTTGTAGAAGCAAATACAGAAGCTCAAGATAGCGTATACGCGCAAGAGGTCTCAGAAGAAGAAAATCAGAAAATTCAAGAAGCATTAAAGAAACAAGTTCTCGATAGTGATATTGTTTTAACATTTGCTCAAATACCTGGAAAAAAAGCACCTGTATTAATTGAAAAATCAACCATTAAAAATATGAGAGAAAATTCTGTGATTATTGACTTAGCAGCTGGAACAGGCGGAAACTGTGAAGGGACAGAGGTAAACAAAGTTGTTCAAATTAATAATGTAAAGATAGTTGGTGAAACAGATATTCTAAACACTGTAAAACATGCGGCTACAAAATTGTATTCAGAGAATGTCAGAAATTTAATAGAATTATTTATAGAAAATAGTGATGATGAGATTTTTGTAGAAATGAGTTCATAATGGAAACAACTTTTTTACTTACATTGTTAATAACTTTTCTAGCAAGCTTCATTGGATACGAACTTATTTCTAAAATTCCTCAGACATTACATACTCCTCTAATGTCTGGTTCAAATGCTATTTCTGGAATTACATTAATTGCAGCAATTCTTATATATCCAGAAGTAGGAGACTCTCAAATACTTCAAATTATTGTATTAATTGCCATTGCATTTGCAACTCTCAACATTGTTGGTGGGTTTTCAGTTACTGGTCGAATATTAGGAATGTTCAAGAAAAATGATTGAAACAATATTATTGATCTCTGCTGTTTTATTTATATTTGCTTTAAAACTCTTTGGAAGACCGTCAACTGCACATAGAGCAAATTCTTTTGCGATGCTGGCCATGGCACTAGCTGTATTTAGTGCTTTTAATTTTGATTTTTCTAAATATGATTCTGCTTTTTACATCACAATTGTTGTTTCTGGACTTCTTGGAGTTTTAATATCAAAACGAGTTCAGATGACACAGATGCCTGAATTGGTTGGATTATTTAATGGCTTTGGGGGAGGAGCATCTGGTGCAATTGCATATGTTGAGTTATCTAATACTTCCTTACCAATTTCTGATGTTTTCGTAGCAATCTTCTCGATGGCTATTGGAATATTCACTTTTTCGGGAAGTCTTATTGCTGTATTGAAACTCCGTGGCAAATTAAATAACTTCAGTACAAAATTAGGCAACATATTTTCAGTATTTCTACCTACGATTCTAATAATTCCAGCAGTTTTAGAAATGGACACCTTTCTAAATGAATTCATTATCTTGGTTGCATTAATTGCTGGAGTCATACGAGTTGCTGTTATTGGTGGAGCAGATATGCCAGTTGTCATAGCATTCTTAAACTCGCTATCTGGAATTGCCGCTATGTCAGCAGGGTTTATTGTAAATAGCATTATTTTGATCGTGGCTGGAGCTTTAGTAGGTGCTTCTGGAATTATTCTTACACTACTTATGTGTGCTGCAATGAACCGAACACTTCTAGATGTTCTTAAAGGTGGTTTTGGAACAACAAATATTAACAATGAGTACGCAAAAGATCCAATAAGCACTTCACCAGAAGATGTTGCAATACAGTTGAGTTATGCAGAATCTGTAGTCATTGTTCCTGGATACGGAATGGCGGTAGCTCAAGCGCAGGCAGCAGTAAAAGAATTAACAAATACGTTAAAAGATAAAAATATTGAAGTGAAATTTGCTATTCATCCAGTTGCAGGAAGAATGCCAGGACATATGAATGTACTTTTAGCTGAAGTAGATATTGACTATGAAGATATGTTTACCTTAGAAGATATAAATTCTGAGTTTTCCTCAACAGATGTTGTATTAGTTTTAGGTGCAAATGATGTAGTTAATCCGCTAGCTAGAACTGATGAAGAATCTCCAATTTATGGAATGCCAATTTTAGATGTAGATTTAGCTAAACAAGTCGTAGTTCTTAAAAGGTCAATGTCGCCAGGCTATGCAGGGATTGCAAACCCTTTATTTATTAACGATAATGCAAAGATGTTGTTTGCAGATGCAAAAGAGGGCTTAGAAAATATTATTAAGTCATTTGAACTTGTTTAACAAAAACTTAACAACAAATAATCCCAAAAAAATTTAAAGTATTTTATGATGTCACATAGTAAAACTTCAAAAATTATTCACTGGACGTTTACTTTGTTGTATTCTTATGGCATATTTAAGCAAGTTGACGACTTGAGTGAGCTTGAAGATCCCTCACTACTTAATCTTGAAATAACATTTGCAATAATTTTCTTGATTATTGTTTTAATAAGGTATTTCTTTATGAAAGATGCACCAACACTTCTTGGGGCGACCCAAGAGGTAAGGCCAGGCCATTTATTTCTTGCGAAGGCTATGCATAGACTCATCTACTCTGTTTTGATAATGTTGCCAACCACAGGCCTTTTGATTGCAGCTTTATTTAATTTAGGAATTGGAGGGATTGATTTCGCTGTCGCATTACATGAATTCTCTGCATTACTTAGTTATGTATTAATTGCTATGCACATTGGAGCAGCTTTCTATTCTAAACTAAAAGGTGAGGGAGTATGGAACGGCATGGTTCCAGTTTGGAAAGAAACAAAAAAATATGATTCTGAACTTTTAACCAAAATTAAAAACATTGAAAATCGTGCATACGACAAACTTGAACAAATTCTTAAAATTTAATTATCTATTTTAGACTTTTTGCCAAGCTCACTACATCTTTCATAGTTTTAACAATTTCATCAGGTTTGTAATACTTTATAAATAATATTTTTCTGGAATTTACAACAGTATCGGATATCCTCAATTTTCTCAAAGTTTTTTGAGCTTCTTCAACTATTCGATCATTTCTTTGAACAAATAAGTCTGTTAGATGCTCATCGTCACCATCAATTTCACCTTTCCAATTTATTTTTATACCCATATCTAAGCTATTAGGAAAATAAGCATAGAAAGAAACATAGGTTGTAGAAGATCTGCCATGACTTCTTGTATAAACTTCAACTTCACATTTATAACCGTCTAGTTCACCAAAGATTTTTTTCTTTCTTAATATATTTCTTGGAATATCAGTTTGGAAATTTAATATTTCTGCAGATTTTTTTAGTGCTTTATTAATTTTTCTGCTCAAAGTTACAATTAGCCAAATTATTGCAACTACAAAAAGTATTATTCCCATTCCAGACCATATTGTTTCTTCCATTATTCTAAATATTCTTAAATATGTACTTATTAAAAACAGTCATTTTTTCAATCCAACTCTCTTCATAAAAATAATTTACAGATGCTGCAACAGAAGATAATAATGCATTTCCATCTTGTGGGGTAAAGCAATATCCTGTTAGATTATTTTCCTTTACGTGAAGTGAATCTTTTGCAATAATTCCATGGGAAAGTAATCTACCGTGATAACCATGATCCCGCCCAAAGGAAAATACCTTATTTGAAGATAATTTCTCGGTAGACATCAAAAATTCACTATTTTCTAAAGAATTTAATACTTCTTTTAGTTCAGTGTTTTTCTCAAAAGATAGATTAAACCATAAGGTATGCATGTATTGAGTTGGTAACTTTATAGCTGAAGAAAATAAATTTAATTCTTTTCCTTCCTGTTTAAATAATTCAAAGACATCTCGTGCATGATGAGTCCCAAATTCTTGATTATCATGTTTTGTAATTGTTGGGGAGGGTGAGAATGAATCATTCTGAGAAACATCATTTGCTCTTCTTAAGCATACAAAACGACCTTCATTCAAATTTTTGTCTGTGTCAAGAACGAAAGTTTTAAGGATAGAGGCAATATTATGAGTATTACATGAGGCTATTAGATATTTGTTTTGATCATTTGTTAAGACATTGTTATTTATACCCCATGCAAAAAATGGACCAAACCCGTGTTCGGAACCCTGAGCTAAAAAACGTTTATCTTTATCTAAATTTGAATAAATTTCATCCCAGTTTTTGTTGCCAGATGGAGTGCAGTCAATAATTACTTGGTTTTCTTCGTAGCTTTTCTCTAAATCTTCAACATCAAAACCCATAGATTCAAAATCATTTTTTGCGTCTGAATTAGCAACAAGCTTTGCACCTTTTCTAATCAAAGCTTCTACTTTCCCTTTTTCATCTGAAAGTGGAGTTCTTTTAAAAAACGAGATGTTGTCAATTCCCAGTTTTTCTTTATGCTGTGCAAGAAGACCAATTAGTGGTTCCCCAATTGTTCCTGTACCAACGATTAATATATTTTTCATCACTATATTAAGATAAGAATATCAAACCTCATGAATAAAAAACTCATTTACCAATTTTCCTCCACCAAAACTGAAGGTGATAAATCTATGTTGGATTTACTTGGAGGTAAAGGGGCAAATTTAGCAGAGATGTCAACCCTTGGAATTAATGTCCCTCCTGGGTTTACAGTAACAACAGAGGTTTGTAATTATTTCATAGAGAACAAATCTTTTCCAGATAAATTTGATAAAGAATTAGAAACAGCACTTTCTGACTTAGAAAAAATAACAAAAAAGAAATTTAATGACGATAAAACACCTCTCTTATTATCTGTTAGATCGGGAGGAAAAGTATCAATGCCTGGAATGATGGATTCTATTTTAAATATTGGAATTAATGACAATAATGTAGATGCTTTAGCATCTAATTTTAATGATGAAAGATTTGCTCTTGATTCGTATCGTCGTTTAATTCAAATGTATGGAAATGTTGTTCTAGAAATTGAAATGGACAGGTTTGAAGCAATTATTGATAATAAAAAAAGGATCGATGGAGTCGAAAAAGATAACGATTTTGATTCTGAACAATTGAGTTGGATCATTGATGCTTTTAAAACCACTGTTGAAAGGTTTTATGGAAATCCTTTTCCACAAGATCCTATTATTCAACTCAAAGGGGCAATTGAGGCAGTATTTAAAAGCTGGCTAAACAAACGAGCTGTTACTTATCGAAAAATAAATAATATACCTAACAATTGGGGTACTGGAACAACTATTCAATCTATGGTTTTTGGAAATTTAAATGAATCTTCAGGAACGGGTGTTGCCTTTACAAGGTTTCCATCTACAGGAAAAAACAAATTGTATGGGGAGTATTTAATGAATGCTCAAGGAGAAGATGTTGTTGCAGGAACAAGGACACCATATCCGATAGGAAAACATGAAAAGAACACTCAACCTTCTCTCGAGGAAGAAAACCCGGTTCTATTTAACGAGATAAAATCTATTGGAGATAAATTAGAAACTCACTATAAAGATGCACAAGATATTGAGTTTACGATTGAAGATGGAGAATTATTCATTCTTCAAACTAGAAATGCAAAAAGAACAGCCCAAGCGAGTGTAAAGATTGCGGTTGATATGCATAATGAAAAAATACTAAGCAAAAAAGAAGCAATCAATATGATTAATGCAGATCAGATTACTTCAGTTCTACACCCACAGTTTGTTGACTCAGCTAGTAAAAAATTGTTTGAAAAAGGTTTAAATGCCTCACCTGGAGCTGCTGTAGGTGAAATAGTTTTTGACCCAGAAAAAGCGGAGATCGAAGCGGCAAGGGGAAAGAAAGTCATTTTAGTTAGAGATGAAACAAGCCCAGAGGACATAAGTGGAATGTTTACATCAGTAGGAATATTGACAACAAAAGGTGGCATGACAAGCCATGCTGCTGTTGTTGCAAGAGGAATGGGCAAACCTTGTATAGTTGGAGCAGAAAATCTCAAAATTGATAAAGGTGAAAGAAAAATATCTAATGGTCAAATAACTATTGAAGAAGGTGATTTAATTTCATTAGACGGATCTACGGGTGAGATTTTTCTTGGGGAAGTCGAGTTAGAGTCTGCAAAATTAACTGATGAATTTAATACTTTGATGGCATGGTGCGATGATTTTAAAAAACTTTCAATTAGAGCCAATGCAGAAACAATGAATGACACAGCTAAGTCTTTAGAGTTTGGTGCTGATGGAATTGGTTTATGCAGAACAGAACATATGTTTTTTGAAGGTGAAAGAATACTTCCTATGAGAGAGATGATTATGGCTAACAATAAGCAAGGCAGAAAAAGAGCATTAGATAAAATTATTGATTTTCAAATAAATGATTTTGTTGAAATATTTAAGCTTTTAAAAGACAAACCAATAACTGTTAGGCTACTTGATCCACCAATGCATGAATTCTTACCAAAAAGTGATATTGAAATTTCTGAGTTAGCTAGTTCTTTAAGAGTTTCGTCGGCATATGTTACTGAAGTTTTGTCGAAGATTAGCGAAAGTAACCCAATGTTAGGACATCGAGGTGTGCGTTTAGGTTTAAGTTATCCAGAAATTTATGAAATGCAAGTTGAGGCAATTTTTAAAGCTAGTTATGAAATTCAACAAAAAGAAAAGATATTAATTAAACCTGAAATAATGATTCCTTTAATAATGAATGCAAATGAATTTACAAAAATGAAAAAGATCATCACCAAAAAAATTGAAAGCTTGAAGAAAGAAACAGATTTCAATTTTGATTACCAGATAGGAACTATGATCGAGCTACCAAGTGCCGCCTTGAATTCATCAAAAATTGGAGAATATGCCGATTTCTTTTCATATGGAACAAATGATTTAACTCAAACAACCCTTGGTTTATCACGAGATGACGCATCTAAATTCTTAAACGAATATGTAGATAAAAATATTTTTGATGTTGATCCTTTTGTTTCAATTGACGAAAATACTGTCGGAAAATTAGTTGCTTCTTCAGCAGCTGATGGAAAAAAAATAAATAAAGATATAAAAATTGGTGTTTGTGGTGAACATGCGGGTGATCCAAAATCAATCAAATTTTTAAACACTTTAGATATTGATTATATTTCTTGCTCCCCATTTAGAATCCCAACTGCTAAATTAGCTGCTGCACAAGCAGAAATATCTTAGTTTTTATTGATTACAAACAAAATTTTCTTAGGATATAATTGCATTTATGAGTTATAAAATAATAAATAAAGTTGATCCAATTCTTTATCTAGCTTTATCTGTTGTTGGGTTTATTGTTCCAGAACAAGTTTATAAACTATTTCTACTTAATCCTGATGCAGTCTTATCTTCTACTGAAGCAACTTTGGCAAGGGCTAATGGTGTCGGCGTGACATTCGCTGCACTTTTAATTGTTTTGCTTGGTGGCGAGGAAGAAAATGCTAGACAAATAAATATAGTACGTTATGTTGGCGGATTATTATTAATTGGATTTGCAGTATTTACAAACTTTAATGGATTTTTGATTTTTGGTGTTACTGAAATTGCACTTGCTCTTTATACTGGAAGACAATTAAGACCATCAACTGGTAGTGAGAGTTACACACCAAACACCGAAGATTAAAAAATATATTCTAAGTAATTTTTCAATAAGTAACATTAAATTATGAATTTAAAAGATAAAACTTTTTTAATCACCGGCATACTTACTGACAAAAGCATTGCCTTCTCTGCTGCAAAAATTGCATTAGAAAATGGAGCAAGCATTATCGCCACAGGATTTGGAGATGGATTTCGCATAACTCAGAGGGCTGTAAAACGTCTTGATGGTGAAATTGAAGTATTAGAAATGGATATTCAAGACACTGAACAAGTTCAAGATGTAGCCAAATTTGTAAAAGATAATTATGGAAAAATTGATGGAATTCTACATGCAATAGCTTTTTCACCAACAGAGGCAATGGGTGGTAACTTTTTAAATACAAAAGTTGAAGATGCAACAAAATCTTTTGAAGTATCTGCTTTTTCTTTAAAAACGATTACAAATGAATTTTTATCAGTGTTGAACGAAGGGTCCTCAATTGTTGCTGTAGATTTTGATAATTCTCAAGCTTGGCCAGGATATGATTGGCAAGGTGTTGCGAAATCTTCATTGCAATCTATTGTGAGATACTTGGCTTTTTATGTTGGAAAAAATAACATAAGAGTAAATGCTGTTGCTTCTGGACCCTTAGCTACAACAGCTGCTAAAAATATTCCTGGTTTTTCTACAATGAATTCAGAATGGAATGATAAAGCACCTTTAGGATGGGATACAAAAAATTCTCAACCAGTCGCTAAAGCCATAAATTTTTTGTTATCTGATTACTCAGAAGCCATAACTGGTGAGATAATCCATGTAGATGGTGGAGCTCATGCAATTGGTGGAAGTATGCTAGGTAATTAATTTATTATTGCTTGCTAAACACTAACACAGCATTGTGTCCACCAAACCCAAATGAATTAGACATTACATACTCAATGTTTTTTTCTATTGAATTGTTTGCTGTATAGTTTAAATCACACTCTTCATCGGGATCATTTAAATTAATTGTTGGTGGTATTTGATTATTTTTTAGAGATAACAGTGATGCCATAGCCTCAAAAGCTCCACCTCCACCAAGCAAATGTCCAGTCATAGATTTAGTAGAAGAAATATTAACTTTATATGCATAGTCTTTCATAAGAGACTTAATTGCTAATGTTTCATTAACATCATTAGCTATAGTTGAGGTTCCATGAGCATTAATATAGTCAATCTCTTCTACATTTATATCTGCATTAGTAATTGCTTGCTCCATCGCTCGTAAAGCACCAACTCCACCTTCTGATGGTGCGGTAATATGATAAGCATCTGTGGAAGATCCATAACCTTCAACAAAACCATAAATTTTTCCATTTCTTTCATTAGCAGACTTTTCACTTTCAAGTATCAATACTGTAGAGCCTTCAGCCATCACGAATCCATCTCTATTTTTATCAAAAGGCTTACAGGCTCTTTGAGGCTCTTCATTTTGTTTGGATAGTGCTTTTATTTGTGCAAAGGCTCCAATTGTCATTGAGGTCGTTCCTGATTCAGTACCTCCAACAAGGACCTTATCAACTATATTTTGCTCAATCATTTTTTTTGCTTCACCAATTGCATTCGCCGATGCTGCGCAAGCAGTTGTAATTGTTAACGATGGGCCTTGTATTCCATACTTTATTGCAACTTGACCTGTACTTGAATTAGGCATTAATTGTGTAATTGCAAGTGGACTTATTCTATTTGAACCTCTTTCATCATATATTCGAACTGCATCTTCAGTAGCTCCAATTCCTCCTATCCCAGTTCCAAATACTATTCCAAATTCTTCTCCTAATGGTTGGTCAATGTCAAATCCAGCATCTCTTAAAGCTTCCTCTGCTGCAAAAATAGATAATTGACCAGATCGATCTAACTTTCTTGCATTTTGTTTTCCCATGTAATCATTTGGATCAAAATCTTTTACTTCTCCTGCAAACGTCACAGGCAAATCTGATGCATCAAATAAAGTAATATTATCAACGCCTGAAACTCCATTTATTAGATTTTTCCATGTAGTTATTACATTATTTCCGAGTGGATTTATTGTTCCTAAACCTGTTACAACTACACGTTGTTTAGTCATGGCTTAAAGTTTTGAGTGCAGCAAGTTTACAGCTTGACCAACTGTTCCAACATCTGTGAGTTCTTCATCATCTATTTCTATCTCAAACTCATCTTCAAATGCCATTACTACTTCAACAATTCCTAATGAGTCGATTTCGAGATCTTCTTCTAGTTTTGCTTCCATAGTTATTTTTTCAGATTCAATACCTAATTCTTCTTCAAAAAGACCTTTAACCTTTTCAAAAACTTCATTTACTTCCATAATTACTCCCACTAAGTTGTTAGACCACCATCAATAGGTATTACTTGTCCTGTTATATATTCTGACTCATCTTTGCATAAAAAAGATACCATGTTTGCAATATCTTCTGGCATACCCATGCGTTTTATTGAAAGTTGTTCTATAATATTTTCTTTATTTTCATCATCAATAAATGATGTCATGTCTGTTTCTATATAACCTGGGGCTACGACATTAGACGTAATATTTCTGCTGCCTACTTCTTTACTAATTGATTTTGATAATCCTATCAAACCTGCCTTTGATGCAGCATAATTTGCCTGGCCTTGATTACCAGATATGCCTACAACCGAGGATATAAAAATTAACCTTCCCCATTTATTTTTAATCATCTTTTTTATGGCTCTTTGAGATGTATAGAAATTTCCAGTTAGGTTTGTTTGAATAACATCATTCCACTCATCATCCTTCATTCTTGGTAAAATATTGTCTTTTGTAATTCCTGCATTGTTTACCAAAATGTCGACATGTTTATATGCTTCTTCAATTAAATTAAATGCCTTATCAACTGAATTTCTATCTTCAATATTTAATTGAACAGAAAGACTTTCTCCACCTAATTTTTTTATTTCTTCTACAACTTCGTCAGCCTTATCTTGAGAATTTGAGAAACCTACAGCAACTTGATAATTTTTTCCAAGCTCTAAAGCTATAGATTTTCCAATACCTCTTGAAGCACCTGTTACAAAAACTGTTTTCATATTTTGTCTAATTTGTCTGGAACTTGATACTCGATTGCTTTTTTAATTGTGTCGGTTGCAGTTCCATCAAAATCTGGAAGTTTTGCATCTGATTTATTTATTGGAGTTACACGATCTCCTAGTCGAACCGCACAAGCTCCCCAAGCAAGACCAGCGCCGACGGCCGTAAATACTGCAATTTCTCCACCTTTTATCTCACCTTCCTCAAGAGCATCTACAAATGCTGTTGGTATTGATGCTGCCGAGGTATTTCCGTATCGATGAACTTTTTTGATTGTAGTTGCATTAGGAAGTCCAAGTTTTTTTTCAAGTGCTTCAACGATCCTGATATTTGCTTGATGTGGAATAAAAATGTCTACATCGTCTTTTGATAATCCTGATTTTTCAATAGCTTCTGCAGACGCTTGTGCCATAGCTCTAACACCAGATTTAAATATTTCCTGTCCATCAAAAGTCCACCGTACTCTAGCTGCTTCATCAGTTTTAAATCGATCCATTGCTGAACCAAAATTAGGAATTTCTAAGATTTCTAAATTGTCTGAACTTAGGCCATTTGAGAACGAATAAATTTCACCATCTGATTCACTTTTACTTTCTTCAATAACTACTGCACCTGCACCATCACCAAAAAGCACCGCGGTATTTCTATCAGACCAATCAAGTAACCAAGTAATATGCTCTGCCCCTATTACCAAAGCTCTTTTATAAAGATTACTTTCAACGAATGCTTTTCCTTGTTCAAGTGCATATAGAAAACCTGCACAAGCCGCATTTACGTCATAAACTGAGGCATTTACAGCACCAAGTTTTTTTTGAACGTGTGCTGCTGCAGAGGGAACAATACTGTCAGGAGTACATGTAGCCAAGATTACAACATCAATATCTTCTGGATTTAAACCAGCACAGGCTATTGCATGTTTACCGGCAATTTCTGCCATATCTGATGTGTTTACATGGCTAAATCTTCGTTCTTTTACCCCTGTTCTTTGTTGAATCCATTCATCAGAAGTATCAACAAATTTTGACAAATCATCATTAGTCATAATGTTATCGGGCGTACATTTACCCCAACCTGTTATTGCTGATTTCAAAATTTCCCCTTACTTTGATGATTCTAAAGAGTTTATTACCTTTAAATCCTTATATGATATAGACTTTCTGACCATTCCAGCAGTTACATTTCCGGGCCCAATATGACACCACAAATCTGGATCTATATCCTTGTTTACATACTCAATTTGTTGGTTAAATAAGACAGAACTATCTATTTGATTCACAAGATTTTCTTTCAAAGTTGATACTTCAACCTTTTTTGCATCAACGTTCATATAAACAGGGATGTTTCCTTTGGAGATATCAATTTCATTTAAAGTATCTTCAAGTGGTTTTTTTGCAGAGCTTACAATTTCAGTATGAAATGCACCTGCTACTTCGAGCGGAATTACTCTTTTTGCACCAAGTGCTTTGGGGTTTGACTTTAGGTAGTTCATATCATCAATGTATGAACTAATAACTATTTGTGAAGGATCATTAAAATTTGATATCCATATTTTTATTCCTTGATTATTTAATTTTTCTATTTCTTCAATTGTTGTTTCCAGGTCACTTGTTAAAACAGCTGCCATTGTTGTATTAGAGTTTTCTACTGCTTTCTGCATCTCTTCCCCTCTTACTGCAATAACTTTTAATGTATCTTTAAAATCTAAATATCCTGATAGGCATAAAGCTGTATATTCACCAAGAGAATGTCCAATTAGTGCAGCTGGATTGCCTAAATTATTTATTGTTTCAATTCCGTAACAATAAGAGACTGAGAATATGTAAGGTTGAGCAATATTTGTTTTTTTAATGAGCTCAGGCTCTTCAGAATTTATGATATCTTTTAGGCTCCATCCCAACGTTTCTTCGAAAGTATTTATTAATAGTTCATCATACTTTTCAAGAAGCTCATTACCCATTCCTATTTCTTGAGAGCCTTGACCTGGAAACATTCCCACCCACCGCATAATTAATTCTCTTTTTCGGAGATGGCAAATGCAATTGCATTTTCATTTTCATGTGATAGTGATATATGAATATTTGTTATATTCTTTTCCTTTACAGTAGCTGACGCTCTACCAAAAGTATTAATTGTTGGCTTACCTCCGCCCGTAACTTCTATATCTTTCCAACTTATTTCTCTCCATCCTTTTCCTAGAGATTTCATTACCGCTTCTTTTGCTGCGAATCTTGCTCCTAATCTTTTTGATGGATCTGAAAATCTTTTAGCATACTTAATTTCTTGTTCAGTAAAACATCTTTTTAAGAATTTATCTTCAGACTTATTTAACAATC
The DNA here is from genome assembly GCA_902533795.1 of uncultured Candidatus Actinomarina sp. GTDB lineage: Bacteria > Actinomycetota > Acidimicrobiia > Actinomarinales > Actinomarinaceae > Actinomarina. The sequence continues at coordinate 118,266 of CACAND010000001.1, read as the reverse complement.
TTTTTACCCTTTTAAGATCAACTTGGTCTACTCCAATTCCATAAATACTCATATCTATCCTATTTCAACCAATATATCGCCCTTATTTACAGGCTGTCCTTTTTTTATATTGAATTCTTTGATAACACCACCAATAGGGGCAGTTACTACATTTTCCATTTTCATAGCTTCAAGAACGAACAATGAATCACCTTTTTTAACCTTTTTACCTTTCTTTGTCATGGTGTCCATAATTGTTCCTTGCATATCTGCTTTTATGATTCCAGGATTTCTTATATTTCCAGTTAGATCCATACCGATTTTCTTTGGTCTTTGTGGAGCTAATGATGGACTGTCATTATCGTTAAGAGATATATTGACCTTGCTTGGTCTATCAGTAAATATCTCATCTTCAGAAACATCTTTAATTTCAAAATTTTCTTCCAAAAATTTAACATGAATCTGGCTTTCTTTGAATTCTTTAGTAGATATAACATCGGAAAGCAGAGATATTGTTGTTGGTATCCCTCCAATTATATATTCATCTAAACATCTCTTACCTTTTGAAATTGCTTCTTCTCTAGAAACTCCCCATACAACTAATTTTGAAATTAGATTGTCATAAAAATGTGATATTGATGTACCAGTCTTTACCCAACCATCGACTCTTACACCGTTCCCCATAGGTTCTCTATATTCAGTAATGGTTCCTGGAGTTGGCATAAAATTATTGGTCGGATCTTCTGCATTTATTCTAAATTCTATGCTGTGACCCCTAGCTTCAGTTTTGAAATCTTCTAAAGAATTACCAAGCGCCACTTTAATTTGCTCTTTGACCAGATCAATACCATATCTCATTTCTGTAACAGTATGCTCAACTTGTAATCTTGTATTCATTTCTAAAAAATAAAAATTTTCGTCATTATCAGCTAAAAATTCTACAGTTCCTGCGTTAATATAATTTGATGACTCAGCAATCTTAATCGTTGCTTTTTTTAATTCCTCTCGGCCGAAGTCAGACAACCATATAGGAGGACTTTCTTCGATAAGTTTTTGATTCCTTCTCTGTAGAGAACAATCTCTTTCACCTAAATAGATATGATTTCCGTACTTATCACTTAATATTTGTGTCTCTACATGTCTTGCTGGTTTTATAAACTTTTCGACGTAAATTTGATCTGATCCAAAATATGCTTCACTTTCACGTTTTACAATTTCAAAATTTTCATTTAATTCTTTTTCATTGCTGACAATTCTTAACCCCTTCCCACCACCTCCGTGAGCAGCTTTCAGGGCAACTGGATAGCCAAAACTATTTGCATCTTTCAAGGCTTCTCTTTTAGTTCGTGATGGTTTCAATTGTCCTGGAACAGGCATTAAACCAACCTTTGAGATTAATTTTCTAGATTCTATTTTGTCTCCCATTGATTTTATTGTTTCTGGGTTGGGTCCAATCCAAATTACATCTTTTTTTTGAACTGCTTTTGCAAAATCTGCATTTTCTGCCAAAAAGCCATATCCTGGATGAACCATATCTGCTTTTGTTTCTACAACAGCCTTCATCAAATTTTTTAAGTTCCTATAACTGTCAGCTGGAAGAGATCCGCCTAAATAAAATGATTCATCAGCTCGTTTTACATGCAAAGAGTCACTATCAATATCTGAGTAAACAGCAATCGCATGCATGTCCATTTCTTTTACTGATCGGATAATTCTTAGTGCAATTTCACCACGATTAGCAATTAGTACTCTTTTTTTTGTCATAAATAATTTATTTTAATTTTTGTGCAATTCCTATTGCCAGACTTGCTTTAATCAGATCTCCAATAATAAATGGATAAACACCAATTCCAATTGCTTCAATTGGCGATATATTTAATGTAATCATTAAACCAATTACACCACACGTATATATTGCGAGTGTTCCTGCTGCTATACCTATTGTTGGTTTTTGCGACATACTTCCTATTATTTGGGCAGCAATAAAGAAACCAATAATATAACCAATTGTTGGACTTTTTAAAATAGCTAATCCAGCAACACTGCCTGAGAAAAAAGGAAAACCTGCAAGACCTGTAAATAAATAAAAAATCATACTTAATGAACCAAATTTACTTCCAAGAAGCAAGCCTGACAAAATAACTACAAATGTCTGAGCTGTTATTGGAACAGGAGTAAATGGAAGCTCAAATCTTATTTGTGCACTTAAAGCAGTTAATATTGCAAAGCCAAAAGATAATGATAGGTTTCTAAGCAAAGAGCCTTTTTCAACCCAAGAAATAGATATATTTTTAGAGGGGAATGTTTCCATGTTTATCTCCTACGTTTGTTTTATTAACTAATTCTTTGAATGCTTCACTAACAATTTTTCTTGTTTCATTGGGTTTTATTATTTTATCTACTAATCCAAGTTTTGCTGCACTGTCAGGATTGCTAAATTTCTCATTGTATTCATGAACAAATTTCTTCTTAAGCTCTTCAGGGTTATTACTGTCTTTTAATTCTTTTCTATGAATGACATCTACAGCACCCTCAGCACCCATTACAGCAATCTCTGCAGTAGGCCAGGCAAAAAGTTTATCTGCCCCTAAACCCATCGAATCCATAACAATGTAAGCACCTCCATATGCTTTACGTATAACTACACAAACTCTTGGAACAGTGGCTTCTGAATAAGCATAAAGAAGTTTTGCCCCGCTTCTAATAATTCCTCCATGTTCTTGCTCAACACCAGGCAAGAATCCTGGTACATCAACGAGTGTTAAAAGAGGAATATTAAATGCATCACAGAATCTAACAAATCTTGAGGCCTTTATAGATGAATTAATATCTAATACTCCTGCAAGCTCCATAGGTTGATTTGCAATGACGCCAATAGTATTTCCATTTATTCTTACAAATGAAGTAATGATATTTAGTGCATAGTTTGCATGTACTGGGTACTGTTCTCCATCATCAACAATAGAATTAATTACTTCATTCATATCGTACGGTTGGTTTCTGTGTTCTGGAATTAAGGTTTCTAAAGAGTCTACATTTCTTAATGGGTCATCTTCAGTTATGAAAGTTGGGGGCTTTTGGTCTGATGACTGTGGAAAAAAACTAAGAAGGTATCTTACTTCTTCAAAAGCTTGTTCTTCTGTTTCACATACCTGATGACTTACTCCGGATTGGGTCCCATGTGCTTCGACACCTCCAAGTTCTTCATAACTTACTTCTTCTCCGGTCACTGTTTTTACAACATTAGGACCAGTTACGTATAGTTGTCCTATATCTTTTACCTGAAAAATAAAATCCGTTAAGGCTGGACTGTAAACGGCTCCGCCAGCTGACGGACCAACAATTACAGATATTTGAGGAATTTTTCCAGATGCTTCGACATTTTTTCTGAAAATCTGAGCATAACCGTATAGAGATGAAATACCTTCTTGAATTCTTGCACCACCTGAATCTTTGATTCCAATTACTGGAGCCTTTGCTTCAAGAGCTAAATCCATTATTCTTAGAATTTTTTTTGCAACTATTTCCCCAAGGCTTCCACCCATTACAGAAAAGTCTTCTGAGAAAACAAAAACAGGTCTCCCATGAATTGTTCCAGATCCTGTTACTACCGCTTCGCCCTCGGGATTTTCTTCTGATACAACATTTTCATCAATTTCAGAAAATGAACCCTCATCTAATAGAAGATGAATCCTTTCATATGCAGTTAATTTGCCTTTAGGATGCTGAATTTTTTTTGCTTTCTCATTACGTAAGCTAGCTAAATTTTCTTCCGACATGCCCAACTTTCTTATTATTATTAAACCTATATATTTGACCTATGTATATGTAAAGAAGTAACACTATGAAGTCTATTTTTTTTGATGAAATTGAAAATACTCAAGATTATGCAATAAATGAGTTTAAAGATGAACCTTTGCTTATTGTTAGTAAAGCTCAAACCGCAGGTCGGGGTACAAATAAAAATAAATGGGAAAATGCAGATCAAAGTTTGGCTGCTTCATTAGCTTTTAACAAAGAAATTGTTAATTTTAAAAAGACTCTGGTCCCTTTATTAGCAGGTTATTCATTTGTTTCCCTACATCAAATTGAAGACCTAAAATTAAAGTGGCCAAACGATATAACTTTAAATGAAGATAAGGTTGGAGGAGTGCTTGTAGAAGAAAACAATGATTTGATTTGTATAGGTTTAGGAATTAATTATTTTTGGAACAATCCTCTAATCCCAGGCGCAGGAAGCTTGTATGAAGAAAAACAAGATGAACAGCAAATTTTTCTTGATGCTGAAGAATGGGCAAAAAAAGTAATGGACTATATAACAAAAGAAGACTTCAGTCTTGAAAATTATAAATTAAAACTTACTACTTTAGGAAAGCTTGTTGAATACCCAGACGGAAGGGGTTGGGCTAAAGATATAAATGATGATGGATCATTGAAAATAGAAACACCTTCAGGTGAATTATTAAATCTAACCTCACCCCTAATAAGCGAGATAATATAGTTATCATTAATTCTTGAGAGGTTAAATGAAACAGTTAGTTGTTGAAAAAAATAATCCTGAACCAATCTTATGGGAAACTCCTGTACCAAAGCCGGGACCTGGTGAGGTATTAATTCAAAATCATTATTCAGTTGTTTCAACAGGAACTGAGACTGCAACAATTGAGTCTGCAAATAAGTCTGTAGCAAAAAAAATACAAAATTCATCAAATATTGAAAAAGGACTTGAGCTCCTTGAAAAAGAGGGTGTTAGGGCTGTATGGAATGCTGTATTTCCCAAAAATATTCTTCCAATTCAGCTTGGCTATAGTTCATGTGGAAAAGTTGTTGAAATTGGCGAAGGTGTAAAAAATTTCCATGTAGGCGACATGGTTGTATCGAATGGCAATCATGCAGAATATGTTGTTGTAAATCAAAACTTATGTTCAAGAATACCTTCTGCAACGAGCGATAAAGAAGCAGCTTATACAGTTTTAGGAAGTATCGCTTTACATGGTTTGCGCTTGTCAGAAACATCATTAGGTTCAAGAATTGTAGTTGTAGGCTTGGGTATTGTTGGTCAATTAGTTTGCAGGCTAGGTGAAGCACAAGGGTCAGAAGTTTTTGGTATAGATCCTGACCAACTGAGGAGAGGAGATAATAAAAACTATTTTGCCTCAATTAATGATTTACCAATTGATGAAGTAGATTCGGTAATTATTACTGCTGCTTCAGACAGTAACGAACCAATCGAGGCCGCAACAAAAATTGCGAGGAATAAGGCAAAAATTGTAGTTGTGGGCGATATTCCATTAAATATTTCTAGAAATGAGTTTTATTACAAAGAACTTGAGCTTGTTGTATCAAAGTCCTATGGGCCTGGAAGATATGATAAGCAGTATGAGGTCCTTGGCAATGATTACCCTATAGAGTATGTTAGGTGGACAGAAAATAGAAATTTCGAAGCATTTTTAAAACTCTTGTCACAGGATCAAATCAGTATTCAAGATTTAATTACGAAGGAAGTTGAATTTACAGAATCTCCAGATATTTACAGTTCATTTAATTCTGAAGAAAAACCCCTGTCAGTTTTGCTCAGATATGATATTAAAACTCAACCGAAAATTCAATTTGAGAAAAATGAACTCATCCCTGAAAATAATAAAAAAATAAAAATTGGGCTAATTGGTGCAGGAAATTTTGCATCTACAACAATAATTCCTATTTTGAAAGATTTAAAAAAATCTTGTCAGATCTTAGGGGTTGCCTCATCAGGTGGATTAAGTTCTGAAGCATTAGCAAAAAACTTCAAAATTAAAAACAAATACCAAACTGAAGATGAGATATTTGAATCTGATGAAATAGATGCTGTATTTGTTTTGACCCAACATTTCAATCATGCCGATTTAGTGATCAAATCAATAAACTCTGGCAAAGCTGTTTATGTAGAGAAACCACTTGCCTTAAAAGTTGACGATATAACCAGAATTGAAGAAGCAATGTACAACGCGGAAGATCCCAAAATTTTTCTTGGTTTTAATAGAAGATTCAGCAACGCATCTCAGTTTATAAAAGAAAAATTAAATGGTTCACCAGCCAACGCATTAAATTTTAGATTTAGTGTCCCAAAACTTGAAAGAGACCACTGGACAAACATTAAGGAAATTGGAGGAGGAAGAATTGTAGGTGAAGCTATCCATGCTATTGATCTCGGAACTTATTTTTTTGATTCATTACCACAGAACATATCTTCTCATTCTCCAATTGATAAAGAATTAGATGAGGCTCACGATAACCAAGTTTTTATCAATATAAATTATGCAAATGGTGCACATGCTGCTGTTCAATACTTTTCAGATACCAATAACAATTTATCTAAAGAAAGATTGGAGATTCATGGAAGTGATAATTCCTTTATTGTTGAAGATTTTCAACTCATGAGATATTTAATTGGTTCAGACGATAAAAGTAAAGTATTTTCTGATGGTAAAGGCCATAAACAGGCCATTGAAACTTTCTTACGTTATGTTAGAAATGAAGTCCCTAACCCATTTACTTGGCTTGAAATAAAGTCAGTATCTCTAGCAGGCATATATGCACAAAATTATTTGAATTCAGGTTCTCAAAAAAGTATTTTTTAAAAATAATCACACTAAAAAAATAACAACGTTACTGTTACTGTGTCGTAAAGATAGATAAGAAAAGGAAGCAAATGCCAAAAGGTAAAGTTAAATGGTTTAACAAAACTAAAGGTTATGGTTTTATTGAACCTGAAGAAGGCGATAAAGATGTCTTCGTACACATTTCAGCAGTAAAAGATTCAGGAATGGAAGATCTTGATGAAGGTCAAGAACTTGAATTTGAAATTGTTGAAAATAACGGTAAAAGTTCAGCAGAAAATCTAAAGTAGCTTTCTTGCGGCCACGGCAGGATTCGAACCTGCGACACCAGGTTTAGGAAACCTGTGCTCTATCCCCTGAGCTACGCGGCCATTAATAGCAGACTTAAGTATTATTTCATATAATGAATTCTATGAAAGTTAAAAGTTGAAAGCTGTCGAAGCTAATGATCTTCATAAAACTTTTACTTCAAAAAAAGAATCAGTAGAAGCTGTCAAAGGCGTCTCGTTTTCAGTCGAACAAGGTGAGGTATTTAGTATTCTAGGTCCAAATGGAGCTGGAAAAAGTACAACAATTTTAATGCTTACAACTTTATTGGGCATCAGTAAAGGGACTGCTTCAATTATGGGTTTAGATGTTGAGAAACAAGATAAAGAAGTAAGAACAAAGATAGGTGTAGCTTTACAAGATACTGGCATTGATTTATTACTAACAGCAAGAGAATTGCTTTATACCACTGGAAGGCTTTGGGGTCTGAACAAAAAAGAATCAAATTTAAGAACTGAAGAGCTTCTTCAACTAGTAGGGTTAACAGAATCAGCAGATAGAAGAGTCAAAACATACTCTGGGGGAATGAAAAGAAGACTCGATTTAGGTCTTAGTCTTGTAAATGAACCTGAAGTATTATTTTTAGACGAACCCACAACGGGTCTTGATCCAGCATCAAGAAGAGTAATTTGGGATGAAATTAAAAGACTAAACAATAATGGAGTCACTGTCATCCTAACAACACAATATCTTGAAGAGGCAGATGAACTTTCCGATAGGTTATTGATAATAGACAAAGGTGTAGTGGCCACAGAGGGAACATCTGATGAGCTCAAAGCAAGTGTAGGTGGCGACGTCGTAACTTTTGATTTCGAAAAAGAAGAAAATGTGGAAGTGGCAAAAAGATTAATTGATAATGCAAAAGTTAATCAGAAGCAGCTTCGTATAACTGTTGAGAATGGGGCAGAGCATATCCCAATATTTATGAAAACATTTACAGAAAATAAGTTAAATGTTAAATCTGTTTCGGCTAATAAGCCTACTTTGGATGATGTATTTCTAAAAGTCACAGGATTCAGCATGGAAAATGATAATCAATCAGAAAAAAAACAAAGTAAAAAATCTAACTATGAAAAAAGAGGAAGGAGAATTAGAAGATAAATGTCTGATCACCAAGCTCCATTTTTTACCCAATTGGGAATATTAACAAAAAGATTACTTCTAAGAGTCGTTAGGCGTCCTCTAAGTGAGCTTCCAAATTTAATTATTTCTGCATTCTTTCTTTTTATATATGACGGGGCTTTAGGAAGAGTATTTGGAGCAAGCGCTGTAGGAACTTCTTTGGATTTTGCTCAAGGAAATTTTGTAAACTTCATCCTTCCCGTATCAATTGTTTCTGCATCTTTAAGTGGCTCTGCATCGGGTTTCTATATTATTGAAGATATTGAATCGGGAGTTTTTAAGAGATATCAGGGAATGCCAATATCAAAATGGTCAATAATACTTGCTCCCATGGTCATAGGTGCAATCAGAGTATTAATTCAAGCAAGTTTAATTCTTCTTATAGGAAGTTTCATTGGGGCAGATCCCGCAACAGGCTTTAGTGGCTACTTAGCTGTGCTTGGTTTTGGTTTTTTGTGGGGACTTGGATTTGCAGGCTACTCTGTTGCTGCGAGTGTAAAATCAGGATCATCTCAAGGGGCTCAGGCTGCTTCTTTTTTCTTTTTTCCAGCTTTGTTTATAGCTCCAACTTTTGTTCCTAGAGAAGCGTTAAAAGGATGGTTGTCTACTGCAGCAGCATTTAACCCGACTACTTACGTTATAGAGGCTATCAGAGGAATTTTAATTGAAGGATGGGTTTTTAATGTGATTTTACCTGGATTAATAGTCGGTGGAATATTTGCTCTTATTACACTTGCTTACGCTGTTTCATCAGCAAAGAAAGTAAATGAAAAAGGATAAATAAAGACTTTAATTAATTATTAAAACCTAATAATCTATATACTTCGTAAGGAAAATATGGAAATTACATTAGAAGCTACAAATAGAGACAAAACAGGATCAGCTGAATCGAGAAGATTACGATCAACAGGCTTCATACCTGCTGTTATGTATGGCTTAGGTTCAGAACCAGAGTCATTACTGATAAATGCAAGAGAATTTAATAATGCATTAAAGACAGAAGCTGGCTCTAACGTAATATTAAATGTAAATGTTGGTAAAGACAGCATCCCAGCTTTAGCAAGAGAAATTCAACGTCACGCATTCAAAGATGAAATCGTACATGTTGATTTAATAAGAATTGATCTGTCACAAACTGTTGAAGCTGATGTTCAAGTTAACTTTCTTGGCACGCCTCTAGGTGTAAAAGAAGAGGGTGGGGTTGTGCAAACTGTTAACAACACAATATCAATTACTGCACTTCCTACAAGCATTCCCTCATCTATAGACATTGACATATCAGAATTAAATGTTGGTGATAATGTTACTGCAGCAGATATAGACTTGCCTGACGGTGTAGAACTTACTTCTGAAGATGATGAATCTATTCTTGTGACAATAACTATTCCAAGAGCTGTTGTTGAAGAGGAAGAGGTCTTGGATGAAGACCTTGAAGGAGAAGAAGGCGATGAAGAGGCTGGTGAAGGAGATGAGGAATCTGGTGAAGATGCTTCAGAAGATACTGAATCAGCAGAGGAAAGTGGAGAATAAACCAAAAACTATTTTAGTTGGTCTTTGGAATCCTCAACCAAAATATATCAATACTCGTCATAACATTGGTGCAGATATTCTTTTTTCGTACAGTCAAAAAAATAACTTAAAAATAGATTTAGATAATTCAGGCCAGTTCCAATTTGGAAAGTTTGAAATCATGAATCACGAAATATTATTAGTTATTCCAATGACGTCTATGAATAATTCAGGACAGGGCCTCAAATCCTTTTTAATAGACCAAAACATTAAGGACTTTAATCTTTTGGTAATACACGATGATATTGATTTAGCATTTGGTAGATTTCGTTTAAAAAAAGGTATTTCAGATGGAGGACATAATGGCATTAAGTCTTTAGACAGTGCTCTTGGAACTAATGATTATTGGAGATTAAAAATTGGTTTGGGAAGACCGCCTACAAGTCAAGATCCGGCAGATTATGTATTGTCGAAATTTAATAATGATCAGACCGAGGAAGTTGAGTTTATAATTGAGGACAGCATGGAGATAATTGACTTATTTTTTAAGGACATTAAATTTGCAATTAAGAAAGCATCTGAAAGAAGAATTATTGATGTGGTCTGATGAAAAATAAATTACCTGATTTACTCGCATGGTTTAGGCTTTTATCTTCTCCAGTTTTATTATTTCTAATACTAGATGATGGCTCTGATACAGGATTAATGTTATATCCTGCAATACTTGCTTTTATTGCAGCATGGTCAGATTATTTTGATGGTTATCTTGCAAGAAAGTGGGATGTAAGTAGTAAGTTAGGCGCATTTTTAGATACTATTGCTGATAAAATTTTTGTAACCTTCGTATTTGCCGGATTCTCCATTATTGGCAGAGTAAGTATTTGGATAACTGTATTACTAATTGCTAGAGAATTCATGATTATGGGCCTTCGTGGTTTGGCAGGAAATGACGGAATAATGATTCCTCCAAGTAGATTTGGAAAAGCAAAAGCTAGTCTACAATTTTGGGCTATAGGTTTTGTAATGATAGATTTATCATTTACGATATTTAGCCTGACTATTGCAGAATTATTCGTCATGCATGCGCTCATATTTTCATACATCTCTGCATACCAATATGTAATATCTTATTTTCAATCAAAGAATGAAATTTAAAAATATTTTCATAACGGGATCTACCGGAGTTGTTGGTAAGCCCATTTTCCTTAAATTGATAAATCAAGGTCATAATGTTTTTGCTTTGTCAAGAAATACTAAAAACGAGGATTTTATTAGAACCAATAAAGCTGAGGTTGTAAACGGAGATCTCTTTAGTGAAAATATTTATTCCCAACTTAAGGGTAAATCGATTGATGCAATATTTCATGTAGCTGGAGCAAATCAAAAATGTCAAAAAGATCCCTCTTCAATGCATAAAACAAATATTGAGGGTACAAAGAAAATCTTAGAACTTGGAAATAATTTACAAATAAAAAAATTTATTTACACTTCTTCGGCAGTAACACTTGGTGAGCAAAAAGGAAAAATTGGAAATGAGAAATCAGATCATAGAGGCTCATTTTTAAGTGATTATGAAGAATCAAAATTTCTTGCAGAGCAAGTAGCTTTTGCATTCAATAAAAACTTTGAATTTGTATCTATTAATCCCTCATCAGTTCAAGGACCCGGAAGAATATCTGGAACAGCAAAATTATTGATATCTACCCTAAATAAAAAATTTCCTCCTCTTATAAAAAGTTCTGTTTCCGTAGTTGATATTGAGGACTGTACAGAAGGTCATTACCTAGGATTAATTAAAGGCAAAAATAATGAAAAATATGTTTTAAATAGTTTTCGATTAAATGTTGAAACTTTAATTGAACATTTAAAAAATCTTACAACTTGGAAAGGCTCTCCAGTATATATTCCAAAAAGTTTTCTTAGTGGCCTGGGTCCTGTTTTTGATATCTTTGGTAAATTTTCTTCTCTTGGAGGAATTATTTGTGGTGAAACAATTAAAGTTTTGACTCATGGACATCTTTATGATGGGTCAAAAGCAAATAGAGAATTAGGTCTTGAATATACAACAGTTGATGAATTCATATCAAAAACTATTTCATGGCTAAATAAAGAAAACTTAGCAAATGTAAATGTAAATTCGCATGAATGAATTTGATAATTTATTAGATATTGTCTCTCAACTAAGAAAAGATTGTCCATGGGATAAAGAACAAACTCATGAAAGCCTTGCAAAGCATTTGATAGAGGAATCATATGAACTACTAGATGTTTTAGCGAGACTAGATGATTCAAAAAAAACCTTTGATGAATTTAAAGATGAACTAGGAGATTTGCTTCTACAGATATTACTTCATGCCGAAATAGCATCAGAGAAAAATTATTTCTCCATTATTGAAGTTATAAATTCATTACAAAAAAAATTGATAAAAAGACACCCTCATGTATTTGAAAACAAAAACTTGAAATCATCTGATGAAGTTGAGAAGCAATGGGAAGAAATAAAAAAAGAGAATAACAATTCAATTTTTGATGATATTAATCCTAATTTACCTCCAGTGAATACTGCTTTCAAGGTTCAACGAAAAGCAAAAACAATTAATTTAAGTTATAAAAATTATGATGAAGCTTTAGATGACTTAATTTCAGAAATTAATGAATTAAAAGAAGCCAAAACTCTTGAAGAAAAAAAATCTGAACTAGGTGATGTTTATTTTTCCTTGATTAACGTATCAAGATTTTTAGAAGCTGATCCAGAAATTCAGTTAAAAAAGTCAATCCAAACCTTCATTGGTCGTGCAAAATATGTTGAGGACAATCTAGATGAAAATTCAGATATAAATGAGCTTTGGTCTCTGGCAAAGAAAAATCAAATAGATTCGTAAAGATCATTTTTTCTGTTAGATTTTTAATAACAGGGTTATGAATAATAAAATAAAAACTATAAAAGCTCGACATATATTAGATTCCAGAGCAAATCCAACAATTGAAGTTGAAATATACTTAAATGACGAAATTTTCGGACGCGCAGCAGTTCCATCAGGGGCATCTACAGGCGCACTTGAAGCCCATGAACTAAGAGATAACGATGATGCTTACAGTGGAAAAGGCGTAAATCAAGCAATTGAAAATGTTGAAACAATAATTGCTAAAGAGTTGATAGGGCTAGATATTACCGACCAAGAAGCTATTGATAAGAAGTTGATTCAATTAGATGGAACAGAAAATAAAAATAATTTGGGTGCAAATGCAATCTTAGGAGCCTCAATGGCTGCTTTTAAAGCAAATGCAAACTTACAAAAAAAACAACCATTTGAACTCTTTCCAAATATTTACAATGCCCCATCCTTGCCAATACCCTTTATGAACATTCTTAATGGTGGCGCTCATGCGGACAATTCTGTTGACATACAAGAATTTATGATTGTTCCATATGGATTTGATACTTTTGACAGGTCACTTAGAGCAGGTGTTGAAACCTATCACGTTTTAAAAAAAAGATTAAAAGGAAAAAAACTAGCAACAAATGTTGGCGACGAGGGAGGTTTTGCTCCAGATTTTAAATCTTCAATCGAAATTTTAGATGAAATAATGCTTTCTATTTCAGAAGCGGGTTATGCACCAGGTGAAAATATTTCACTTGCATTAGATGTTGCATCCTCAGAATTCTATGAAAATAACTATTACAACATTGAAGGTGAAAAGCTAACCAATATTGAGATGGCTGATTATTTGGTTAACCTAACTGAGAATTATCCGATCCTCTCCATCGAAGATGGATTAGGTGAAGATGACTGGGAAGGATGGAAGTATCTTACTGATAAACTTGGAGAAAAAATTCAACTTGTAGGAGATGACTTATTTGTGACTCAGGAAAAGATTCTTCAAAGAGGAATTGATGATAGATGTGCAAATTCAATTCTTGTAAAGGTTAATCAGGTAGGAAGTGTTACTGAAACTATAGAAACCATGAAGCTTGCAGAAAAAAATAACTATAGCTCTTTAGTATCACATCGATCAGGAGAAACAGAAGATACTTTTATAAGTCATCTATGTGTAGGTACATCAAGTGGTCAAATTAAGACAGGTGCTCCAGCACGATCTGAAAGAACTGCAAAATATAATGAGCTACTTCGTATAGGTGAGGTAGTTGGTTTTGATTCGTTCAATACAGGCAATTGGGGGAAATAAATATGTTGAGACAAAATTTATTTTCTAAAGTTATATTTTTAATTACATCATTTATTTTTGTATTCTTTATTTTTGATACATGGGAATTGAGTTTTAAAGATTATCAATCTTTAGAATCACAACTCGAGAGCCGTATACAAAAAGCCGATGAACTTAGAAGTGAAATCAACTTTATTCAAGAAAAGATAGAGGATCTTGAAGATCCAGATAAATTGGATATTATTTTACGCCAACACGGGTATGGATTGCCTGGGGAAAACATATACCGATTTAAAGTTCCAGAGCCTGTTACTCCTCTTGAAGAAACTCTTCAACGTGAAAGAAGTAAAGGTCTCTTGGAGTTTGTTGTAGAGTTTATTGTCGGTACAAACAGTGACTAATGAAAAACAAACTGTAGAAATTCAGTTAGATAGAAAAATTCGAAGCAGTATAGATATAGTTGCAAAATGCCATTTTGACTTACCAATTGTTGTAGATGTTCCAAAAAACTTAGATGATGGGACACCATTTCCAACTATGTATTGGCTTACGTGCCCAATGTATGTGAAAAAAGTCAGTACATTAGAGTCAAATGGAATGGTAAAAGATCTCGATAAGCAATTAGAAAGTAATAAAAAATTAAATAAATTATGGCGTAAAAGGCAAAAATCTTATGAAAATGAAAGAAATAAAAAATATAAAAGTCTTTTGAATACAATTTCCCCTATTGGCGGAGTTGGAGGGACAACAAAGTCAATAAAATGTTTACATTCACATCTTGCAGACGAATTAGTTAGTGGAAAAAATGTTATAGGAAAGATTGTTCTTGAAAGCGTAGGTGGATGCAATTGTAATGAACCCTGCATAATTAATGGTTCTAAGAATGATAAATGGCGAATTGAATGGTAAGAGTTGCAGCAATTGATTGTGGCTCAAACTCTACTAGATTGCTTATTTCAAATGTTGAAAATGGAAGATTGCAGAATCTTTTAAAACAACATGAAGTTACTAAATTAAGTGAAAATTTAATACAAGCAAAAGAAATTGGTGATGACTCAAAAAAAAGATTTTATAAAGTTTTAAGAAAATACTTGAAAATTATTGAGAATAATAAAGTTGAAGAAGTTCTTTGTATTGGAACAGCAGCATTTAGAAATTCTAGAAATTCTGATGAAATTATTGATGATGTGAAAAGCAAATTTAAGTTAGATTTGAAAGTAATTTCTGGAGAAGAGGAGGGCTATCTTACAGGGTTAGGTGTGCAATCTTCATTTGAAGATTTAGAAAACTATTTAATTGTTGATATTGGCGGCCAAAGCACCGAGTTAATTTACGACATTGATAAAAGAGTAAATGTTGATTCAAAAGAAATAGGAGTGGTAATGATGAATGAAAATTTCTTAAATCAAAACCCCATCTCATTAGTTGACGAAGATAATGCAATTCAATTTTTCGATGAAATATTTTATACCAGTGATTTTTCAGATAGAAATTTCATAGGTGTTTCAGGCACTTTCACTTCGATTGGTTCAATGTATCTAAATCAAACTAAATACAATGAGGATGAAATTGATAGAATCGATATATCTTACGAATCAATACATAATCTTTATGAAAATCTAAAATTACAAACAATTCCTCAAATTATTAATTCTTATCCAAGTCTTGATCCAAAACGGGCAGCAACAATAACTTCTGGGCTTTTTCTAGTAATAAATTTACTAAAAAAATATGAAATTAATCAACTAAAAGTTTCAAAAAGTGATATTTTGGAAGGACTCATCCTAAAATATTTTTAATTTGGTAGCCCGGGTGGCGGAATTGGTAGACGCGACGGACTTAAAATCCGTTATTCGAAAGGATGTGGGGGTTCGAGTCCCCCCTCGGGCACTTTTCTTACATAATCTCAATAAAAAAATCAACTTAGATTCAAAAAGTTTTGTTAATAAGCTAGAAAATAACAATAAATTCAATATTCTAACTTGTAGCTAAAAATTATCCGATTTTTAGCATACGTACGTATAAAAAGGGAGAAAAATAATGAGAAAGTCTATTTTTGGACTGCTTCTAATCCTTTCAATGGTCGCAATAGCTTGTGGTGGTGGCCTCGAAGGTGAAGAAGTTCTTATGTTTGGTGCTCCAGCTACAGACGGACCTGATGGTAAAGCAATTCAAGCATCATTTGATGCATTCGAGGAAGAAACTGGAATAATTGTTACTTATGTCGGTTCAGAAAACTTTGAATCTGAAGTTCAGGCTCAAATGGAAGCTGGTAATCCACCTGATATAGCATTATGGCCACAACCTGGAGCTGTTAGAGATGCAGCTGAAAGAGGTTTCTTGATTCCAATGGCGGATCTAGATGTGGACATGGATGCTTACAGGACAAATTTCTCATCATATTTAGTAGGTCTAGGTGAAGTAGATGGTGTTGCTTATGGTGGCGCTCATGCTGTAAACCTAAAGAGTATCGTTTGGTACCAACCTGCTGAATTCGAAAAGAGAGGTTACGCTATTCCAGCTACATGGGATGAAATGATTGCTCTTGCTGACCAAATTCTTGCAGAAGGAATGACTCCATTCTGTTTTGGAATGTACTCTAATGGTGCTACAGGTTGGCTTGCAACTGACTGGATGGAAGATATTATGCTTCGAACAGGTGAAGGAACAGCTTCATATGACCAGTGGGTAAATCATGATATTCCATTCAACGATCCAATAGTAAAAAATGCAGCAACTTTGCTTAGCCAAATAATGCATACTGATGGATACGTAGTTGGAGGAACAGATGCAATTGTATCTACCTTCTTCGGAAATGCTCAAGATCCAATGTTTGAGAGAGATGCTAATGGCAACCCAGGTTGTTTCATGCATAGACAAGCATCTTTCATTCCAGGATTCTGGCCTGAAGAAGCAAAAGAAGGATTAGGAACTGAAACCACATCGTTCCCATTCCCAGCAATAGAATCAGGACTTCCACCTGCAGCACTTGGTGCTGGAGATATGTGGGGCGTCTTTAATGATAGAGATGCTACGAAAGCAGTAGTTGAATACATGCTTTCACCTGATTACTTTACAGCAATTGCTACAAATGTTAATGATGCAGGTTCAACAAGAATTAGTGCACATACAGGATTTGATACTTCATTGTATTGGAGCCCTGTTGTTCAAGCACAAGCTGCTGTTTTGAGTGATGCACTAGCTGCAAACTCATTCAGATTTGATGGATCTGATAATATGCCACCAGCCGTTGGTGCAGGAAGTTTCTGGGTTGAAATGACAGAATTGGCCGTAAATGGACCAAGCTACATTGATACTGCATTAGACAACATCGAAAATTCATGGCCGTAAACAAGGCGTGAAAAATTTGAATATAGCCACTCGCAAGAGTGGCTATATTTTATTAAAATTCAAAAATGTTTGATGAAGGAAAGTCTGGTATTCTAAAATTTCATGGAAAATAATTTAAAAAATAGACTCTTTTCAACAGGTATAAGAATAATTGCATTTGCTTTATTTCCTTTAATTTGGTTTATGACTCAAGCTATTCTTTTTAGAGAGCTTAGTAAAACTGCAGATCGTTGGTTATTAATAACTCTTGCCATACTTGTTGGGTCCTCATTTATATTCATACTTTATCTAGGTATGAATAAATTAATTAGTTATGCACCTAACCAATACCAAGAGGCTTTGTTTGGGGCAATGTTTGTCGGCCCAGCAATATTTTTACTTAGTTTATTTCTTTTTTATCCAGCAATAAGAACAATATATTTAAGTTTTTTTGACAATAGGGGTGAAAATTTTATAGGTTTTGAAAATTACAGATGGTCGATAACTGATCCATCGATGTTAATAACTATCAGAAATCAAATTTTTTGGTTAGTTGGAGTTGTACTTTTAGTTATTCTATTTGGTCTAGTTGTAGCTTATTTATCAGACAGACTAAAAAGAGGGGAGGCCTTTTTTAAATCAATAATATTTATGCCCATGGCTATATCTGCAGTTGGCTCAAGTGCAATGTATAAATTTATTTATGAATATCGACCTCCTCCTTTAACTCAAATAGGTCTTATCAACGGATTAAGAGTAAGTAGAGGGTTTGCAGATGATGGATCAAAATGTGGAAATAATACATTTACAGACAATGGAGAAAAAATTGGGTACACATCGGACGGTTGTGAGGTACCTGTTGGCTGGCTTCAACAAAGAGATTTACAGAATTTCCCATTGTTTGAAAATCTTGATCCTGGAAATACCTTTTTAAATCTATTATCAAACCTACCACTCAACACAATCTTGTTGATGATAATCATGGTTTGGATGTTTACAGGTTTTGCAATGGTTGTATTTTCAGCTGCTATTAAAGCAATTCCTGAAGAAATTGTAGAAGCTGGAAGGATTGATGGAGCTTCAGAAGGAAGAATTTTTCTATCTGTAGTAATGCCATATATTAGATCAACCATAATTGTTGTAGCTACTTATCTTACAATATCTGTTTTAAAAGCATTTGATATCGTTTTTGTTACAACAAGGGGTGACTTTGAGTCAAATTTATTAGCTGTCAAAATGCTTGACGAATATTTTAAATTTTTAAATCAAGGAAGATCAGCGGCAGTTGCGGTCATAATTTTTATTTGTGTGATTCCAATAATATTACTGAACGTATTTAGAAATAAGGCTGAAAATACGATATGAACTTAGATAATCAAAAATGGTATGACAAACCAGTAACAAAAATAATTCTCATTACTATTTCCTTAACATGGATGATCCCATATATTGGTTTTGTTCTCAGTTCCTTCAGAGACGAACAAGCTGTAAAAAGATACGCTTGGTGGAATTCAATTTCGAGTGGAACAATTTTAGACGAACTTACATTACAAAATTATTCAGAAATACTATTTGCAGAAAATTTAAGTAGATCATTTTTTAATTCTTTTGCAGTGACTATTCCATCTACCATTATTCCAATTACGATTGCTGCATTTGCCGCATACGCATTTGCATTCATTGATTTTCGGGGTAAAGATATTGCATTTCTTTTTGTAGTAGCAATGATGATTGTTCCTTTACAAATGTCATTAATTCCCTTGCTCAAACTTATGAAAAGTGGAGCCATACTTTTTGGAATTCCTCTTATTCCTGAATTGAACATAAATGGAACGTTTGTTGCTGTGTGGTTTGCACATACTGGATTTGGATTACCACTTGCAACATTTTTACTTCGAGATTTTATGATGAGTCTTCCAAGAAGTGTTATTGAATCAGCTAAAATGGATGGAGCATCACACCTGACTACATTTTTTCGCCTAGCACTACCCTTATCGATTGCCGGCATTGCAGCATTCGCAACTTTTCAGTTTTTGTGGGTATACAATGATTTCCTTGTTGCCAATGTTTTTTTAGGAATAAATCCACGAAATATGGTTATCACATCTCATGTGGCTCAATTAACTGTTGGTAATTATGGTGAAGCATGGCATTTAAGAACATCTGGCGCAGTAATATCAATGATTGTTCCTTTAATTGTATTTTTTAGCTTGCAAAGATTTTTTATAAAAGGATTAATTGGAGGAGCAGTTAAGGGTTGAAGTTTAGTTTTTACTTTTTAATTCTTACTTTATTTATTTCAACCTGCACTACTACTAAATCATATGAATATGAAATTTTTTCAAATGATGGAAATAAAAATATAGATACAAAACTAGTTATAGATGTAAGAAAAGAACTAATTAGGGATCAGGTAACAATTAATGTTCAGAGTTTTCCAAAAAGTAAAAACAATATAAAAAATTATGAAATCATATTCGATATGAAATTTCGTGAAGATTATAATTCTGATTCGACCCTTTGCATTGGACCAGTATGGCATGAATTTGGGCCAGGAGAGTTTCTTATTCAACTTAATGAAGATAATAATTTTAAAAATAATATCAAGGGATCTTTTGAGAAACAAGCACAAATAGATGAGTGTATTAAATATTTCTATTATCTTAGATATTTTGTAATCAATTTAAAAAATGGAGATAAAATTCTCACAGGTGTTGCAACTGATTACGCAGAAGAATATCCGGATGCTCCTTACTTTTGGCAGATAGAAAAAAATATTATTGATAAAAATGGAAGTACTAACATTAGTAAATATAGTCTATATTTTGAATTGAGTAGATAAAATGAAAATTGGTATTGATTGGGGTGGAACAAAAATCGAAGCCATTGCCATTGATCCAAAAAGTGGGAAAGAACTAAATAGAATCCGTGTCCAATCACCAAAAGATAATTACGAAAATATTATTTTAGAGGTCGTTAGTTTAATAAAAAAAATTTCAAATGGTAGTTCTAGTTTTACAGTTGGTATTGGAATGCCTGGTTCAATCCATCCTCAAACAAATTTAGTTCAAGTATCTAACACAAAAGCTCTTGAAAACCAATCAGTAAAAAAGGATTTAGAAAATAAATTAGGTTACGAGATAAAAATTGCAAATGATGCTGATTGTTTAGCCTTATCAGAAGCAATTGATGGAGCAGGATCCGAATATAAAAGTGTATTTGCTGTAATACTTGGAACAGGTGTTGGTGCAGGATATTCGCTTGACAAAGAAATAGTTATTGGACCAAACAGATTAACCGGAGAGTGGGGACAAAATCCGATTCCTGGACCAATGGATGAGTATGAAAAAAGTGTAAAACGACATTGTGGAAGAGTTGGTGCTATTGAGGTGTTTATTTCTGGTCCAGGCTTAGAAAATCATTATAATTTTGTTACAAATTTGAAGAAAAGCTCAAGAGATATCATTTCTTTATTTAAAGAGGGAGATTCCAATGCTGAAAAAGTAATGGATATTTACTTTGAAAGAATAGCAAGATCATTCAGCACTTTTGTTAATATATTGGATCCTGATGTTATTGTATGTGGCGGTGGAATGTCCGAAGTTGATGCTATTTATGAAGAAATTCCAAAACGAATAATTCCTTATATAGCGTCAAATTATTTTCTAACACCAATAGTTAGAGCAAAGCATGGCTCTTCTAGTGGAGTAAGAGGAGCTGCACATTTATGGAGTTGAGTAATTAATATATAATTTTATTAATTTAATAATTTAGATTACATCTCCAGATTCAGGATCAAAAAAATGAAGCTTTGAGGGATTAATCCTAAGTTCAACTTCTTCACCTTCAGCAACAGTAGAGTTTGGATTTATCCTAGCTATAAATTTTGTATTATCTCCAAGTACAGTGATATCTTCCCCCTCATCAGCTAATATTTCTTCAATAGCTTCAGTTTGAACAGGTTTTATATCTTTATAAAAGTGAATATATGAGTCTGATCCAAGTTGTTCTAGTAAAGATACTTTAACTTTTATACTTTCAGAATAGTCAGCTTCATTTGCAAAATAACCATCTTCAAAAGCTTCAGGCCTAATTCCAAGGATTATCTCTTTATTTTCAAATGACTGTAGTTTGTCTTTTTTTTCATCTTTATATGTAATTTGATTGTCTCCAAAAGTTAATTCCATTACTTCGTCTTTTGATTTTATTTTTGCGTATACAAAATTCATTGACGGACTTCCAATAAATCCTGCTACAAATATATTTTTTGGATTTGAATAAATTTCCCGGGGTGTATCTATTTGTTGCAGCTCACCTTTTCTAATTACTGCAACTCTATCACCCATTGTCATTGCTTCAACTTGATCATGAGTAACATATAAGGTTGTTGTTTGTAGTTGAGTGTGGAGTTGCCCTAGCTCAGCTCTCATTTGAACTCTTAATTTTGCATCTAAATTAGAGAGAGGCTCGTCCATTAAGAATGCCTGGGGGTTTCTTACAATTGCTCTTCCCATTGCTACTCTTTGTCTTTGGCCACCAGATAAAGCTTTTGGCTTCCTTTCTAAAAGTTCACTTATTTCTAAAGTTTTTGCAGCATCTTTAACTTTTTGTTCAATTTCATCTTTTGGCAATTTTCTAAGCTTTAAAGAAAAAGCCATATTGTCATAAACTGACATATGAGGATACAAAGCATAATTCTGGAAAACCATTGCGATGTCTCGATCTTTAGGGGCAACTTCGTTTACTGTTTTGTCCCCAATTGCAATTTCACCTTCTGTTATGTCTTCTAAGCCAGCAACCATTCTAAGTAATGTAGTTTTTCCACAGCCTGAAGGACCCACAAGAACTACAAATTCACCGTCATTAATTGTTATACTTACATCTTCTAAAGCTCTAGTGCCATTTGGGTATATTTTCCCAGCTGATTTAATATCAATCGCTCCCATATAGAGGTAATTTTAACCATATATTATTTAATTTAAAAATGAATTCAATCTTATAATATTTCTATGCTTGAAGTTCCAATTACGAGAATAACTACATTAAATGATGAGCAACCAAATATGGAGGCTCCTTATGTTTTATATTGGATGATTGCATTCAGAAGAGTAAATTATAATTTTTCACTTCAGCGCGCAATTGAATGGGCAAATAAATTATCAAAACCCCTTCTTATCTTTGAACCAATTGCAATTGATTATCCAATGGCAAGTATTAGATTTCATAAATTTGCAATTGAGGGTATGAGGGATATTCAAAAACAAATTAAAGATTCTAAAGCTTTTTATTTTCCATATGTCGAGGAATCCAAAGGAGTTGGAGATAAATTGTTATTTGATTTAGCCAAGGATGCAGCTGTTGTGATAACTGATGATTACCCAACCTATTTCGTCCCTCAAATGACCGCTGAAGCAAAAGGTAATATTAAAACAACCTATGAACTTGTAGATTCAAATGGGATATTACCAATTAGGATTGCAGAAAAAGAATATGTTCGAGCCCATGATTTTAGAAGGTTCATGCATAAAAATATTGAAGACTTTTTAGTTGAATTTCCTGTTGAGAACCCTTTGGATTATTTAAATATTCAATTTGATCCAAAAATATTGAAATCCTTGACACAAAAATATAAATTAGAAGATTTTAATGAAATAAACATTCAGAAATTTTTAGACAACTTAAGTGTTGATAAATCCGTCGAAATTAGTGAAATAGTTGGTGGCTATGATGCAGCAAAATCACGATTAGATTATTTTACAAAAAAAGGTTTCAATGATTATGCCAAGAGAAGAAGTCATCCATCAGAGGATGCTAGTAGTCAACTATCTCCGTATTTTCATTTTGGACACATCTCAACTTTTGAAGTATTTGAAAAAATTATAAGCAATGAATCATGGTCGGTAGAAAATATTGATCCTAATTTTGTTGGTAGAAGAGAGGGTTGGTGGGGTGGCTCATCAAATCTTGAAAGTTTCTTTGATGAATTAATTACTTGGCGAGAACTTGGATATCATACATGTGTAAAGCGTGCTAATTATGATCAATATCAGTCTCTTCCTGAGTGGGCAATAAAAACATTAGACGAACATGAAAAAGATAAAAGAGAATATGTCTATGATTTATCAGAGCTTACAAATGGAGAAACTCATGATGAAATTTGGAATGCTGCACAAAATCAACTCAGAATTGAAGGAAGGATACATAATTATTTGAGAATGTTGTGGGGAAAAAAAATTCTTGAATGGACTCCCAACCCACAAATTGCACTTTCTTATTTAATTGAACTAAATGATCGTTTTGCTCTTGATGGAAGAGACCCAAATTCTTATTCTGGTGTATTTTGGATTCTGGGAAGATATGACAGAGCTTGGGGCCCAGAAAGGCCAATATATGGGAAAATTCGTTATATGACATCAAAATCAACAGCCACTAAATTTAATCTAAAACCTTATTTAGAAAAATGGAATCAAGAAGTAAAAGCATAACTACTATTTTTTACAAATAAAGTTACAAAAATAATCTAAAAAATTTTTTTAAATTTTAAATTATTGCACAAGGATGGTACATTTGTGATGTGAACGTTTCACAATAAATAAAAAAAGGAGTACTTCTAAATGGAAGAACTAACATATCGTCTCTTTATGGTAGCAACTGTAGGAATGCTTGCAGGAACAGTATTTTTACTTGCTTCATCAAGAGAGGTAAAACCAGAACATAGACGTGGTGTATATATTTCTGCACTTGTCTGTGGTATTGCATGGTATCACTATCAGAAGATGGGAGCATCTTGGGAAAGTGGATCATATGATACAGGGTTAAGATACGTTGACTGGGTCTTAACTGTTCCTTTGATGTTCGTAGAGGTCCTAGCCGTTACAAGAAAGGGTGCCGCATATAATGAGGCAGTCCGTAACTGGGGAATTGCAGCAACAGTAATGATTGGTGCAGGATACTACGGAGAAACATCAGCAGCAGGAAGCAACGAATATTGGACAGGATTTGTAATTGCTATGGCAACTTACGTCTGGCTAATGAGAAATCTTCAAGCTGAAGGAGAAGGTCTTAAAGGTGATCAAGCAGTAGCTTTTGAAAACATTAAGAACTTAATCCTTGTAGGTTGGATAATCTATCCGTTAGGATATATTGCACCTGTAGTTGGAGACTTCGATGCTATTCGTGAAGTTCTATACACAATTGCTGACATAATTAACAAAGTCGGTCTTGGTGTATTAGTACTACAAATGGCTCGAGTTCAGTCAGGAGAAAAAGTTTCGTAACTTTTTCGAATAAAATTTTAATGATAGGCGACGAATGTCGCCTATCATTTTTTGTGGGGTAAAATTTCTATATGGATTTAATGAATCTTACAATTTTACTAAATACTTTTTTTGGATTCCTTACGTTTGTGGCGTGGGTATCATCTGCAGCAATACTTTATCTTTATTTTTCTAAAAAGACCTTTACAAAAATTGTTACTGACCAGTTTCTAAATTTTGCAATTTCTGTTGCTA
Organism: uncultured Candidatus Actinomarina sp.; assembly: GCA_902533795.1. Classification (GTDB taxonomy): domain Bacteria; phylum Actinomycetota; class Acidimicrobiia; order Actinomarinales; family Actinomarinaceae; genus Actinomarina. The sequence continues at coordinate 93,722 of CACAND010000001.1, read as the reverse complement.
TCTTTTCTTCAATTGGAAGCATCGTCTATTCAGAAGTAGTCGGTTTTATACCATGTAGATTTTGTTGGTATCAGAGATACCTAATGTATCCAATTGCAATTGCATTACTCATATCACTTGTGAAGCGACCATTTTTTAGAGTTGGATATATAAGTATAATTGGTGTAGCTGTTAGCATTTATCACATTTTTTTACAGAATGGTGGGGGAGGCGGTGGAACCTGCGCTGTAGATGTTCCCTGTGATTTAAAATATGTTGATATTTTTGGATTTATAAGTATCCCCGTAATGGCTGGAACAGGATTTTTAACGATATTTGTATCTTTGCTGTACTATGATTTTGCAAGAAAGGAATTAGTTGAATAAAAATTTCATTATCGCTGGAGCTGTTGTTCTTGTTCTAGGCCTTGCTATTGCAATTGGTGTTACTTTAAGTTCTGAACCAGTAGCCGCTGGACTTCCTGAAGGTGAAATCAGTGTTGTTGGAGATTTTCTTCCTCAATATGCTGGAGAAAATGATGACAATGTAGCACTTGGACTCGCAGCACCAACATTTTCTGCACCAGATCAAAATTCAGAGATTTTTCAATTAGAAAAAAATGGAAACTCCAAAGCATTGCTGTTTTTAGCTCATTGGTGTCCTCATTGTCAAAGAGAAGTTCCAGTAGTTCAACGATTTATTGATTCCAATGGAGTTCCTCCTGGAATTGATGTTATTGCAGTAGCTACATCTATTGATAGAGGTAGAGATAATTATCCACCTCAAGAATGGTTACAACGCGAGGGGTGGAGTGAAACTCAAATTTATGATTTAGATCGTGAAATTGGAGAAGCTTATGGGCTTAACGCATTTCCTTATTGGGTTTTTTTAGATAAAGATCTAAATGTGCTTGCCAGAAGAACAGGAAATCTACCAGAGGATATGGTTGGAGCTCTTCTTATTCAGCTTGCTAATCAGTAATTAAACTCTGATTTTCAAAAACTCCTAAGTAAACAAATCCAAAAAGACCAATTCTTTTTAACATCTTTTTTTCTAAATTTATACCAACTAATAATTCTTCAGGAGGGGGAAGCTTATCCAAAGAAAAGTGTAAAAATCTATATTCTTTCAAATTAAATGTTATTAGTCCAATCAAATGCAAAACGATGTAAGTTCCGATTTTATGAACTTGTTTCAAAATATTATTACGAGGTCTTGACATATCTAGCAATATAAATTTTCCATCTTTTTTTAAAACTCTTGAAACTTCATTAAAAGTCTTTTCAATATTGTCAACATTTCTTAATACGAAACAACAAAAAATATTGTCAAAGTAGTTATTGTCAAATGGTAGATTTTCGCTCATACCTACTACTTTGTTTTCAAATTTATTTAACGACAGCATATTTTTATCAGGATCAAGAGCAACAACATCAAATCTTTTAAGATCTTCATAAGATGCTCCAGTACCACTACCAAGATCGAGTACATTTCCAGGTTTAAGATTTGCGGCAGCTTGACGACGCCATGATTTATCTAATCCAAATGTTAACAATGAATTGATAAGATCGTAAAATTTGTGAATGTTTGAAAAGTTTGCAGATTTGTTCAATTAAATTAGATATGCAACAGCAAGTAATAATCCAGTTAAAAAGTGTATGCCAATAGTTGAAACGTTTACAAGTAATAATTCATAAGGAACTTTTTGCCTATCAGCATCTGGATCGTTCCATTTAATCATCCACTCATCGGCCATTTTGAACGCTTTCCAAACTAATGCCAAAGGCAGCAAAGCAATGAAAGCATAAACAGTTCCAAACTCAGTGAAAAAGCTTAGGAGACCAATTAATGCAACAGAGAGAAAGGCTTCGACCATAAACTGTTTGTATAAAGATAATGGTTTTTCAAGTCTCATCCAACCATCATTTATGGCCGTTCTAACTACCCAGGTATTTTTACCAACTGCTGCATCTGAGGGTGCATCTTGAAACTGATTTATCCAAACTATAAGCATTACTAATAGTGCAATAGGTATTGAAGCAAGTAATGCTTCAGCCCAGTTCCATAGGGATAAATCATTATTGTGCATTGGAAATGTAAGTACATAGTGTGCTCCCATTACCATCACAGGACCAAATCCGAGTGCTATCGCAATTTCTCCAAAACCTTTATAACCAAGCCTCACAGGATCTCCTGTATACCCTAGTGCAAGAAAAGTTCCAAGAATTCCCGTCCATAATATAGGTGTATTTCCGAATATATAACCGCTTATCTGCTGATTAATATATAGTCCTATGCCGATCGTTCCAAGAATACTTACTAATGCTGTAATTAATACTTGTCCAGGAGTCATTAAACCAACTTGAATTACTCTACTACCTCCATTGAATGGACTAGCAACTTTATTTATTTCATCAGCACTAGATGTATGGTCAAAATAATCATTTGAGGCGTTCGTTGCTATCTGTGCCAAACATGCCCCACCAAGAACAAGCCAAAACATATTCCATGACCACGCACTGTTTAAATTTTCTGATTTTAGATCATTCCAGGCAACGGAAGCACCAATTAATATTGGTGCAATAGTTGCAGTAAGAAAGGGGGCTCTTACAGTACGTAACCACAGACCAACTCTTTTCAACGCTAGTTTAAAGGTAAATTTTACAGCTGAAGTTTTATTACCTGGGTATGTTCTCCACTCAAATTGTTCTTCTTGATAAAAATCTACATATTTTATTGTTGTTGGTTTGATGCGGTAATAACCAACAACGTCATTTTCCTTTAAAAAGTCATCTTCCATATATTCTTTGAATGCCTCAGTTGTAGATAAAACCATTTCGTACGCTTTTTCTTTTTCTTGTTCATCTTTTATTTTGTAACACTCACCATCAATCTGAAGGCCTTTAATTCCTTCTTGTCCTTTTGGCCATATAACTACGTGAACTCTTGGATTCAAACGAATTTGCTCTGCTTTTCTTGTTGGGTTAAAGGTAAAAAATACAAGATCCTCACCATCACGGGCATAGAAAACTGATGCACCAGAGGAATTTCCACCAACACTTGTTGCTATAAACATTCTGTCTGCAGAATCTAAGACATCTTCAATTTTTTTATCAAGTACATCATTCATTGTTCAAAGACTAATATGCTTGTGAAATAATGCACAAAGTCCTTACTGTTTATTTGTTATCCATTTAATATTGTTAAGTATGTTTGATGTGTTTAAAACTCCTGAATTTAAGAAAGCTTTAAGATTTTATATTGAAGAGGTAAAAAATAACAGAAAGCATTTTCTTATATCTATGTTTTCAGCAATCATTTGGTGTTTTTTAGTAATACTTCATCCATATTTAATTAAACGAATTGTTGATGATGGAATTGTTGCAAGCAATCAACAAGTTATAATTGTTTTTCTTTCCTTCTTAATAGCAATTGGTTATGTAAGAGCTGCATCTATTGGGGTAAGAAGATATTTTAGTATGTCAGTCTCGTTTAATGTTGAAGCTGAAATCAGAAATACTATTTTTGGACACATGCAAAGATTAGCTTTTAAATATCATGACAAAGTTCCAACAGGCGAGTTAATGGCAAGAGCATCAAGCGATGCATCTCAAGTTAGACTTGCTTTTGCAATTGCTCCTTTAGCAACAGCAAATGTTTTTCTTTTATTATTACTCAGTGTCACACTTGTTTCTATTGACTTTATTTTAGGATTAATAGTCCTACTGTCGATTCCTTTAGTTCTTTATATAGCCGGAAACTTTGCATCAAGAGCAATGGAAGTTTCTTTGAAGGTCAAAGAGGCTGAGGCAGAAATGACGACTGAAGTTGAAGAACAACTTGGGGGCATCAGAGTTGTTAAAGCTTTTGGAAATGAAGATGAAGCTTCTATAAAGGTAGAGAGATCTATTGAAAAGATTTATGAAACATCTGTAAATTTCTTACATTTAAGAACAAGATTTGTCCCATTGTTTGAATTAATACCAATGATTATCACATTAGTTGTTCTTTTATTGGGTGGTTATTTAGCAATAAATGAATTTATAACTTTAGGAGATTTTATAGCTTTTACACAATATGTAATTTTATTAATTTGGCCCCTCAGAATTACAGCATGGTTTTTATCAGAAATTCCATCAAGTGTCTCAGCAGGAAATAGAATTTTAGAATTATTAGATGAACAACCATCGATTATAAATAATAATGACCTAGTAGAATTTCCTACTGATGGAAATGGAACAATAGAATTTGAAAATGTTGATTTTAGTTACGGAAATGATACGATTTTCAATGAACTTTCGTTCAAAGTAGAAGGGCAAAAAACTATTGCTATTGTTGGAGCAACTGGATCTGGAAAATCAACTTTGTCATATCTTCTTCCAAGGCTCTATGATGTCAAATCTGGAACAATAAAAATTGATAATGTTGATATTAAAAAAATTAAACTTGATGATTTAAGAAATCATGTAAGTTTAGCTTTTGAAGAAAGTTTTTTATTTTCAAATTCTGCCAAAGACAACATTGCAATTGGATCAATTGAAGCATCTCAGCAAGAAGTCGAAGAGGCTGCAATCATTGCAAAAGCTCATGAATTCATTTCTCAATTACCTGAAACCTACGAAACCAAAGTAGGTGAGAGAGGTTATGGTTTATCTGGAGGGCAAAGACAAAGAATTGCACTTGCTAGAGCAATTGTTAGAAATCCTAAAATATTAATACTTGATGATGCCCTCTCAGCAGTTGATGCATCTACAGAAGAAGAAATAAGAAATGAACTACAAAAAGTCATGAATAAAATGACAACTTTAATTATTACTAATCGTGTACCCACAATTGAGCTTTGTGATGAGGTCTTATTTATTGAAGGTGGAAAAATTAGAGCGCAAGGTAAACATGAAGATATTCTTATTGAAGTTAAGTCTTATAGAAGCTTATTTCTAGAACAAGAGAAAGCATCAAAACTAAATTGAAAGATAAAACATTTTCTCGATCATTGAAACTTGTTCCTGAGGTTAGAAACAAATTCATAATAAGTTCTTTAATAGCTTTATTCGCCACGGCAATAAGAATGGTTGGACCATATTTGATAAGAAATGGAATAGATGGTGGTGTAATAGAATCAGATTATGGATATGTATTACAACAATCCCTTTACTACTTTCTAACTCTCGTTTTGTTGTATTTTGTAACAAGTCAAGCTCTACTTTATATCGGTATGGTTGGTGAGACATATGTAAAAAGGGTGAGGGAGAAATTATTTAGGCATATGTCATCTCTTGATATAAATTATTTTGAAAAAAATAAGACTGGAGTTTTAGTAGCAAGATTAACATCTGATATGCAAAGCTTGACTGAATTTGCAAAAGAAGGTGCAAGTAGTGTGTTAACTGCTTTGTTAACAATATTTGGTGCTGTAATAGCTGTATTTATTGTCGATGTGCAACTTTCAATATTAGCTTTTGTTGTTATGCCAATATTGGCTATTGCTACAAAAATATTCAGAAATTATGCAGATACTACCTATTGGGAAGTTAGAGAATGGATAGGACAGGTACTTTCTTCATTACAAGAAGGCATATCGGGAGTAAGAGTAATTCAAGCTTATACAGATGAAGATACCCAAATAAAAAGATTTAAAAAAGTAAATAAAGAACATTTCAAAGCAAATATGAGATCAGCAAGAAATATTGCTGTTTACTTTCCATTTCTTGAATTCACCAGGGTTTCCTCTATTGCTACTGTATTGTGGTTTGGCTCACAAAGAATATCTGAGGGAACACTCTCTGTTGGCGAATTGGTTGCTCTTTTATTTTATTTAAACTACTTTTTTGATCCGTTAATTCAATTGTCTTTTAACTACGATACTTTAAGATCTGCTGGCTCATCTATGAAGAAAGTTTTCTCAATTCTTGATGAACAACCTAATTTAAGTAAGAAAGGGGAAAAATTTCCAGATACTTCTCCTGAAAATGCTGTCGAGTTTGACAATGTTAAATTTTCATATGGAAGAGAAAACGTATTACATGAAGTATCTTTTTCTATTAATAAAGGAGAAAAAATTGCAATAGTTGGAGAGACTGGTGCGGGAAAAAGTACGATTGCTAAATTAATCCTCCGATTTTATTTACCTACTGGTGGAGCAATGAAATATTTTGGAATTGACTCTAAAGAAGTTGATGAAGAATGGGTTAGAAACAATGTTGCATTTGTTCCACAAGAGAGCTTTTTATTCAGAGGAACAATCAGAGAAAATTTAAATTATTCACAGCCAGATGTTACCTCGTTAGAAGAAGAACTTGCTTCAATTGGTGTTCTTGACTGGTTTGATAGATATGAGAAAAAATTAGATCAAGAGGTAGGTGAACGAGGTGGGAATATATCAGCTGGCGAAAGACAATTTGTTGCTTTATTAAGAGCAGTTTTAGCAAAAAGAAAAATTATTGTTTTTGATGAAGCTACTGCAAATCTAGATATAGAATCTGAATCATCGATACTTGATGCAACCGAAAAACTTTTAGCATTTCAGACATCAATAGTTATTGCACACAGACTTGAAACTGTACTTAATGCTGAAAAAATTATAGTTATGGAAAACGGTAATCTAACTGGATTTGATAGTCATGAAAATTTGTTAAAAGATAATCAGACCTATAAAGATCTTTTTTCTGCCTGGAATTTAGTTAACGAGAGTTAATTCTTTTTTTTGCAAGATCACAGTAATCGCTATTGACTTCATAGCCTATGTAGTCTCTTTCTAAATTTTTTGCTGCTAAGCCTGTTGTTCCACTTCCCAAAAAAGGATCAAGAATAATTTCATTTTTATAAGAATAAAGATTAATAAACCTTTCAACCAATTCCTCTGGAAATGGAGCAGGATGACCAATCTTTTTAGCTTTAGCAGGAAGAATGTTCCATATTGAGAGAGTAGAGTCCATAAACTCTTCTTTTTCAATGGTTGATTCACCTTCTTTGTTTCTATTCATTGACTCTTTAGAAAATACTAAGCAATACTCATGAAGATCACGTATTACCGGGTTCGATGCTGAGAGCCAACTACCCCATGCAAAATTTGCATTTGCGCCCTTTGATTTCTGCCAAATAATTTCTCCACGCATAATGAAACCCAAATTTAAAAGTAGTTCTGTGAATTGATTAGAAAATGGGATATATGGCTTTCTTCCAAGATTTGCAACATTCACCACTAAACGACCCCCAGATTCAGTTACTCTGTAAACTTCTTCAAAACAAGATTTCATCATTTTCCAATATTTTTTATCATCAAGATCAAGATCGCTTAATTTACCTACATTGTATGGAGGTGAAGTTATGGTTAGCGAGATACAATTGTCTACGAGCTCACTCATATTTTCTGAACTTTTATTAAATATTTTATTTCGGATTTTTGATATGTTATTTTCTGTTTGCATATCAAGATTATTTTCTGTTTGGAATTTAGAGACGAAACCTTTTCTAGATCCCGACCCTTCTTTAAAAACAGATTCTTTTGACATTTTTAATCCTTGCTTATTTGTTTATGGCCAAAATTTATCTCTTCTTGGCTTTCTAACTCAAGTACATTTTCAATAAGATTTTTATAATCTTCATGTTGTAAGTATGCTAAGTTTTTTAAATTTAATATCTTTTCATCTGGGTCACTTTGAGATAACCAGATAATTCTTTTTAAAGAACTATCTTCAATAGCATTTATAAAAATATTTCTAAGTTTTGAATCCTTATCTTCGAAGAATACACCACAAAATGCACCGCTTGAGGCCGTTGATATGTGAGTATCGTCTAATATATCTCCTATTGCTTTTTTACCTGGAAGTGATGACTTAAATGAATCTTCTAATTTATCTGATAAAAAAAGTCTTAAATCTTCGTTTTGCATAGAGAGACCATCAACAATTTCCTTGTCTGAGCTATTTGAAGGGTTTACACATATAACAGGCATCTATTAAAGTTTAATTAACAATATGAGAAAACTATATTTATAGCTCTTATTATTGAAACGAAGCTTTACTAGAATTAAATTATGACTGACGTAGATATTGATATTGGAAAATACTCTTTAGGGTGGTCTGACCCTGAAAAAAATGTGTTTAAGCCTGAAAAAGGTTTAAATGAAGACATTATAAGAAAAATGTCTGAAATTAAAGAAGAGCCAGAATGGATGCTGGAATTTAGATTAAAAGCTTATAAAAGGTTTCTTGATAAGCCAATGCCAGAATGGGTAGCAAAAGAAAAATTAAGCCAATTAGATTTCGACGATATTTATTACTATATAAAACCAACAGAAAACCAAGCAGACTCATGGGATGAAGTACCAGAAGAAATAAAAGAAACTTATGAAAAACTTGGAATACCAGAGGCCGAAAGAACTTACCTTGCTGGAGTAACTGCCCAATACGAAAGTGAAGTTGTTTATCATAAAAATAGAGAAGATTTGGAAAAATTAGGCGTATTGTTTTGTGATATGGATACAGCAGTTCGAGAGTATCCAGAATTAGTTCAAGAATACTTTGGAACAGTCATTCCTCCGGGTGACAATAAATTTGCTGCACTAAATTCAGCTGTATGGTCAGGCGGTTCATTTATATATGTTCCAAAAGGTGTTCATGTCGAAGATCCTCTGCAGGCATATTTCAGAATAAATGCTGAAAATATGGGTCAATTTGAAAGAACCTTAATTCTTGTAGATGAGGGAGCTTCTGTACATTACATCGAGGGCTGTTCAGCGCCTGTGTACACAACTGACGCATTACATTCTGCAGTTGTTGAGATTGTTGTCAAAGCTTCAGGAACTTGTAGGTATACAACAATTCAAAACTGGTCAAATGATGTTTATAACTTGGTAACAAAGAGAGCACAAGCTTATGGAAATGCAACCATGGAGTGGATTGACGCAAATCTTGGTTCAGGATTAACAGTTAAATATCCTTCCGTTTATTTAATGGAACCAGGTGCTCATGGTGAAGTGCTATCCGTAGCCTTTGCAAATTCAGGTCAACATCAAGATACAGGAGCAAAAATGGTTCATCTTGCTCCCGATACAACATCTTTGATAACATCAAAGTCAGTTTCAAAAGGTGGTGGAAGAGGAGCTTATCGAGGACTTGTAAAAGTTGAAGATGGAGCTGAAACAGCGAAAAGCTTTGTTAGATGTGACGCACTAATTTTAGATGATGAATCTAGATCAGACACATATCCTTACATGGAGATTGAAGAGTCCTCAGCAGAAATAGGGCATGAGGCGACAGTTTCCAAAGTTGGAGAAGATCAACTTTTTTACTTAATGAGCAGGGGACTTTCTGAAGAAGAAGCCACATCAATGATAGTTGCTGGCTTTGTTGAAGAGTTCACAAAAACACTTCCAATGGAATATGCAATGGAATTTAACAAATTAATCGAGCTCAATATGATTGAGGCCGGTGCGGTAGGTTAATTGCATAGGAAGTCATTTGAATACAAAATTAGTTGAAAAAAATCTAGAAAAAAAAATATCAAAAGACTTTCCTGAAGTTTCTGTTAAAAATGAAGATTGGAAATACACAGGAAAAAATGTTTTTACAGTCAATGGATTCGAGGTAGGAAAACCAGCAGAAATTCAAAAAAATGAAAAATTTAACATCGACTCAAATTGTCATGAATTTGTTATAAATACTGAAGAAAAAAGTGTTGAGGTTACAGATGTTGAGAAGATTACAAAATCAACTATCGATGAATCAATCAAAAGACCTTTCGATAGATTTTCAATTGAACAGTTTGAGAAATTAACTGGTGGTTTTCAATTAAATTTTAAAGATGACTGCTCAGAATATTACTCAATAAATTTTCAATCTGAAGATACTGCCGTTCCATATTTGGGTATAAATATGGAAAAAAATATATCAGGAAAGTTACTTTTAAATTTTGGTGATCTTGTACAAGGAAATATTTTTCCAACGATAGAAATTTTCTTACAACAAAATTCCTCATTGGAAGTAATTCTTAATGTTACATCAAAAAATGAAGTTAGCCTTATCAATAATCTTTACGCGAAGTTACTTAATGATGCAAATTTATCTGTACATATGGTGAGTACTGGTGGCTTGTTCTCTCGATCCCGCCTAGATATTGATTTATTTGGAAATGGTTCAGGATTTGAGATTGATGGTGTCTATTTTGGTGAAAATAATCAAATTCATGATACAAGAGTATTCGTTAACCATCTAGGAAAAAGCACAACGTCAAATATGATTACAAAAGGAGTTCTTGGTGACAAAAGTTCTTCAATTTTTACTGGGACAATTCATATTGGCGAAGGTGCAGTAAAAACAGAATCTCAACAAGAGAATAGAAATATTATATTAACTGAAAAAGCTTCAGCTCAATCTGTACCTAATTTAGAAATTCTTTGTGATGATGTAATTTGTGGACATGGATCTTCCGTTGGCCCAATTGATGAAGACCTTTACCACTATGTAATGTCACGTGGGATAAATAAAGAGAATGCAGAAAAATTACTAATCAAGGGTTTTTTCAACGAAGTAATTAATGAAGATGCCTGGGAAATTATACATGATGAAGTTGCAGATACTCTATCCCAAAAATATGAAAACATTCTAGAGAGAAAATCTAATGAAAGTTAAAACAGTAAATATATCAGAAATAAATAAAAACTCTGTAAAAACAGTAAATGTAGGAGATAAAGATATTTCAATTTTTAATGTTGAAGGAGAGTTTTATGCAATTGATGATATGTGTTCACATGCAGAAGCCTCATTAGCAGAAGGAGAAGTTTTCGACTGCAAAATTGAATGTCCACTTCATGGAGCAGAATTCGATTTAAAAACAGGTGAAGCGGTCACTTTACCTGCAACAAGGCCAGTTGCAACTTATGCTATCTCAATTGAAGATGAAACAATTTATTTAGAAATGGAAGAAAATGCTTAAAGTCAAAAATCTAAAAGCTTCCATAGGTGAAGTAGAAATACTTAAAGGAATTAATCTTGAAATTGGCGATGGAGAATTACATGCAGTAATGGGTCCAAATGGTTCAGGCAAGTCAACTTTATGTCATGTGTTGATGGGTAATACTGATTATAAAAATGAAGGTAATGTGACTTTAAATGGTGAAGATATTTTATCTATTCCTCAATTCGATAGGGCTCAAAAAGGCATTTTTCAGTCATTTCAATATCCTGTTGGACTACCAGGAGTAACTCTTAGTGAGTTTATTCAATCATTTTTAAAGGATATTGATGAGGCTGAACTTATAGAGCTTTCTAAAAGATTTAATTTAGATGAGTTTTTGGATCGCGATGTAAACGTTGATCTATCTGGTGGGGAGAAAAAAAGATCGGAACTGTTTCAATTGTCCTTAATGAAGCCATCTCTTGCTCTTCTTGATGAAATAGATTCAGGTTTAGATATTGATGCAATTAAATCTGTTGCAACATTAATTAATGAGAATAGAGATGAGAATACTTCATATATTCTTGTAACTCACTACAGCAGAATACTTAAATATCTTGATGTTGATAAAGTCCATATTGTTGTTAACGGAGAAATCGTTAAATCAGGTTCAAATGAATTGATTGAAGAAGTTGATTCTGGTGGATACACTCAATATCAGGAAGAAAATTGAATAAAAAAGAAACAAGAATAGAAAAAGACTCAATGGGTGAATTTGAAGTACCTATTGATGCAATGTACGGAGCTTCAACTGCAAGAGCAATTGAAAACTTTCCAATTTCAGATTTAAAATTCTCTAGATCATTTATTAGAGCGCTGGGCGAAATTAAAAAAGCTTGTGCTGTAGTGAATCAAAATAACCAATTATTAGATAAAAAAATTGCAACTGCAATTATTGACGGTGCTCAGGAAGTAATATCTGGCAATCACGACAAAGATTTTGCAGTCGATATTTTTCAGACAGGATCAGGTACTTCCACAAATATGAATGCAAACGAAATTATTGCAAAAATAGCATCTGATAAAACTGGTGAATCAATACATCCAAACGACCACGTTAACATGAGTCAATCATCAAATGATGTTATTCCAACAGCTACAAATGTAGCTGCTGTAATAGATGTTACTGAAGGGCTCATCCCTGAATTAAGTAATCTTATTTCATTACTTAATGAAAAGGCAAAACAGTGGGAGAAAGTCTATAAAAACGGAAGAACTCATTTAATGGATGCTACACCTGTTAGTTTAGGCCAAGAATTTTCTGGATATGCTGACCTTATTAATGAAAGAATGGGGGACATTAAAGCCTCTTTAGATAATGTTCAGAAATTAGCAATTGGGGGGACCGCTGTCGGTACAGGAATAAACGCTCCTGATAATTTTGGGGCCGATGTTGCAAATGAACTTCAGTCATCAATTGGTATACCTTTTAAAGAAGTTGAAAATCATTTCACAAGACAAGGATCAAGAGAAGAAATGGTTCATTTATCAAGTGCTTTGAAGGCACTTGCAGTATCGCTTTTTAAAATTGCAAATGATATTAGATGGATGGGTAGTGGACCAGTGTCTGGATTAGGAGATTTGAAAATCCCTGCTTTGCAACCAGGATCATCAATAATGCCAGGAAAAATAAATCCTGTAATACCTGAAATGATGATGCAGGTATCAGCTCAAGTTATTGGAAACGATACAACCATTACGTTTTCATCAGCGAATGGCAATTTTGAGCTCAACACAATGCTTCCTGTAATGGCTCACAATCTACTTGAAAGCATTGCTTTACTCACCACTGGAGTAAGTGTGTTTGGGGAAAAACTAATTAAAGACTTAGAAGCAAATACTGAAAAGCTAAATGAAGATACTCAAAAAAACTCAATCCTAGTTACAGCACTTGTACCAAAGCTTGGGTATGACGTTGCTGCTGAAGTAGCTAAAGAAGCTATGGAAAATGGATTAACAATAAAAGATGTATTGCTTAGCAAGGAATTAATGTCAGAGGGTGATATTGATGATCTTTTGGATATAGAGAAGCTTATCTAGTGGTTAATAAAATCGCTATTGCCTCTGATCATGCAGGTTTTGAATTAAAACAATTACTAATAGAATCTTTATCTTCTGATCTTGAAATTGAGGACTTTGGAACTGATAGTTTGGAACCTTGTGATTTTCCAGATTATGCAACAAAAGTATCTGATTTTGTTTTGGATAATGAGGACACAAAGGGAGTCTTAATTTGTGGGACAGGTGTTGGCATGTCTATTGCAGCAAATAAAGTAAAAGGTATAAGAGCTTCTAATGTCACTAATGTAAAAACTGCTATTCAATCTGTTGAGCACAATGATGTGAATGTTCTATGTCTCGGTTCGGAAAATCTAGATATTGAGGCTGCAAAAGAAATAACTGAGTCATTTTTAAATTCCTCTTTTTTAAATGAGGAAAGATACATAAATAGAATTAATAAAATTAGCTAATTAAGGTATAAATTTGTTTTTACCTTCAAAAACCTTCGTCCCATTTATATAGCTATAGTATTTTCTACATTCACAGGCTAAATATTCTATATCTATTGGATTAAAACCACGTTTTGCTTCAGGCCAGTATGTTTTTTGTAGTTCAATCATTTTCTCACCAACTTCTTGATGGGAACTTAAACCAAGATGATTTTGCAATCTATCCAGATAAGCAACAGCACCTATTCCTGTAGGAACCTCACTTTCAATTGGAATAATATCGGGTCTAAACCAAGCAATATCAATAACTGCCATGAAAATTGGAAAATCATTCTGCATTTGAAATTCTTTATTTATGTTGTTGGTTGCATTAATCACACTCTTGTTTGATGATTCAAGAATATTTAATAAAGAATCTTGCACCTCATAAAATAATTTAGTTGCAGCATCAATTCTTGAGTATTGTTTACCTCCCCATGTAACTGGTTCAACTGGATATGCAGTTTCATTACACCATGGATCAATACTTTCTAATTTATTTTTTAAGTTTTCAGGATTATTTAAATCATCGGGCGTTAAAGTATCTAAAATTTCTTGCCTATTGCACCACCTTGCAAAAAATACAGCGTTAATTAGTTTTGATGGCTCTTCATTTAAATTACCCGCAAATTTAATAATTGATTTACTAACTCGATCATCTTCTCTGAAGACATTCAAGAACCTTCCATTTTGAAAAATTTCATCTTTACTCCATGGGAAATCTTCACCATTTTCTCTTGAAACTCTTATATTTTCTCGTTCCTTACAGAAATCAAAAAAGCTTTCTACTGGATCTTCTATTTCAAGACCATCTAAAGCTGAGGCATACTTATTTTCTATCATCCTTATATTGATAACTGCCAAATTGCTTTTACCCAGTCATCTTGAATTTCATTTCTAGCAAATACAACAATACCTAATGCTCCATCTTCATAGACTTCTCTCATAGAAGTACCAGTTGTATATACATCATCACAAATTAGTAATGGATCTGTATCATTATTTGAACAGTAAGGTTTTAATGCTTTTTCAAACGGTATACCGCCACGTGGAATACCTTTGACATCTCTAAAAGTCATTTTCTCACTAACTATTTTTGCCAATGCTTCGTAGTCATTTTCATCTAGTGCATCACATTCCACTTTCCATGTAAGTGGTAAGCCAGCATGAGAGATGAAATCTTCTTTAATAAATAAATTCATATTAACTTCCTTAATTTTAGTGGATTGAAACAAACAGTACCCAAACTAATATGATCGGCACCAATATTTTTGTAGTACTCTATATCTTTTACAGAATCAATACCTCCACCTGCAATTACTTCAATATCAGGATAAGAATCTTTAATGTGTTTAACAAACTTTGAAGTATATGGGATCAACTCTTTACCACTTAGCCCTCCTTTATCTATAGGCAATGTATTGCATGCATGAATCTGTTTGAATCTAAATTTGTTGATGTACTCATCCAATTCCTGAAAAGTAGTAAGTGGCGAAATTTTTCCTATGTACCAGTTTCTTGTATCTGGCTCAAAATCTTCAATTCCGTCAATGTAATGTGCGTCTATATTTGGACATGACATATTGACTTCAATATTGAAATCATTTGGTATTTTTTCTGCAAATAATCTCCAGTCATCTTTTTCTATTCCTGCAATTGAAAAGACTTCACCAGTCTTATGTTTAGGAAGCCCAATTGTTAAACCAGGATTTCTTAAACCAATTTTGTTAACCCATCCACGTTTTGTATATCGTAAAGTTTTAACTATTTGAACAATTCGACCTGTTCTTTTTTCAACGGTCCAACTTCCAGATACTGAAATAGTATTTCTAGTCTTTATGTAGTTTCCAAAAGGTGCTGCAATAAATTTATTCATACTTCTAATTCATTTATTACCATTGAAGGATTATTTTTAATTGATCGTCCCATAACAATATATTTTGCTCCAAGCTCGATAGCTTTTTTAGGAGTAGTTATATTTTTTTGATCTCCACGTAAATCATTTTCTAATCTAATGCCTGGTGTAACAATTAGATCAAATAAATTTGTTGTATTGGCAATTTCAGATGCTGGGCAAATTACGCCTTCTAAATTTGAGTCCTTTGCTATTTGAAACTCGTTTTCTACAATCTTGCTTGTACTTGAATCAACTTCTTTACTTGTTAGAGCACTACTGACTCCAAGAAGATTTAAATCTTTACTTTTTTTATTTACAGCTTCTGATAATGCTTCTTGCCCAGATGATATATGTAAAGTTAAATAGTCTGCTCCAATATTTGATACTGAAGTAGCAGCTTGACCTACAGTATTTGGAATGTCATGTAGTTTTAAATCTAAGAATACAACCCACCCATCACTCTTCAGTTGTTCCACACATGAAGGGCCTTCGGAAGTAAAAAGTTCTAATCCAACTTTTACACCATAAATATTATCTTTTAAGATATCTAATTGCTTTTCAAATTCTTTTAGTGATTTGCCATCTAGTGCAAAGAAAATTGGTTTAACTGACATCTTGAATAACCTCCATATCTTCTAGTACTAAATTTTGATTTAAAAATGCTTGAATGAATGCATCAGCTTCTCTTACAGAAGAGACAACCGCTACACCAGTTTCATGAGATAATCGTCTAATTTTCCAACCATCTGTTAGTTCATTTGCATAAGTTGGTGTATTTATTACTAAAGAAACCAATTTATCTTTGATTATTGTTAATGAAGTTTGTCCAGAATCATCTGCTTTACCGACAATCACAGAATCTATTCCATTAGTTTTAAGAAATTTTCCTGTTCCCTCAGTTGCGTATAACGTAAAACCAAGCTCAAGATATTTATTTATTGTCTTAATAAAGTTTGGCTTTTCATCATCACTCAAAGTTACAAACACTCCTTTTTCTTTATCTTTGATTTCGACACCTGCAGCTGCATATGCTTTATTTAATGCGGTTCCAAACTCTTTTCCAACCCCTAACACCTCTCCGGTTGCCTTCATTTCTGGACCTAACATTGTGTCTTCAGCTGGAAACCTGGACCAGGGAAATATAGCTTTTTTTATAGCAATTTTGTCAGTTGAACTACTTAAATATTTTGTTTTATTTTTTACTTCCTCAATTGAATAACCAAGCATCAATAATGTTCCTGCTTTAATAATTTGGTTACCTGTTACTTTTGCAACAAAGGGCATTGTTCTAGAAGCTCGAGGATTTGCTTCTAAAATAAACAACTCCTCATCTTTGATTGCAAATTGAATATTAAGCAGTCCCTTTACATTTAAACCTAAAGCAAGCGTTTTACTTTTTTCTTTGATCTCTCTCAAAATCTCATCATTAATACTAAAAGGTGGGATGACTGCAGTTGAATCACCACTGTGTACACCAGCAGGTTCAAGATGTTCTAGAATTCCAGCAATATAAACTTCCTTACCATCAGAAATTAAATCAACATCAATTTCAATAGTGTCCGTTAAAAATTGATCAACCAAAAGGGGACCAGATTTAAATGGATTACCATCTTCATCTGCACTTGCTAATATATCAAGATAATTTTCTAGTTCTTCATTAGTTTGGACAACCCTCATTGCTCTTCCCCCTAAAACATAACTCGGCCTTAACAAGACTGGAAAACCTATTTCTTTTACAGCCTTGACTAACTCATTCTCATTTTTTGCAATTTTAGATTTTGGCTGTCTTATATCTTGTCCTAAACATAATTTTTGAAACAGATTTCTGTCTTCTGTTTTATCAATTACATCTAATGATGAACCAGCAATATTAAAGCCTTCTTTGGATATATTCTCTGCCAATTTCAATGGAGTTTGTCCTCCAAGTTGAATGATTACAGAATCTGGTTTTTCCCTGTTTAATACAGATTTGACTTCTCGCCATGTAAGGGGCTCAAAATAAAGTTTATCTGCGGTATCGTAATCTGTTGAAACAGTTTCAGGGTTTGAGTTGATCATTATTGCTTCAAATCCATTCTCTTTTAACGAACTTATTCCATGGACACAGCAATAATCGAACTCAATTCCCTGGCCAATTCTATTTGGTCCTGAACCAATAACTACTACCTTCTTTTTCTCAGTAGTTATGTCATCATTACTTACACCATTAGTTGAATATAAATAAGGCGTTTTTGATTGAAACTCAGCTGAACATGTATCAACTAGCTTATAAACTCTGTTATTTTCTAATTCATTTTTAGATTCTTTATTATCAAGATCTTCTTCAGTCCATCCAAGCATCTTTAATACAGAGGAGGGTGTATTTATTGGATCCACATTAAAGCTTTTTTCAATTTCTTGTAAGAACCATATATCTACAGAAGATATTTTTGCTATGTCTTCAAGTGGCCAGTTCCTTCTAATTGATTCAAGAATTGCAAATATTCTTCTGGGTCTGGGTGTTCTAATTTCATCTTGTAAAATTTCTTTTGGCATTCCTATAAATCTATTATCTATATTTCTTATACCTGATTTTCCTATTTCAAGGGACCTAATTGCTTTAGTTAAGCTTTCAGTAAAAGTTGAAGCAATTGACATTACTTCACCAACGCTTTGCATTGATGTACCTAAAATATCGTCAGTTGATGGAAATTTTGGGAAATCAAATCTTGGAATTTTTACTACCACATAATCTTGTACCGGCTCAAAACTTGCAGGCGTTGTTCCAGTAATATCATTTTCAAGTTCAGTTAAGTTATAACCTACTGCTAATAAAGCAGCGAACTTTGCTATTGGAAATCCAGTTGCTTTTGAAGCAAGAGCAGATGATCGTGAAACCCTCGGATTCATTTCAATTATTCTTCGATCACCATTTTTTGGATTCACAGCAAATTGTACATTGCTACCACCAGTTGCTATTCCAATTGTATCTAGACAAAGCAACGCCTCATCTCTCATAATTTGATACTCTTTATCAGATAAGGTTTGAATAGGGGCAACAGTAATTGAATCTCCGGTATGAATACCCATAGGATCAAAATTTTCTATTCCACAAACAATTACACCGTTACCATCACTATCTCTCATTACTTCTAATTCGAACTCTTTCCATCCATATATTGATTCTTCAATTAAAACTTCCTGAGTAGGAGATGCATTAAACGCGTCATTTAGTTTTGATTGAAAATCTTCTTCATTATTTACAACGCTTGTACCACCTCCTCCAAGAATAAAAGATGGTCTTAGCACTAACGGAAAACCTATTTCTGTGCTTGCATTCATTCCTTCTTCAAAAGTTTTAGCATAAGTGGCCTTAAGTGTTTTGATTCCAACACTGTCCATTGCTTCTTTGAATTTCCAACGGTTTTCTGCAATCTCTATAGCATTGGCAGAAGCTCCCAAAAGCACTACATTATTTTCTTTCAAGACATCATTTTGTTCGAGCTCCATGGATAAGTTAAGAGCAGTTTGTCCTCCAAGTGTTGGAAGCACTGCATCCGGTTTTTCTATTTCAATTATTCTTTTTAAATAATTAAAGGTCAAAGGCTCAATATATGTTGCATCCGCCATTTCTGGATCCGTCATGATAGTTGCAGGATTTGAATTTACGAGTATCACTCGATATCCATCTTTTTTAAGTGCTTTTGCTGCTTGAGATCCTGAGTAATCAAACTCACAAGCTTGACCAATGACAATTGGCCCTGATCCAATTATCAAAATGCTTTTGATATCTTTATTTTTTGGCATAGTTATTCTCTATCATTTCAAAAAAAGGATTAAAAATTTGTAGGCCATCAGTTGTGCCAGGGCCAGATTCTGGATGAAATTGAACAGAATAAGCCATAGAGTCCCAAAGACTAATTCCCTCGTTTGATCCATCATTCAAGTTTTTTGCAAAAACATTTATATTTCCAAAATTCTTATGTTTATAACTATCTCCAAATTCCTCAATAGAAAAACCATGATTTTGAGCAGTTATCAGGGCTTTCTTTACTCCATCTATTTCTACTGGATGATTTGAACCATGATGACCAAATTGCATTTTTTTAACTTTAAGACCACAAGCTAAACCAAGGATCTGATGACCAAGACAAATCCCAAATATTGGAAGTTTTCCAATGAGTTCTTTTATTGTATTTATCACTGTTAGCAATGATCTTGGATCTCCTGGTCCATTCGAAATTAAAAGGCCTCTTAAGTTCATCTTCAATATCTCATCTGACATTGTTGTAGGTGAAATCATAACAACTTTGTAATCATGGTCCTCAAGTACATTTACAATGCTTTTTTTTGCTCCAAGATCCATGATGCCGATTTTTCCATCTGTAGATGTATCCCTATCTTCTTGATTACCTGCTGTCATTGCTGAATTGTCGCCAAGAATATCTTTTGCTTTATATAAAATGTCTTTTAAATCTTTAATATCAATATCTACGCCAAGTGCAAACATGCTCGAACCGTTATCTCGTAAATATTTTGTAATATTTCTAACATCAAACCCACCACTGTAAGGTATGTCATATTCTTTTAGCCATGATGTTATTGATTTTTCAGATCTCCAAGAAGAAGGAAAGTCAGTAAAAGAATTTCCGATAGCTGCTTCAATTTTTGGCATGTTAGATTCAAAATCTCTTTGGGACATTCCATAGTTGCCCACGTGAGAAGAAGTGAAAGTAACTATTTGATTAATATATGACGGGTCACTTAATATTTCTACAAAACCTGTCATTGCTGTATTAAATATGAGCTCTCCAGTAGCAGGTTGAAATAATTCAGTTGTCCATCCTAAAAATTCATCACCATTTTGGTTAAGAAGTAAAGCCTTTTTATACATTTGATAGAACCCTTTGAATTTCAATATTTTCATTTTCAAATAATGAATTTTTATATTTTGATTTAGTGATAAATACTGATTTTGACTTCTTCCATGTGTTCACTATTTTTGGTATTTCGTATCCAAGTTCTTCAAGTATTGTCAAAGGATTTGTTACCAAAAATTTTAAAATTTGGTCTAATTCAAAAATATTTGAACTATATATGAGAGGAAATGCTGATTCAAGTCCTACAACACCACGATTTGCATCTTTAAAAGGAACGGTTTTAGTTTCTAATTTATGGGGTGCATGATCCGTAGCAATCACATCTATTACTCCAGACTGTAAACCTTCAACCAGTCCTTCTCTATCTTTTTCAGTTCTGATGGGTGGGTACATTTTAAAAAGTCCATTATTTGTATCCAAATTCTCATTATTAAGCAGTATGTGATGAGGTGTTACTTCAGCAGTGACAGGAAGACCTTCTTGTTTCGCTTTTTTGATAAGCTGTACGCTCTCGTAAGTTGATAGATGTTGTGCGTGATATCTTGTTCCATACTTTTCAGATAAATTTAAATCTCTTGCAAGGACTTCCAATTCCTCATCATTGTTTATTGGAATTAAGTCATTATCAGCATTTGGGGGAGCTATATCACCAGGTCTAGAGTGACAACTTTTTTCACAATGTTGAAAGATCGCACCACCAAGCGTACTTATTTTTTTAAATGCCTCATCTGCTAAGTTATCATCAATTAATGACTTTCCATCATCTGAAAAAATTGTGATACCGTTTTCAATGAATTCTTTATAATTTACAAGTTCCCTTCCATCTAAATCTTTAGTTAATGCGCCGACACGATGTACCTTTGTTTTCAATTTTTTATCTATTTCCTGTGCAATCTTTAGATTTTTTATTGAATCAATTGGTATTTCTGAATTTGGCATTGCAAGTAAAGTTGAGAATCCACCATTAATTGCTGATTCATCTATGTCATTGTATGGAAATTTATCGGCATCAGGATATCTTGTGTGTGTATGAAGATCTATAAATCCAGGAATTTCAATCATATTTCTCCTTTCACATATTTATATGCTGCAATTCTTGAAGGTATCGCATGTGAAAGTTGGTCGATATATTTTATTTTTTTATCTTCAATTGCATCTTGTGAAATCTCAATACCAATATTGATTGGCATTGGATGAAGAACAATTAAATCTTTTTGAGATTTATCTAAGATCTTTTTTGTAAGTTGATAATTCTTTATGTAATTATCGAAATTTATTTTTTCAATATCTAGCATTCTTTCTTTTTGTACTCTTAGAAGTTCTATCGAATTAGAATTTTCAAAAACTTCATCCCACGATTCATAAATTTCAAGATCATTTTTGTTGTCTGGAAGTAGATTCTGATCTGTGAAGACACCAACTTTGTATCCTAGTAAATTTAAAAGCTGTCTTCCTGATTCAAATACTCTCGAATGTTTTACGTCACCAACGTAAGTCACTGGGGTAGATGTATCAGTGAGTTTATCAAAACTATAAAGTGTTGAGATGTCAATTAGTGCTTGAGTCGGATGAGATTTGTTTCCAAATCCTCCACTAATAATTCCAATTTCCTTAAATTCTCTGTAGTCATTAATATTATTTTCTTTTGTCCTTAGTACCAATATTTCGATTCCCATAGAAATATATGTCACTAATTCGTGTTGAAGCATTTCTCCTTTTTGTTTTGCTGATATAACATCTGACGATTCAAAAGTTTTTATTCCAAGTTTTTCAGCTGCAATAGCAAATGAAAGTCGTGTTCTTGTTGAAGGTTCGTCAAACTTTAAAAGAGCTAGAGTATCTAAATTTTTTGATTTAATTTTTAGAGATCTTGATTCTTCAATTAGATTTTCTAAATGATTTTTATTTACATCTTGAAAATCTAAAAGATGTCTCATTCTTACGTTACCTCGACCTTATCTTCACTATCTATTTCTTTCAAAAATACGGAAACATATTCATCTTGATTTGTTGGAATATTTTTACCTACAAATTTAGGGCTGATAGGAAGTTCTCTGTGTCCTCTGTCAATAAGGCATAAAAGAGAAATAGATTTTGGTCGACCAGAGTACATTACAGCTTCAATAGATGCCCTCAATGTTCTTCCGGTATAGATAACATCGTCAATCAATATTATGTCTCTATCTTCAGGTGATATTTCTAGAATATTTTTTTCGACATTTTTGTCTAGGTCATCTCTAAATGGTAAGTAATCTACCTTGCCAATATCATGTTTAAAGTTTTCTAATAACAAATTATTAGAAATTCTTTGAGCTAAAAGGTCACCTCTTTTAGGAATTCCTAATAAATAAGGATTGAGGATATTTGATTCAATGATTTCTTTACTGAGTCGGAATAGAATTTTATCTATTGTCATTTTATCCTTTCAATGCTCACAGTCATTGTTTAAAGTTATATTTATATTAGCAAATAAGATTTGTAATTATTATTATTTATCTATTTTCTCTAAAAAATGGAACTCCAATATTTTTAGGTGCACCTGTTTTTCCACCTTTATAAATCGTCAGAATAACTAATACCAAAATTGTTATAACATACGGAGTTATTTTTACAATATAAGGACTTAATTCAAAACCATATGTTTGCAATCTTGGAACTAATGCTTCAAGAAATCCAAATAAAACTGCCCCTAAAGCAGTTCTATAAGGCTTCCATCCTCCAAATATTACTAGTGCTAGAGCTATCCAGCCTCTTCCAGAAGTCATATTGTCAGTCCAATATGGAACATAACTTAGTGTAAGATAAACTCCAGAAAGTCCTGCAAAAGCCCCACCTACACATGTTGCAATGAATTGTGTTTTAGCAACTTTCAATCCCATTGAATCTGATGATTTAGAATCCTCCCCAACAGCTTCTAGTCTTCTGCCAAACATTGTTTTTTTTAATATAAGTGAAGTACTTATCATTAAAAGAACTGCAATATAAAAAATAATATTTTGACTAATCAAAACCTCGACTATATTTGTAGGTTCTGAAATTGATGTAACACTCTCTAATTTTGTAACTAATTTTCTACCAACATAATTTTTTCCAAGTAACGATGAAAGGGCTAGGCCTAAAATTGTAAGAATCAATCCTGAGACTGTTTGGTCTTGCTTCAAAACAACAGTTACAAGTGCATGTATTGATGCAAAGATTGAGGATGATAAAACACCAATCAATATTGCAAGAAATATGTTTTCTGTATTTATTGCCGTCATAAAACCGGCGACAGCACCAATTGAAATCATTCCTTCAACACCAAGATTGAGTATCCCAGACTTTTCGGTAATCAATTCTCCTAATGCGGCGATGAATAACAAAGTTGCAGCTTGCAGGGTTGCATTCAAGAGGCCAATAAGTTGAATATCAATCATTTTCTACTTTCTTTATTTGATAAGTAAAGAAGAATTGAATTATAAGTGCTCCAAAAAGCGTTGAAGCTTGAATAATATCTGCAATATAAGCACTTACTCCAATAGTCTGAATAACGGATCCACCAATTGAAAGAGCTCCAAATAAAGATCCAACTAAGAAAATTCCAAGAGGTCTCATTCCTGTAATAGCAGCAACAATTATTGCTGTATATCCAAACCCCTGAGAAATTCCAGTCGATACTCTATGGGTTTGGCTTAACAATTCAATTGCTCCAGCAAGCCCAGCAAAACCTCCACCAATCAACATTGCAATAAAAGCTTTTTGTTTTGCGTTAATTCCCGCATATACAGCTGTCATTGC
The DNA here is from genome assembly GCA_902533795.1 of uncultured Candidatus Actinomarina sp. Taxonomy (GTDB): domain Bacteria; phylum Actinomycetota; class Acidimicrobiia; order Actinomarinales; family Actinomarinaceae; genus Actinomarina. The sequence continues at coordinate 69,765 of CACAND010000001.1, read as the reverse complement.
TGACCCTCCGGCAATTCTCATTTCAAAACCAAAAACAGACTTATTTTTAAGATAATGAGCGAGGATTGTAAATAGGATACATATCAAAAATCCAAAGCTTAATTTTCCAATTATTGTTGGTAAAAACACTTCTTCACCAACATAAGCAGCAGCTGGAAAATTTAATGATTTAGGATCTTTCCATGGTCCGTTAATAAGGAATATCGTGACACCAAACACGATGTAGTTAGTTAATAGAGTTGTAATGATTTCATTTACCCCAAAAACTACTTTTGTTATGGCTGGTATCAATATGCAGAGTGATCCACCAACAAATCCTGCAACAAGTAAGACAAATATATGAATTGAGGGACTATTGATCTGAGTATTAATATAAATAAAATTTACAGCAATTGCTCCTAAAAAAATTTGACCCTCTGCACCAATGTTCCATAATTTAACTGAGTTGATTATGGATATTCCAAGTCCAGCAAGAATAAGAGGTATAGCTTTGTTTAAAGATGCACTAAGGCTGTTAATACTACCTACAGATAAACGCAGCATTAATGAAAATGTATCAATAGGACTTTTATCTTGTATGAGCAATATTATCGAGCCAATAAAAATAGCAATTATAAATCCAATTAGAAATGAATAGAAAGTTGAGAGCTCATTAACTGTTTGTCGCTTAAAAAGCTTCAAATTATTCAACTATACCTGCCATAGCCAGACCAACATTATTTATATCTGCATCATCAATATTGAATGATTTTACAATTTTTCCCTCAAACATTACATGAATACGATTACTTAGCTTGAAAAGTTCATCAAGATCCTCTGAAATCATCAAAATAGCTGACCCCTTATCTCTTTGCTCAACTAGTAAATTGTGAATAGCTTCAACAGCATTTACATCTAAACCTCTTGTAGGTTGCGAAGCAATTATTACTTCTGGATTACTGATAAGTTCTCTACCCATTAATAATTTTTGCATATTTCCACCTGATAAGGTTGATATTTCAGCCTTTGAGTTTGGAGCTTTAATTGAGAATTTGTTTATCAAACTTTCTAGATAGTTTTCAGTCTTTGATCGAGAGAGATGTGGACCTAATCTTGTTTTGAAATAGTCTCTAACTATTGAATTATCCAAAACAGAAACACCTGGAGCTAGCCCGACACCCAGACGGTTTTCAGGTATGTAAGACAAATTTAGTTTTTTTCGAGACCTTACACCTCTTCTCGATACATCTTTATTATTTATTAATATTTTTCCAGAATAATCAACCTCAATACCACTAATTATATTTGCAAGCTCAACCTGCCCATTTCCAGATACGCCGGCAATACCAATAATCTCCCCTGCCTTTATTTCTAAATTGATATTATCTAAAATCTTAAAATTATTTACTTTATCGACATATTCAAGTGACTTTATGCTTAATTTTGTATCTCCTGCTGTATTTGACTTATCTATAATTGATTTTTGAATATTTCCCATCATTAATTCAATCAAATTATCGTCAGTCACATCTTTAGTAGACAGCTCTTCAGCTACCATTTTTCCATTTTTCATTACAAAAACTTTTTCTGTAAACTCTCTTATTTCTTTAAGCTTATGAGAAATCAACACAATTGTTTTTTCATCTTCTTCTGATAATGTTCCTAAAGAGATTCTAAGTTGGTCTGTTTCTTGAGGTGTTAAAACAGCAGTTGGTTCATCCAAAAGCATTATTTTGCTGTCTTTGAAAATTAATTTCATAATTTCAATCTTTTGTTTTTCTCCAACTGAAAGCTGAGATATGGTTTTTTCAGGCTTTACAGACAATGAAAATATTTCTGAATATTTTTCATATGCCTCTTTGAAATTATTCTGATAAATATTCGATTTAGATAAGGTTAAATTGTCCTCAATGCTGAAACTTTCAATCAGTCTAAATTCTTGATGGACCATTCCTATACCAAGCTCTGAAGCAGATTCTGGATCAAGGCTTTTTTGTTTTACATTATTTATAAATATGCTTCCTTTTTCAGGTTGGTATATACCAGAAAGTATATTCATTAAGGATGATTTACCCGCACCGTTTTCTCCGAGTAGACCGTGTATTTTACCTTTTCGAAGATAGAAATTTACATTCTCTAGAGCTTTGACATTTCCAAATGTTTTTGAAATATTTTTTGCTTCAAGAATATATTGTTTCATTTATTAATGATAGTAAAAACACTCCAGCATCAAAGCTGGAGTGTTTTAAAAATAATTGTTATGGGCTAACTGTACCAATAACGTTGTCGATGAATTCTTCCTCAATTATTGGAGGATCAAAATCACCTGCAATGATTTCATCTGTTTTTTCTGAAATTAAATCAGCAATGTCAGATGGAACATCAGAGCTTAAATCATATAAGGAAACTAATCCTGTTTCCATACCGCCCCAATATGCACCGCCAGCAAAATCTCCTTCGATAATTGTATTTACAACATCAACATAATACGGACCCCATGCCCAAACGGGAGCTGTAACAAATGCACCTGGTGCAGCTTCTTGACCATAAGAAGTGTTATATGAAATCCACTTAGCTCCATTTGCTTCTGCAACTACACCTGTTGAAGGTGAGTCTTGGTGTTGAGCTAAAACATCTACTCCTGTTTCAATAAGAGCGTTTGCTGCCTGAGTTTCTTCTTCAGGACCAAACCATGTGAATGTCCAAACAACTTCAACTGTTGCATCAGGATTTACTTCTTTTACACCTGTAGCAAAAGCATTGATTCCTCTAATAACTTCTGGAATTGGAAAAGCAGCTACATAACCAATTTTGTTTGATTCTGTCATTGCTCCTGCAGCCAATCCTGAAAGATATCTTGGTTGATACATTTTTCCAAAATAGTTTCCAAAGTTACTGTCATTACTTAAATATCCTGAACAATGTAAGAATATTACATCTGGATATTCCTCCGCCATTTCTGCCATTGCATCAATGTAGCCAAAGGTTGTTCCAAAAATAATATTGTATCCTTGTTCAATATAAGCTTCTGCAACTGTTCTGAACTCAGTAGCATCTTCTGGAATAAGCTCTGTATAAGCTGTTTCGATTCCAGTTTCATCTACCAAGAATTGTCGACCTACATCATGTGCTTGTGACCATCCACCATCGTCAGCTGGTCCTACATACACAAATGCAGCTTTGTAATCATCTACGTCTGCGGCTCCACCGCAGGCCATAGTAAGAATACTGATAATAATTAGGCCTACTGCCCAACTTCTGCGCATCCTTACCTCCTTTTCATATTTTCAAGTATAGACACTGAGTTATTTAGAACATTTCATTTAGTTTTATTTTTTTATGATATAAAAGAACTCCATGGTAAAAAATTTTGATAGAATTAGCACTTACTATTATGGAAAAACTTTTTTATACCTGGGACGAACAATTTGATGACACAAATAAAATGTGTGATCAGTTGGAGGCTGATGAGTTTATACCTGATGTTGTTGTTGGTATCAGTCGAGGTGGGTTAATTCCTGGTGTTATGATTTCACATAAATTAGAAATTCCATTTAAGCCAGTTCACGCCTCAACAAGGGATTTCCCACATTGGGAAAACTATCTTCCAAAACCAAAAGATGAAAAAATCTTAATTGTCGATGATATTTGTGATAGTGGTGAGACATTTATACGTTTATCAGAATATATAAGAGAAAATATAAATTTTGAGTGTGACGTTAGATTTGCTTCACTATGGTGGAACAACGAATGTGAATTCAAACCACATTACTTTATACGAGATCTAGCAAAAGATACAGCAGATGTTTGGATTGATTTCCCTCACGAGTCCTGGTGGGAAGAAAAAGCTAAGTAATTAGTTTTTTTGCGTATTCTTTAATTGTTTTGAGCATACTATAAGCACCGTTTCTTCGAGCAGGGCTTAAAATCACACCTAATTCAAACTCTTCCATTAAATCTATTTCATTTGAAACGATATCTTCAGCCTTTTCGTCCGAATAAATAGATGCAATCAAAGTAACTAATCCTTTTGCAATGAGAGCGTCTGAATCACTATTAAAGAAAAGTTTTTCATCTTTTTCTTCAGGGACAAGCCAAACTTGACTTTGACAACCATTTACTTTGAAATTATCTAATCTTAGTTCTGAAGGAAATGAGTCATTTTCTTTAGCTTTCTCAATTAAATATTGATACTTCTCCTGATCGTTAGGGAATATATCAAGTATTTTTTTGTACTCATCGACTTTTTCTCTTATAGACATTTTTATCTCAGCATTTCGACACTTGATATAAGTGCTGACTTTAATGTATCAATATCTTCTTTATCGTTATAAATGTAAGCTGTCGATCTAATTGTTGCATCGATACCTAATTTTCTATGAAATGGTTGTACACAATGATGACCTGCTCTTACAGCGACCCCATGTGTATCCAGCATTAAAGAAAGATCTGCCGCATGAACACCATCTACATACATCCCAAAAGTACATCCTGCAATAGTTTCTTGAGAATGGATAACATTTACACCATCAATATCTAGAAGAACTTTCCTACCATATTCACGCAATTCATCTGAATGTTTTTCAACTTCAGACATCCCAAGATCTTGTAAATAATCTACGGCTGCTCCAAGACCAATTGCTTCAACATAAGGGGGAGTCCCTGCCTCAAATTTATGAGGAACTGGTGCCCAAGTGGCTTTATCATAATGAACTTCTTCAATCATATCGCCACCACCGTAAACAGGGTCAAGAGAATTTAGAAGTTCTTTTTTACCCCAAACTACACCTATACCAGTTGGACCCAGCATCTTATGTCCAGAGAACACTAGGAAATCAATTCCCAAATCCTGGACATCAACTTTTCTATGAGGAACCAACTGTGCACCATCAATAATTAATAAAGCTTCAGAGTTTGCTCTTACTAGATTATTTATCTCTTTAATATCAGGAAGCATTCCCGATAGGTTTGATTCACCGACAATTGAAACGACTTTTGTTTTTGAAGAAAGTTTGGAGGATAAATCATCAAGATCTAAAGAAAAGTCTTCGTTTACTTTTACATACTTAATGCTTAATTTATATTTTTCAGCCACCATTTGCCAAGGAATAATATTCGCATGATGTTCAATCTCTGACAAAATAATTTCATCACCTTCACCCATAAACTTATTTGCTATTGAGTTAGCTAAAAAATTGAGAGCCTCGGTTGTACCTTTTGTAAAAATTATCTCATCCGATTCAGAAGCATTTAAAAAAGATTGAAATTTAGTTCGTACAGACTCATATTCTTGAGTCGTTTCAGCTGAAAGAACATAAGTACCTCTGTGTACGTTTGCATTATTAAATTTATAGATCTCAGTCATTTTATCAATTACAGAGTTTGGTTTTTGTGAGGTTGCTCCTGAATCCAAGTAGGTTAATTTATTACCATTGATATCTCTCTCAAATATTGGAAAATCTTTTTTGATATTTTTAAATTTGCTCATTGGTAAGATTCGTACCCTTCTTTTTCTAGCTTATCAGATAACTCTGTGCCACCAGTTTCTACAATATTTCCATCTACAAATACATGAACGTAATCTGGTTTAACATATTCCAATAATCTCTGGTAATGAGTTACTACAAGGTAACCACGATCTGGCGTTCTTAAATTACTAATTCCTTCTCCTACAATTCTTAAACCATCAACATCAAGCCCTGAATCAGTTTCGTCTAGAATTGCAAGTTTAGGGTTTAAAACTGCAAGTTGTAGAATTTCATTTCTTTTTCGTTCTCCTCCTGAGAAACCATCATTTAAATATCTATCAACAAAATCTGGTGAAAGACCTAAGTCTTTCATTGCCTCTGCAACTTTTAGTCTAAGTTCCACAGTGGTATATTCAGTTTCTTCGATATTGGTAAGAGCAGTTTTGAGCATATTTACAATTGTCACACCAGGTATTGACTCTGGATATTGAAAAGCAAGAAACATTCCTTTCTTTGCACGATTATCTACCGGTTCTTCAGTGATATCTTCTCCAATAAATGTAATTTTTCCCTCTGTAATTTCATAAACTGGATTACCCATTAAGACGTTTGCAAGTGTTGATTTTCCAGAACCATTTGGTCCCATAATTGCATGAACTTCCCCTGGGTTTATTTCTAAGTTAACTCCCTTAATTATTGAAGTTGATTCAACAGATGCATGTAAATTTTCAATTTTTAACACATATCCATATTAATTCTATTAAAAAACAAATGACATTTGATTAGTCAAATTTGAAAACAAAATTAGAATAAAGTAATGCAATTTAGTCTTACAGATTTACAAAACGAAATTAAAGAAAATGCTACTAAGTTGTTATCTGAAAAAGTAGATTTACTTGAACTGATTAAGAAGTTTGATGACAATACAAGAATTGATACTGATTTATGGCAGCTTATTAATGAGCAAGGTTGGTTAGGCCTTGATGTACCTGAACAAGATGGCGGATTGGGATTTTCACAAATCGACTCTTCAATTCTGTCTGAAGTATTTGGTTATTATATGCCAATAGTTCCATTTTTTAGTTCCGGAGTAGTTTTCAAACAGCTGTTACTTCATTCCGAGGATGACTTAAAAACAAAATATCTACAAGATATAATAACCGGATCAAAAATTGGAACTTATGCGATCTATGAAAATGACAAGTATGAAATTGATGACCAAAATATTGAGACTACATTCGAAACAAGTGAGAAGGGTTATTTGTTGAATGGAAATAAAAGCTACGTTATGTTTGGAGACTCATCAGATTTAATTGCTGTTCTTGCAAAAGGGACTGATGGATTTAAATTTTTGTTAGTTGAAAAAGAAACTCCCGGTATTTTAATAAAGGAAACAACTTCTTTAGACCAATCCAGACCAATGACAGAAATCAATTTTCAAGATGTAGAAATAACTAAAGATAATTTTATGTTTGACATAAATGAAGACAACAATTTATGGAATAAAGTAAAACATATATCCCTATCATTTCTATCAATGGAACAAGTTGGTGGTGCTCAAGCATGCTTGGATATGTCTACAGAATATGCGAAAGAAAGAATACAGTTTGGAAGACCTATTGGCTCATTCCAGGCTATTCAACACATGTGCGCAGACATGGTTTTACAGATCGAAAGTGCTAAATCAATAGCTTACAGTTCTGTGAGAGTTGATATTGACGATCCAATAGAACTTGAGATGAGCTCCTCAATGGCTAAAGCATATTGCTCTGAAGTTTTTAATAAAGTTGCTGGGGATACAATTCAAGTTCATGGAGGTATAGGATTCACTTGGGAACATCCAGCACATCTCTACTTCAAGAAGGCAAAGTCGGACTCTTTAATTTTTGGCACATCAAAATCTGCCAGAGATGATGTTGCTAGACTTCTTAGTTTATAAAATTGCCAAGACTATCTAAATTTGAGAATTATAGATTCATTGGTTATCGCAAAAATATGAAAGTCTATGATTGCGACAATGAAGATCATTTTAAAACTCTACAATCATTAGAAGATGAAAAGCAATTGATTAAAAATAATCAGTTACAATCATTTGCTCCTGATTCTCTAGAAGAAGCAAAGAATAGAAGTTATAGACTTTTTAAATAACTTCCCAGGTAATTGTTTTCGATCCGTTTTGTTTGATTATTCCTTGAGATTCTATATATTTCAAATGAGCCATTGTTTCTTGAAAGGCCATACGTAAATTCCATGAATCAAGCGGTCTAGAAAACAAACTTTGTGTTACTTCCCATCCTGTCAAAGAACCATTTGATAAAATATCTATAATCTTTTTTGATCTTTTCTCATGATGTAAAAGAATTTGCTCAATTCTATTGTGCGGACTGTCAATAACTTCAAAATGTCCGGGAGCAATTTTATCGTGTTCAATATTATTTACTTTTTCTAAAGAATTTACATAGTTAGACAACATATCAGTTTCTTCATCATGAAGAGGGATGAATGGAGTTATTCGTGGAAGGACATGATCACCAGAAAAAATAATTTTACTTGACTCGTCAAGTAATGAAATTTCTGATATGTCATGACCAGGTGTAAATATAACTTGTATATCTCTATTTATATTCTTGATCTTTCCTTCATCAAATAATATTTCTGGGGGTGTAATTTTTCCAGTTGTAGTTGGAGTAGTTATGGAGTTCATATCGTCTAAAAACTCCTTTGGTGCTCCTTGTTTTTTAGCATATTCACCTATTGCTTTAAAACGAGATGTCCAGTCATTGTAACGTGGAATAAAATCGGGTGCGTTTTTATAAAGGCCGAATTTTATTCCCTCATTTCTTAGAACAGTTGAAAGCCCGACATGGTCAGAATGTAAATGTGTTCCAATTAGCAATTTAATATCTGAAAGTTGTATGTTTAGATTGTTTAAATTTACTTTTAGATCATGAAAATATTTATCTCCATTTACACCACAGTCAATCATGATGTAGCCATCATTATCCTCAATAAGATAAATATTTACAAATCCGGGTGGACTCCAGGGGAGTTTTAACGGAAAATGTAAAATTCCATGACCAAGATTAAAGTTCTTCAACTTAATTAGTCATGACCCAAACACCAAATGCAACAACAATTACAATTGCGGTAACTAAAGAAGCAATTATAAGATGTCTTGTTTGCATAGCAATATTGTATCTGATTAATGAGTTATCCTGAGTTGGATGTAAGCATCTTTTCCATTAGATTTAATAATGACAATAACTTTGACCAATACATACAGGGAACCCCTAAATGTGTTGCAGTTATTATCTCGATTTGATAGCGACCCTATCTTGAAAGAGGTAATTTGAAAAAATTAACAATTATTGGCGGTGGCCCAGCTGGTTATGCCGCAGCATTATATGCTCACAACTTTGATCTAGAAATTACCTTAATTGAATCCGATGTTTTAGGGGGGACTTGTTTAAATCGTGGCTGTATTCCTGCAAAATATTGGCTTCATGTTGCTGAGATAAATCATGAAATTTCCAACTCTAGCAACTATGGAATAAATATTGAAAATAAAACAATTGATTGGAAAAAAACCTCATTAAAAAGAATTGAGGTAATTGATAAACTAGTTTCTGGAATTAAGACACTTTTAAAGGGTAAAAAAGTAAAAGTTATTGAAGGCTGGGGTTCCATTGAAAATAAAAATACCGTTTTAGTAAATAAATCTGATGGCTCAACTGAAAAAGTAGAAAGTGATTATATCCTCCTTGCTACAGGCTCTAAACCAAGAGAGCTGCCTGATATTAAAATAGATGAAAACTTTATAGTTACATCAGACACTGCTCTTAATTGGGAAGAGCCACCCAAAAGAGTTTGTATTGTTGGTGCCGGTGCAATTGGTTGTGAATTTGCAAGCTTGCTTAATGATCTTGGTTCAGAAGTTACAGTTGTAGAGATTGCCAAAGAGATCCTTCCAGGATTAGATAAAAGAACATCTGGTGAGTTAAGAAAACAGCTTTCAAAACGAGGAGTCGAATTTAAATTAAATACTTCAATTGAAAAGATAGATGACAAACAAGTTAGTTTTTCAGATAACGAAACTAAAGAATATGATTCTGTTTTGGTTGCTATTGGTAGATCACCGTTGACTGAAAATATTGGATTGGACAATGTAAATATTGTTACTGAAAATGGTTTTATAAATGTTGACCTAGAAACGTTTCAAACTTCAGAAGAAAATATTTTTGCTTTAGGAGATATTGTCGCTAACACACCTCAATTAGCTCATGCAGCATTTGCAGAATCAATTTCTGCGGTCACATTTATTGCAACTGGTGACAAGAAGCCACTTGATTACAATGCTATCCCATATGTTGTTTATACAAGGCCGGAACTCGCAGAGGTTGGTTTAAATGTTGAAAAAGCAAAGTTAAATGATATCGAAATTGATCAATCACAACATAGCTTTGCTGGCATTGGAAGAGCAATGATTACTGAGCAAAATCAAGGACTAGTAAAAGTTTATTCAGAAAAAGAAGGCCCAATAGTTGGAGCAAGTATATGTGGTCCTTCAGCTGGAGAAATGATACATGAAATAATGTATATGGTTGGCTGGGAAGCTTTGCCAGAAGAGGCAGCAGAATTTATTCATGCACATCCAACATTAAGCGAGGCAGTTGGCGAATCGTTACTTGGCTTAACTGGGAAAGGATTACATTAATGCAAATTGAAAAGATTGTTAGAAAAGGATATTCATCAGAACTTTCTAATGAGCAGTTATGGGAAATTTATAAGTCTATGAAAACTCAAAGACTTCTTGAAGACAGATTATTAAAAATGTATAAAGGGGGACAACTGAGTGGAGCTGTATATCCAGGTATAGGGCAAGAAGCCTCTATGGCTGGTATTGGTGCTGGAATGGATGACAAAGATATTTTTGGCGGCACTCATAGAGATCTTGGAGTTCAATTAATGAAAGGGGTAACACTAAAAGAAGTTGCACTTAATTTTTTTGGAAAAAAAGACGGACCTTCAAAAGGACGAGATGGTAATAGTCACTTTGGTGTAGTTGACAAGGGGACCTTGATGGTTGTATCTCCATTACCTGACTCAGCACCAGTTGCAGTTGGTTGGGCGCTTGCATCACAACAACAGGGAAGTGGAGTGGTTGCTATAGCTAATTGTGGAGAAGGTGCTACTGCGACAGGCACATGGCATGAAAGTGTAAACATGGCTGGAGTATTAAATTTACCAGTTGTCTTTACAGTTCAAAATAATCAATTTGCCTATTCATCACCCAATGAAACTGAGTTTGGGACACCAAATGTTGCAGATAGAGGAGCAGGTTATGGTATTCCGTCATTAATTATTGATGGTAATGATATCTATGACGTTATTGATTCAATCCATGAGGCATGCGAAAATGCTAGAAAAGGTAAAGGTCCAACCTTAATCGAATTAGTTACTTTTAGACATTATGGACACGCTGGTCATGATCCTGCAGATTATGTTGAAGATGAAGTAAGAGATTTCTGGATGAAAAGAGACCCGATTGCAAGATTTGAAGATTCCCTTTTAACTGAAGGATTGTTTAGTGAGGATGATTTTATTCAATTAGAAAGTGATTTAGAAACTGAAATAAAGGAAACTCTTGAGTGGGCTAAAACCCAAGAGGAGCCAGATCCAAAAGATGAATTAAATGATATGTTCGCTAAGAGAACTATCCCTGTAATTGAAAATAAAGAAAATAATTTACAAACAATGAACTTTATAGAAGCCTTAAATAATGGACTAGATGAATTGATGAAAAAGGATGAAAGTGTTTTCATTATGGGAGAAGATGTAGGTGTTTTCGAAGGGGCATTCAAAGCAACAAAAGGGCTTTTTGAAAAATATGGTCCATTTAGAGTTATAGACACAGCAATTTCAGAAGGTGGCTTCACAGGTGCGGCAGTGGGAGCTGCTTTAGCTGGCCAAAAACCAATTGTTGAGTTACAATTTTATGATTTTGTGTATCCCGCACTTGATCAATTAACTACTGAAGCAGCAAAATATCATTGGAAAGCTGGCAAAGCTGTTCCAATGGTTGTGAGAGGTCCAACTGGTGCTGGTACACGTTCGGGACCTTTTCATTCAATTAGCCCAGAGTCATTACTTGCACACCATCCGGGTATAAAAGTTGTTGCTCCATCAAACCCATATGATGCAAAAGGGCTACTTGTTGCAGCTGTTAATGATCCAAATCCTGTTATGTATCTTGAACATAAAAAACTTTATAGAAAACCAGACTTAAAAATGGATGTTCCAATTGGGTTATATGAAGTGGAAATTGGTAAAGGTAGAATAGTCAAAGAAGGTTCGGATGTAACAATTGTTACCTGGTCAGGAATGGTTTCTGTTGCTGAAGAAGCAGCAAACATTCTTGAAAAAGAAGATATTTCAGTTGAAATTGTGGACATAAGAACGATAGTCCCATTAGATGAAGAAATTATATTGAAATCTGTAGCGAAGACGTCAAATGTATGTATTTTACAAGAAGATGTCCCTTTCTCATCTGTAGCTTCAGAAATATCATCTCTAATTGCTGAGAAAGGATTTTGGGATCTAGACAATCCAATTATAAAAATAACATCACCAAATACACATATTCCTTTCGCACCAGTGCTTGAAGATGCATTTATTCCAAGTGTTCAAAAAGTTGTAAATGCCATAAAAGAATTACAATAAAATTATGAGTGAACGCATAACAATGCCACAACTAGGAGAAACTGTTACTGAGGGAACTATTTTGCGCTGGCTTGTAAAAGTTGGTGATGAAATTAAAGAAGACGATCCAATCTTAGAAATTTCAACCGATAAGGTTGATACTGAAGTGCCTAGCCCCTTTAACGGAACTGTTTCTGCTTTATTAGTTGAAGAGGGTGAGACAGTTGAAGTAGGATCTCCATTATTAGAGTTAGGCGGAACTTCTACCAAAAACTTAAATGCTGAAGCAACTCAATCAGTAGAACAAGAAGACAAAATAGAAAAAACAGAAGAACCGGCTCAAGAAATTTTTGAAAATGAACAGACTGTAACTGAAAGCAAAACTATACAAAGTACTCAAGCCTTGGGCAAAGTCTCACCTGTCGTAAGAAAACTTGCCTCAGAAAATAATATAGATCTACTTCAAGTTACTGGCACAGGAAAAGATGGTCGAGTTACAAGAAAAGATATAGATAAGTATTTAAATAATGGTCACCAAAAACCGAAGGAAGTTGCTGATAATAATAAGTCAACAAATACAGGCGAGATACCTAGATTACGTAAGAAAATTGCTGAAAACATGATTCACTCAAAGCAAACTTCTGCGCATGTAATGACTTCAGTTGAAGTTGATTTTGAAAACGTAGAGAATTTAAGAAGTAAAGTTAAAGATAATTTTAAAAATGAAAACAATTTTTCACTTACATATCTTCCATTCATTGCAAAAGCTGTAGTTAGCGCTTTAAGAGAATTTCCTGTTGTTAATAGCTCTTTTGATTTAGATAAAAATGTTCATTTGATTCACGAGAATATTCAATTGGGTATTGCAGTCGACATAAACCAAGAGGGATTACTTGTTGGAACAATAAAGGAGGCTGATTCTTATAATCTTACTGGCACGGCTAGAAAGATATCTGAGATTTCAGCTCTTCTTAGAGATGGAAGTTACAACCTAGACGATGTGTCGGGGAGTACATTTACGATATCAAACAATGGATCCTTCAATTCATTTTTAACATCACCAATAATCAATCAACCAAACGTTGCTATTCTTTCAACGGAATCAGTGAAAAAGCGTCCAGTTGTGATTGAGATAGAAGATGGATCAGATTCAATTTCAATTAGGCATATTGGGATACTGAGTTTGACATGGGATCATAGAGTTTTTGATGGTTCTACTGCTTTGTTATTTTTAAATTCAATTAAAACAAGAATTGAAAGTACCGATTGGTCTCAGGAAATATCTTGAGAGAATTAAATATTAGATGGCTGGGAAAACTTCCATATAAAGAAGCAATTGATCTTCAAAAAGGACTGCATTCATCAATAAGCTCTGAGAAATCTAATTATGATTACTTGCTTTTACTAGAACATAACAATGTAATAACTATTGGAAGATCAGGCGATAAGAATAATCTTTTAGTTTCCGAAGATACATTAAATAAAAATAATATTGAATTTTATGAAACCGATAGAGGAGGTGACATTACTTTTCATGGGGATGGACAATTAATTGGGTATCCAATAATTAGATTAGATGATCCAAAAAAAGTAATTCCGTTTGTTAGAAAAATTGAGAAAGTCATAATCGATACATTATCAACATTTTCAATTTGTGCTTTCTCAAAACATGACGATACAGGTGTTTGGACAAAAGATGGAAAAATAGCATCAATTGGAATTAAGGTTAGCAAATGGACTACATTTCACGGCTTTTCATTAAATATTACAGATAATACGAAAGGTTACGATTTCATAAATCCCTGTGGTGACAGTGAAGAAAGAATTGTCGCAATTCAAAATTATGACAAGGATATTTCATTTAAAGAAGTAACCGATATAATTTCAAAAAAGTTTTTAGAAATATTTGAATATAAAAAAGTTGATGAACAATTTGCACAATTTACACCACGACAGCTGAAGAAAAAAAAGGAATTTGACATTGATAAACTAGTTGAAAAAGGTGTTTTTGATTCTTCAAAGAATGGAATTTCATTGACTATTAACCAAACCACTAAAAATGAACTCGAAAGACCCGAATGTTCGGTTTCTACCGAACCAAGAATAATAAATGAACCTGCGAGACCCGAATGGATGAAGGTTAAAGCAAACTTAGGAAAAGATTATCTATCACTCAAAAGTTTGATTAAAGAAAAAAGATTGAATACAGTTTGTGAAGAAGCTTCATGTCCAAATATCTACGAATGTTGGTCGATGGGCACTGCAACATTTATGATTATGGGTGAAACATGTACAAGAGCCTGTGGATTTTGTGATGTAAATACTGGTAAACCCACAGTTCTTGATATGGATGAGCCATATAGAGTTGCTGAAAGTGTAAAAATTATGGGGCTTACTCATGCAGTGATTACCTCAGTCAATAGAGATGACCTACAGGATGGTGGTTCAAATTTCTTCGCAAAAACAATAGATGAAGTTAAGTATATGAATCCTCAAACTTCAGTTGAAGTATTAGTACCTGACTTTAAAGGAGATAGAGGTGCGATAGATAACATAATAAATGCAAATCCAGAAGTATTAAACCACAATCTTGAGACGGTCCCAAGATTACAAAGAGAAATAAGAACTGCAGCTTCATATGGACGATCACTTTCTTTGCTTCAATATGCAAAAGATTCTCACTTTCTTGGCAAGACGAAAACAGGCTTAATTTTAGGAATGGGTGAAGAGTTTGAGGAAGTAGTTTCAGTTTTAAAAGATTTATCTCAAATTGATATTGATATTGTAACAATCGGGCAGTATTTAAGACCTACACAAAGGCACAGACCTATCCATAGATATGCACCTAAAGAAGAATTTGAAGAATACAAAATTATTGGTCAAGAGCTAGGTATCCCGCATATTGAATCTGGCCCACTTGTAAGATCTTCTTATCACGCAAAAGATTCCTTTGCCTCTATTTAATTAATAAATATACTTAAAGCAATGTTTGACAATGTAACAAAGTCTGTAAGAGTCCTTTCTGCTGCAGCGGTAGAAAAAGCAAATTCAGGTCATCCTGGCATGCCGTTAGGAATGGCTGACGTTGGTGTTGCAATTTATAAAAATGCATTTAAAGCTTCAAACAAAAATCCAGATTGGATAAACAGAGATAGATTTGTATTAAGTGCAGGACATGGTTCTATGCTTTTATATAGCCTTCTACACTTCAATGGTTTTGATATTTCAATGGATGATATAAAAAATTTTCGTCAATTAGGATCTGTCACTGCAGGACATCCTGAAAAAGATTTTCAACTTGGTATTGACACTACAACAGGTCCACTTGGTCAAGGCTTTGCAAATGGTGTTGGCTTAGCGGTAGCTGAAAGATATCTTTCCAGTGTTCTTGGAGAAGACATTATTGATCACTATATTTATGGAATTGTCTCTGATGGTGATTTGATGGAGGGAATATCAACAGAAGCAGCAGAGCTTGCAGGCCTATGGAAACTTGGAAAAATAATTTATTTTTTTGATGATAACAATATTTCTATAGATGGAAACGTAACAAAAGTTTCAATTACAAATCAAAAAAACAAGTTTTTGTCCATGGGCTGGGATGTTCTCGAAATAGATGGACATCAAGAATCAGAAATAATTGATGCAATAAATCATGCACAAAAAATCACTGACAAGCCATCATTAATCATTGCAAAATCAACGATTGGAAAATACTCACCCAATAAAGCAAATTCAAGTGGTGTACATGGCTCACCTTTAGGGGGAAAGGAATTTGAGCTATTTTTAGAAAATATTGGTTATTCTGGTGACCCTTTTGCTCATAGTTCAGATGTATACGATTACTTTAACAATGAAAGAGAAAGAGATAACAAGACATTTCAGGATTGGAAAGCAAATTTAGACAAAAAAATAAGTAATGATGTAAATTTTAAAATTCTGTGGGAGGAATTTAATAATATTGATTTTCAATCTCTATCACTTGAATGGTCTGACGATCAAGCTTCAAGAGTGGTTGGCGGAAAAATTTTAAATGAAATAGGCAAATCAAATAAATTTATCATTGGTGGGTCAGCTGATCTGGCAGCTTCAACAAAGCAGATTGTGAGTGATGAAGTTTTTGGATCTCAAAATTATAGCGGAAAAACTCTTGAGTTTGGTATTAGAGAACATGCCATGGGTGGAATTGTTAACGGTATTGCTTTACACAGCAACTTAATGCCCTATGGGTCTACATTTTTAGTATTTTCAGATTACATGAGACCGAGCTTAAGACTTGCATCATTGATGAAGACAAATTCAGTATTTATATTTACACATGATTCAATCTTTTTAGGTGAAGATGGCCCAACACACCAGCCAATAGAACATCTTATGTCCTTAAGGCTCATACCAGGCCTCGAGGTAATTAGACCAGCAAACAATAATGAGATTCTTTATGCGTATCGGTTTGCTTTTGAAAATAAAAATAATCCAACAGCACTTGTTCTTTCAAGACAAGATATGAAATATTTGGAAAACAACTTACAATACGAAGAGTTTATTAGGGGAGCATATGAATTTTCTCCAGGTCAAGATATCACTATATTCGCAACAGGATCTGAATTAGAAATTGCTCAAGATGTCAGTAATATGCTTCATGATTTATCAATTCAGATTATCAGTGTCCCGATACTTGACAAATTAAACAATGAAACTTTAAATTTATTAAATCCAAATTCTGAAATATTTACAATTGAACTTGGGAGATCAGTCGGATGGGATTCTTATATAAAGAACATTAAAAAGTCTTTTTCAATTAATTCATTTGGAAAATCAGCTCCAATTGAGGATCTTAAAAAAGAATTTGAATTTACAGCAGAAAAAATATCAAAGGAAATAGAAAAATTAATTAATTAGCACCCTGTATACGACTTCATTGCTGATTTTGTTCTTGTACCCGCTTCTCCATCAGGTATTAAACCAACTTTTCTTTGGAATGCTTTTATTGCTTCCCTTGTATAAGAACCCATTTCACCATCAATAATTCCAGGATTAAAACCATTATTTGCTAAAAATGTTTGAATGCCAGATACACTATCTAATTTTGCACTTGTATTATCTCTTGCTTTACATGTACTTCCTGACTCACACCCTGTATATGACTTCATTGCAGCTTTTGTCTTAGGCCCAACTACTCCATCTGCGTAAAGACCAGTTTTTTGCTGAAAAGCTCTTATTGCATCTTTTGTCTTAGGCCCTGATTGGCCATCAATTGGTCCCGGATTAAATCCGTTATTTGAAAGAAATTTTTGAATATCTAAAACTGAATTAATTACTAGTCCTGAATTATCTTTTGGCACACAAGCATCGTTACCAGCGTTAGGATTTGAAACTGCTGTCTCAGTAACATTTTCAACTTCTCCGCTTAAAGGTGTCCAAGAATTATTGAAAGGTGATGAATTAAAAAGATCAGATGATATATAAGATTTACTAACGAGCTTTTCAATAATATAAGATACCTCTCCAATTGAAATTTTTCTACTAGGACAAAACTTATCATTTATAGAGCTGCAAGCCGGTATTGAATTAGTTGCGGCTAAAGTATTTATCGGAGTAGTAAATTTGCTTGCACCATCATCAGAATATTTGTCTTCTGAACCAGTTAGGTTATTAGTAGATCCTGCGTTTATAGATCGAACGATTAAACATGCAAACTGTTCTCTTGATACAGTTTCTTTTGGTAAAATTTCGAATGGACTTCCAAAACATACTTGCATTCCATAATACGGCAAGCCGTTAATTGCAGATTGATAGATGCTTTGGTCGTCATCACTGTAAGCATTTGGAGAGTCTTGAGGTATGCCTCCAACTACTGTAACTATTGCGGCTGCTTCTTCACGGGTTAATGTTTTTGCCTGACACCCTGAGGAATTATTACTACAGTTATTTATCAAACCAGCTTTTGCTAGGTATGAAAATCCTGAACTTGAAGTAGCATATTGTGCTGTTTCTCCAGCCGAAAGAGTTTCTGTTGATCCATTTACATTTGAAGAGGTATTAGCTTGTACGGGACCAACAGCAAGGTTTGATATATCAGATGTGCTTGAAGTTTTAAAATAGTGCGATCTAAAACCTAATTGAGATTTTATATTTCTGCCAGACTTCGTAACTGATTTTGCTACTCCATTTTTAAAACCTTTCATTGTAACTTCCAAAGCAGCACCAGATTCAGCAACAGATGAAACATAAATATCAGTAAGAGCATCAAAACAAGGTGTATCACCACATAAGATATTTTTTGATAGTTGATAGGTATTAAAATCAAAAGACCATGCAGCTTTAGAGTTGCCTACTCTATTATCTATCGACCATGGATCATCTACAGTTTTAAGATAAGGCCATGGCGTTGCAGATCCAAAACCTACAACATTAGTGTTAGTTTTTCCTCCAGTCGAAGAAGAATAAAATGCTTGTATTACTCCACTCCGTGTGTAGGAACCATCGTATGTGATTACTTTTCCAGATGTATTATTTACAGCTTGAACCCAGTTAGGACCTGAAATTTCTTTAAGATATCCGTAATAGTATTGACTTGATGCGGTTGATCCTATATGACACCAACAATAGGCTTTTTGCTTTTCACTTAGCCCTGCATCTAAGTTATTTGCGGAGGAAGGTATATTTTCATCAAGATAGTGAAAAACTGCATAACTTCTCCCAACTAAAGCTTGAGCTTCTAAGGCTTTTACATTCCAATGAGAGGGCATTTCTGCTAATCCATAAAGGTATTTTTCTAAATTAACAGATAACACTACATGAAAACCTGATGAGACATTTTTTGATCTCAATTTCAGAATTCCATGTTTATGCTCACGAGGACCAACTCTTATTCGTCCACCATCTGACCATTTAATACTCATATTGCAGCTAGCACTAATTTTTGGAACAATAGGGTGACCTGTCATGTAACATCCATTTCCTCCACTTACAATATTTATAGTTGCGCCACCACTGATTTTTAGTGGTCCCCAAACAGACTCACATGGACCATCAGATGAAGCATCAGATTTAACTTTGTTGACCAGTTCATCATTAATCGCTCCAGTTTGACCTAAGCCAACTGATGCCTGGTAACTCCTGATAGCATCAGCAGTTTTATCTCCATAAGCACCATCAATTGGTCCTGGTTCAAAACCTCTTGATGTTAAAAATAGCTGTACACCAGCTGTGTTTGATAATCCATCTTGACAAATTTGAAGGGTTGGTGGGCTAGAAGAAGGAAGGGTCGTTAAAGTTATATTTTTTGCATTTCTGGCTAAACCTACCCAAAGTGCATTATTACTTGATGCAATATCTGGAGAGGACAAAGATATATCTCCTAAATTTTTAACATTTGTACCTTGAAAGTAATAATTTACAACCTCACTAGAGCTACACGAACTTGTGTTGCTACAAAATTGTGCACCAAGTTCTGTAAGACCTTTTGTTCCGTATTGACTTAAACCTACACCATGGCCCCATCCACTTCCAGTAAAAGTAAATGAAACCGAACTGTAGCTTCTCATTGCTTGTTTTGTAGCTGGACCAACAACACCATCTGCAGAAAGTCCAACGGAAGCTTGAAAACTTTTTACGGCAGCATCTGTTCTTCCTCCAGAAACACCATCAATGGGTCCTGGACTAAAACCATTACAATTTAAAAATGTTTGAATATCTTTGATTGTGTTTAGAGGGGCAACAGCATTTTCGGCACAGTTAAGGTTTATATCGTATCTTATTATTGTCTTTGAGTGAGCTTCCGTTTGGCCTAAGAAAGATAAAAACATTCCTAAAAGGAATATAAAACTTATTTTTTTTGAAATGCCCCGTAACATTACTCTATTCTAACCAACCCTTCATGCTTTATTTAATTTATAGGTTTGTTTTCCATCTTTTATACATTTCTATACCAATTATATATGTTAAAAATAGAGCAAATACAACATACGTAATTGGAAATAATTGCCCTTCAAAACTTGGAAATAAAACAGGAGATAATAGTGAAATTGATAAAAAAAGAACTAGACCTAAAATTTTGTTTAACTCAAAGCCATAAAGTGCCACAAAACTCAAAATCGAATAGATTAAAAATGAAATTAAAAAGTTTTGAGTAAAAAGCTCATTTCCGTCGACCACATTATTTGTTACAAATATAAATGAAAAAGCAATCACCATTGCTTTTAAAACTTTTTCAAGATTTATATTCTTTATCATATATTGTTATTGTAAAAGATATATGGAATTGAACCTATTTGTTTATGTTTTGTTGATTTTTTGCATACCTTACTTACTGTATTCAAATTTTCGTATCCAACCTCGAAAAGGTTTCAGCATTCTCTTTATTTCTGTAATTTCGTCAGTTGCAATTTTGAAATTTACTATATTGAGTATTTTTGGCATTGTTCCATTAATCTTAAGTCTCTTCATAGATAACAAAAAATATTACACATATTTATATGGGACCAGTTTTATAATTTTAAATTATCAACTCTTAATTGAGTTAGATGTAAGTTTATTTAATTTGATATTGAGTAATATATTTCCTATATCTTTGATTAGTGGAGTCTTTTCTTCAATGATGATAGGTCATTGGTTCTTAGTTGATCCTACAATATCAAAACAAGGGATGAAGAAAATCGCACTATTTTCCACTCTTCAATCTTTAATAATCATACCTTTAGTCTTTTTTGAATTTATTGGTGAAGATATTGAAATCCTGTACAAAAATGTAGTTTTATTTTTATATTTTTCTACCTCCATCTTATCTTTTGCATCCTTCAAATCCCTTGGAGAAAAATCATATACAGGAGTAATGGCATCAACTGGGCTTAGCTATCTATCATTAATAGTTTCTCTGGGTGCTTCTGGAGGTCTGTTACTTTTGTCCTAAGACTATATTTATTGTTATGAAGATTTATACAAAAAAAGGAGATAAAGGTCAAACAAGGATGCTTTTTGGAGATAAAGTATCAAAAGATGATCTAGCTCCAGATGCCTATGGATCCGTTGATGAACTTGTTGCTGCATTAGGTTTAATCAGAGCTGACAATAATTTACCAATTGAAGTTAAAGAAAATGTCCTTCGTATTCAGCGTGAATTATTTATTGTTGGAGCTGAATTAGCAACAACAAAAGAAAATAGAAAAAAATTAAAGCCTGACGAAACATTAGTTGAAGAAAAGATGGTTTTGAGACTTGAGAAAGATATTGATTTTCTTGAAGAGAAAAATGGCATTCCAGAGTTTTTTGTTGTCCCCGGTGAAAATGAAATATCAGCAAAATTTGATTGGGCAAGAGTAGTTTCTAGAAGAGCAGAGAGAAAATGTGTAAGATGGCAAAAGCATTTAGAAATTAACGATTCTGAGGTAATTGTTTATTTAAACAGACTCTCTGACTTATTATGGATGCTAGCTAGAGAGTTTGAAAATGATTGGACACCAAGTAAATGAAAATTGATATTTTATTTTTGGATACTGATTTAAAAGGATCTGAGAATTTTATAAATGATTCAAGTCTATTCGAAGAATATTGTATTACACATTCTTTTGAAGGCAAAGCTAATCAAATAATTGTTATGCCATCATCTTATTCTAAAAAAGAAAATAGAACTTATTTGGTTGGCATCGGTGAAATAGAAGATAATCAGGAATTGTATGAGTTAGGAATAAATATAGGTTCAAAAATTAAAGAAGATGTTGAGGTAAATTTCCTAAATATTGATATCAACATTATTCCAATAATTGACGGAATTCTCTATGCACAGTATAAATTCAATGACTACAAATCTAATGATGATTTGGCTATTAACAAGATCACATTTAATAATGAAGATACTACTGAAAACAATATAAAACAAAGTTCCATCTTTTGGGTAAGAAACCAAATTAATACGCCTGCTTTAGATAAATCTCCAGAAGAATTTATAGAAAAGGTGAATAATTTAGTTGAATCTTCTGATGTCAATGTCGAAGTATTTGATCAAAAGTGGCTTGAAGAAAACAACTTTGGAGGCGTTTTGGGAGTCGCAAAAGGATCCGATAGAGCCCCTTATTTAGTCGTTGGAAAATATAATGAAAAAGCTAAATATCAGATTGCCCTAATTGGAAAAGGTGTACTTTTTGATTCAGGAGGCTACTCTCTAAAAAGTCCAGTGGGTATGGAAACTATGAAAACCGATATGTCAGGTGCAGCAAGTGCATGGGGAGTAATTAATTTAGTCGCAAGGACCAACCAAGATATTGGATTAACTGTATACACACCAATTGTTGAAAATATGGTTAGTGGTTCAGCTATCAGACCTGGTGATGTTTTAAAAGCTAGAAATGGAAAAACTATAGAAGTTTTAAACACCGACGCAGAGGGAAGATTGATAATGGCAGATGCCTTAGCTTTTGCCGCAGAATCAAATCCAGATCTAATTTGTGATATCGCTACTTTAACTGGGGCATCATATGTTGCATTAGGATTAGATGTTGGAGCTGTTTTTTCAAATAACAAAGATGTGGAATCAAAATTCATTGAAGCTGCAAAAAAAACATACGAAGATTTCCACTCGCTCCCTTTATATTCAAAATATAGAAAACTAATTGATTCTGATCTAGCTGATATGAAAAATACTGGTGGAAGATTTGGTGGAGCCATAACTGCCGCTTTATTGTTACAAGAGTTTATCGGAGATAATAAATGGATGCATCTTGATATAGCTGGTCCTGCAAGATCAGATAATAGAAAAGGAGCAACAGGTTTTGGTGTTTTGTCTCTTTATGAATACTTTAAAAGCTTAAGTTAATCTTTATTTGTACTTCCAATTATAAAAGTTAAGCTATCTCCAGTTGAAACACTTCCTCCTTGGGGAAAGTTTGTCCCAATTACTTTTCCTTCACAATTTTCTAGCTCTGTTAACTCAAATGAGTTTTTTAAGAACAAAATTACATTTGATTCTCTCATAAACTCTTTTACTAAATTTTCGGCCTCTTCACCTGTCAAAGAACAAGGGGGAATATTTGGCAAATTACCTGTGAATTTTTTACCTGATACTTCTAAAATGACTTCAGTTCCTTCTGGCATTTCAACACCAATACAATCATCTTCTTCATTTAAAGAATTTTCCGAAGCCTCAGTTTCATCTTGGTTTCCATTTCCATCTCTATCACAGTTGAGTACGTTTTGTTTTAATACCAATCCAGGAGCTTCTTCTGAATCAACCAAGTTGATGGTTGGTAAAATATAGCCTGAAAATGCAATTTCTTCAGCATCTAGTACATTTAATCCAACTAATTCTGGAATCTCTATTTTAGGAATTTCATAATATCTTTTTATATCAAGAGGATCTTCTGGCCAATTTTCTATTGGTAAGTCTTTAACAACTTCTTCCATAAATTCTTTCCAAATTGGAGCAGGAACTCTTCCACCGGAAACATTCTTAATTAATTCACCATTTATTTGAACATCAGTAAGTGGTAATTGTTCTTCAGCAAAACCTATCCACACAGAGGAAGTATATTGTGGAATAAATCCAATAAACCATGCTTCTCTAAAGCCTTGATGTGTACCAGTTTTTCCAGCAATTGGCCTATCATCTAAGACAGCACGAGTCCCCGTTCCAAATTGAGCTGCTACTTCAAGTGTTTTTCTTACTGCGGCGGCTGCAGCAGGATCTGGAATACTTGTTCTCGTTGAAATTATATGTTTGTACAAAAGCTGTCCATTTGAATCTTCAATTTTCTCAATTAAATAAGGTGGTGCTAATTTTCCATTTGTGGCAAAAGATGAGTAGGCTGATGCCAACTCAATTGGAGTTACTGCACCTGCCCCAAGAGTTAAAGAAATAACTGGTTCTAGTTCTGATTCAATTCCTATTCTTTTTGCAGTGCTTGCAAGCTTTTCCCCACCAATCTCGGAAGCTAATTGAGCAAAAACTGTATTTATAGATCGTCTAGTTGCTTCTTCTAGTGAAACCATCCCTGATGTATCTAACAATTTAATTGACCTGTTATATTCAGATTTATCCTGACACGGTTTGTAAATATATTGATTTTCTTTTTCTAAATCTATTTGTATTAAATTATTTTGTTCCTCTATTAACTGTTCATCATTGATAACTAATTGATTTTCATCAATATCAATATTTTCATTAGTTGTGTAAATTACAGGATTACCTTCTTCATCATATTGATTCAGAGCTTTTCCAATTGCTAACAATTTTTCATTTTCATCTTCTAAATCATCAAGTCCATCAACAATTGGAAATTGTTCAATAAAATCCTTATTTTTTATATCTTCTATGTGATACCCAACACACTCAAGTTCAATAGCTCGATCTTGAGCAGAAATTTGATTAATGTATCTATCAGCTTTTATTGATGTTCCATAATTTCTAACCACCCAATTTGTTCCAATCCCATCTGGGGCACAAGGATACCCACAGTCTATTTCGGTAGGTGATCTCGAGTCTCTGTAGCTATACAATTGAGAGCCAGTTTCTAAAGCCGCAAGAAGAGTAATTGGTTTGAATGCAGACCCTGGATTTCTTTTACCTTGAGTTGCTAGGTTATACTGCTCTTCATCAAAAGGAATTCCTGAGGCCATAACTTCTATCGCTCCTGTAAAGTTATTTAATAAAGTTATGACACCTGTAGGCTTTGGCTCATCCAAATCTTCAGTTTCCTCCTCATCCGAAGAAGGCACCCATTTATTGAGTATTGAATTTGCATGCTCTTGTAATGCAAGATTTACAGTTATGTAAATTTTTAGTCCTCCACCACCAGTACAGCTTGTATCGTCTGATGGGCAACCAAATAATTTTTTCTTTCTATCCTCTTTTGTATTTCCTAAAAAAGCAAATTGGGGATCATTAAGTAGTTGTCTTTTTACTTCAGCAGATACATGCTCAGCATTGTTTTCAATGTTATTTTGTTCGGAAATAACTAAAGGAGCAAGCTTTGCTGATCTATGTTGGATATCAACTATAAATCCTTCTTTTAGCATAATATCTAAAACATTGTTCCTTCTTTCAAGTACTCTATCTGGATATTTTCTTGGGTTGTAATATGCGGGACTTCTAATGATAACTACTAAGGTTGCTGCTTGGTCCAACGTAAGTTCAGAAACTTCTTTATTGAAATACTCATATGCTGCTGACTGAAGTCCATATGCACCTGATCCCCAGTAAATTGAATTTATATAGTATTCCAGAATTTGATCTTTTGTATATCTTCTTTCAAGTTCTGCTGCTACAACTGCTTCAGCAACTTTTCTCCTAATTGAAATTTCATCGCCAACAAATGATTGTTTTGCCACTTGTGAGGTAATAGTTGAGCCTCCTCTGGTTACTCCTCTTAAATTGTCAAGTACAGCACTTAATATTGCAATAAAATCCACACCTTCATGCTGGTAGTAATTGCTGTCCTCAGCAGCTAATAAAGTATTTATAACAAATGGAGGTACCTCAGACAGTTTTATTGGATCTCTATTTAGTCCATCATGCAACTCGTCTAAAATTATGTTATCACTAGTTATGATGATTGAAGGTTCTGACAAAGAGACGAAATCAAGAACCATACCCTCAGCTCGCGGTAAAAATCTTTCTTCTAATTCATACACTGTACTCATACCTGATTTAATTGGAAGAAAAACAAAAAACCCAATCCAACCAGCTATTAATAAAGTTGAGATAGCCAATATAGTTCCGACAATATACCTTGTCCCAAATCTTGATTTAGATTCTAAGTCGTGAATTTGCGCCATGAAAAGATTTTAGTATTCATAAAATTCAAAATTGTAATAGTCTAATTTATTAATTTGCCTGTAGACTTAGTTAGCTATGGAATATTCACCAGGTTTAAGAGGAGTAATTGCAGGAGAAACTAAAATATCCACCGTCGGCATGGAGGGTACCTCACTAAGATATCGTGGCTATGATGCAATTAAGCTCACAGATACACATACTTATGAAGATGTTGCATCACTCATTATTGATGATGATCTAAACGGTTCTGATTTCACAGCATTTTTCCAAAAATACTATACAGAATTAGATAGTGACAAAAATATCAATAATCTTTTAGAACAAATTAAATCAAGACTACATCCAATGGATGTTATTAGAACAATTGTTTCTTATATTGGTGAGTCAGAAAAAAAATCTGATTTAGAAGCGACTACTCAAATTTCTGCAGCTGTTGCTTATGTTATAGCTAGTTACAACGACAGCAAAACTAGCGAATTAAATGATGAGTATACAGTTGCTAGTTCAATGTTAAGCGATGAAGCATCCAAAGATCAACTACAAGCATTAGATGACATTCTAATTCTTTATGCGGAACATGGATTTAATGCTTCTACATTTGCTACAAGAGTTACAGGTTCAACTAGGTCTGATTTAACCAGTTCAATTGTATCTGGAATAGGCACTCTCAAAGGAGAACTACATGGTGGAGCAAATGAAAGAGCGGTAGAGTTAATTAACTCATTTCAAGATGTTGAAGATGCAACTGTCGGTGTAATGAAAATGCTTGATGAAAAGAAAAAAATTATGGGATTTGGACATGGAGTTTATAAAATTCAAGATCCCAGAAGCCCGGTAGTAAAAAGCTGGGTAAAAAAACTAATTTCTGATGATGATGCAAAACTAAGATTTGAAATTGCAAAAAAGATTGATCAAATTATGGACCAAGAAAAAAAACTATTTCCAAATGTTGATTTTTATGGTGGATTATTGCTTTCAGAGTTAAATTTTAATGTAAATTTATTCACTCCTATTTTTGTTGCTGGAAGGTCAGTTGGTTGGGCTGCGCATTATTTTGAACAACGAGAAGATGATACCTTAATAAGACCAGCAGCAAAATATATTGGAGTTGAAGAAAGAGATTAGTTTTTGGATCAACAAAATATTGATAAAATAATTTCAAACTATCTTTCAAAAAATATTAAATTTTCTGAGGAAAATATATTTGCAGTTAAATTATCACTTTTAGATACTTTAGGTTGCATATATAATGCTTCAACTTACGAAGACCCCATGAGATTTGCCACCAGAAACGTTTATGGTGGTAACACAAATCCATTTATAGTTTTAGGAGATATGCCATCATCAAATGAAATAGCTCGTTATTTTTCAATTTTGACACGGTGGTTTGATTATAACGATACTTTTCTTGCTAAAGAGTGGGCTCATCCATCTGATAATATTGGAACAGCATTTGCATACTTTATAAGTCACAAAGAAAAAAATATTTCACAATTTTTACAATCAATTATTCAGATGTATGAAATCCAAGGCAGCTTGGCTCTAGGCACATCATTAAATAAAAAGGGATATGATCATGTCTTCTATGTAAAGCTTGCATCTGGAGCAGTATATTCTTCTTTATTATCAGATAAAAATACTGAATTAATATCAAGAACAGTAAATAATGTTTTATTAGATGGTGTTAATTTAAGATCTTACAGACAAGCTCCAAATGTTGGTAAAAGAAAAAGCTGGGCAGCAGGAGATGCAGTTTCTAGAGGCATTGAACTTGCCGAAATAAGCCAGTTTCCTGACAATACGTATGAAAACATACAAGATGATCAAATATGGGGATTTAATAAAGTATTTTTAGATGATGAAATTCTATTGTTTGGGAAAGATCTTAACGACTGGGTAATTCAAAATATATTATTCAAAGTTTTATTTCCAGCAGAATTTCATGGTCAATCTGCAGTTGAAGCAGCTTTTAAATTATCAGATTTATTCAATGACAATAAAAAAGATATTGATGAAATAATCATTGAAACTCATGAGCCAGCTTTAAGAATTATTAGTAATAAAAAAGACCTTAATAATGCTTCAGACCGAGATCATTCCCTTGAATACATGGTTTCTGCTGCATTAATTTTTAAAGAGATTACATCAGATACATATAGTGATAATTTTCATGGAATAGATGAAGTTAATGCCTTAAGAAAAAAAATAAAAGTATTAGAGAATAAAGTATTTACTAAAAATTATTATGAAATCTCTAAAAGACATATATCTAATGAAATCTATTTTAAATATAAAGATGGGTCATTATCTATTAAAGAGAAAGTAGAGACGCCAATTGGTCATCCAAATAGACGAAATGAAGCCGTACCTTTTCTTAAAGAAAAATTTGTTAAGAATGCATCTCCTTATTTTAAAGAAGAAGAAGCAAATAATTTATGGGAAAACATATTACAAATCGATATACAATCTGAATTTGAAGAACTATTAAATATTTTGAATAATGATTAAAGATATATATCTATTAGTTGGTGGAGAAGCCACAAGGTTAAGACCTTTATCTGAGGGGATTCCAAAAGCTTTACTGACTATCAAGGGAAAATTACTAATTGATTTAATTCTTGAAAATTTAGATAAATCAAATTTAGAAAACATTAATTTAATATGTTCAATTAAGCATGAAAAGTTTTGGCTAGAGTATAAAAAAAATTCCCACTTTAATGTGAACTTACATTTTGAACACGAAAAATTAGACACAGCTGGTTTTGTAGTTCAAAACATCAACAATTTTAGTGATAAATTTTTGTGTATGAACGGGGACTTATTGATCGAAATGAATTTTAACTCATTTTTAGAAGTTGCAAACAATTCAAAAAATTCAACTATCTGTTCTATACCAGTTGATGATCCTTCAAGGTACGGAGTCCTAGAATTAGATGGAACAAAAATTATTAATTTTATTGAAAAACCAGAAGATATGAAATATGGAAACAATATAAGCCTTGGAGTATATTGTCTCCATAAAAAAGATATTAAGGAAATAGAAAATAAGTTTGAAATT
The DNA here is from genome assembly GCA_902533795.1 of uncultured Candidatus Actinomarina sp. Lineage (GTDB taxonomy): Bacteria > Actinomycetota > Acidimicrobiia > Actinomarinales > Actinomarinaceae > Actinomarina. The sequence continues at coordinate 40,793 of CACAND010000001.1, read as the reverse complement.
CCTTGTTCATTTGAGAAAAATGTATTTCCTGAGTTAGCAGATAAGAAGTTAATAGATTGCTTTATTGTTGAAGGTAATATGTTAGACATAGGAACAAGAGAGTCATATATATATGCTCATACAGAAAATCAGAGTAACTGGATCTCCGAAACAGTGATTATTGGAAAAAACGTAACAATCGAAAATAGTGTAATTTTAGGGTCATGTTCTATTGGGAATAATGTACAAATTAAAAATTCAATAATTTGTGATGGAACAATTATTAAAGATGGGACCATATTAAATGAAGAGATTGTTAGACCTTGAAATTTGAAAAAGCTTTAGTAACTGGTGGCGCAGGATTTATAGGTTCTCATCTTGTTCAAGAACTTGTAAAAAATAATGTAAGAGTATTAGTTGTTGATAACTTACTAACTGGAAAAAAATCAAATATTGATAAATTAGACAATGTAGAGGCAATTTATGATGACCTTGGTTCTGATAAATCATTAAAGGTAATTGAAACATTCAACCCAGGTATCTGTTTTCATTTAGCTGCTCAATCTTCAGTAGTTGTTTCTGTTGAAAATCCACTCTTAGATTTTGAACATAATCTTTTACAACCAATTAAGTTATTACAGAAACTAATAAGTACAGATTGTAAAAAATTTGTGTTCAGCTCTTCCGGAGGAACAATATTTGGTGAACCTAATGTTATACCAACATCTGAAAAAGATTATGCAGGAGAGCCAGCATCGCCATATGGAGTTGCAAAAAAAAAGCTCAATGAATTTATAAAATTGATGCTCCAAGATCAAATAATGTCATATTCAATTTTAAATTTAGCAAATGTTTATGGTCCAAGACAAGATCCACATGGCGAAGCAGGTGTAATGTCAATATTTACTGGAAAGATGCTTAAAAATGAAACACCAATTGTTTTTGGAGATGGAAAACAAACACGTGATTATATTTTTGTGACCGATGTTGTAAGTGCATTAATAAAATCGTCAGAAATTGATGAAGATTTATTTTTGAACATAGGCACGAGTAAAGAAACAACCGTAAATGAATTGGTATCACTAATTGGATCAATAACTTCGTGGGAGGGAGAACCAGACTACAAACCACAAAGAGACGGTGAGCTACTTAGAAGTGTTTTAAATAATGAAAAGGCTAAGAAAATTTTGGATTGGGCTCCAGAATATAATCTAAATAGAGGGATTGAAGAATTAGTAGACTGGTTTAAGAATGAATAAAAAATTTATTTATGTGCACCTTTACAGAAAAAAATCTTCGTCTTCTTTTCTAATTAATTCTTTTACTCCTAAATTTGAAGATTTATAGTTAACTCCCCTAATAATGGCCACCGGTATATTGTCAGATTTTTTCATAACTAATTCTGCAGCTCCAGCTAGTTCATCAATAATTGCTATTTCAGTCGCAAACAATTCATTATCGAAAGCATCTTTTTTGCCTATATAGCTTTCTAAAGGCTCAATACCTGACGACCCTATAGCAACATTGGTTTGACCTTTTCTCCATGCTCTACCAAAAGTATCAGATATGATTATGCTAATTTTCTTATTAGTTATATGTTCAATTTTTTTTCTTATATCTCTACACGTTTTATCTGGATCTTCAGGCAACAGCAAAACTGATCCTTTTTCAATATTTGACTTATCAATGCCAGCATTTGCACAAATAAAACCATGTTTTGTTCTTGCAATTACCGTATCACCTCTTTTTCTTAAAATTTCTAAGGATTCTTTCTGAATTAATTTTTCAATAGTTTCATGATCGTTTTTAATCAATCTATCCTCTACTTTTGAAACTATTTTTTGAGTTATGACGATTACATCCTTATCTTCAAGAATAAAATTATTACTACCAAAAGTTTTAGTTATCTCGTAAGCCAAATCATGTTTTGGTTCAAATTCAGGTAGATTTTTTATTGGGATGATTGTTATATTATTCATGATCAACAATATACCTTGCTAAATTAGTTGAATCTTCTGTGGACTTAAATAATATATTTTTCTCAATCGTATTTTCTGCTTTGTCTGTATCACCTGATTGAACTATGTAGTAATTACCAATATTGTTATAAAAGTCTTTAATTCCAGTTATATCACTCTTAAAACCGAGATCTTCAAAATTTTTCTTTGAAGGCCCTTTAATTGCTTTATTTTTAATAAATGGATTAACAACATATATTGAATTACTACTCATTAATTTATCTTTCAAATTTTTAATTGCAAGAATTGGTCCGATAGACAATATGGGATTTGAGGGACCAACGACTATTTTATTTGCTTCATCTATTGCATTTGATACTTCCTTTGTAATGACTGCTTTTTCAGATCCTAAATAAATCACATCACTTATTTTTGGTTCAGATTTTAATTCAACAAAATATTCTTGGAAGTCTAATAATTTACCATTGGAGGTTTTAATTTTCGTACTTACTAAATTATCAGACATTGGCAAAATTTTACAATTTAAATCAAATTTATTTGTAATTATGTTTGTTATCTGAGTTAAAGACTTTCCCTCTGAAAATAGTTGATTTCTAAAAAGATTTAAAGCGAGATCTTTATCACCGAGATTAAATTCTTGTGGTAAATATTTTTTATATTCTTCGCTAACTGAAAAAGTGTCATTTTTTTGTCCCCATCCAAACTGACCCTCAATTCCAGCTAACGCATAAATTACGGAATCTATGTCAGGTGATAGCCTTACCCCATGTATGGTTTCATCGTCACCTGTATTTACGATAATTGTTAAGTCAATATCATTTAAATTGTAAAAACCTTTAGCAAGCTTCGCTCCACCAATTCCACCAGATAAATAGACAATTTTTTTCATACTCAATTACTCTTACCAATATTCCATTAACATTTTAATAATGGTAGATAGAGAAATTCTAGAAGCAATCTCTGAATTAGGTGAATCAGATCTGAAAAGATTAAGGATTTTAATTGATAATAAACTTGGCAGCGACATTAATGAACAAAAAATATCTTATAGACAAAAGTCCATAAAATGTGGGCGAGAGTCTTGTAACAGTTGCCCTCATGGTCCATATTGGTATGCTGAATGGTCAGAAAATGGAAAAAGAAATACAAAATATCTAGGAAAAATTTTAAATGAAATCAATTAGTAACAATATAAATTCAGATATTTCGCAAAAATTATTTTATTTGATTGTTCTAATTTTGTTTTTAAGAATTGATTTAGTCTTCCAAAACAACACGCCTACCGGTGGTGATATGGGAGCACATATTGTTGCAATTAATACCTTTATTAAAGACTTTATGCCAAACTTTGAGATTAGTGGATGGTCAAATGATTGGTTTGCTGGATATCCTCTGTATTATTTTTATTTTCCGTTACCAGCAATTATTACTTACTTTCTAGATCTGATTTTTCCTTTTGGGGTTGCCTTTAAATTAATGGTTGTGATTTCTACAATCTTGGTTGTTTATTCATTAGAAAAATTATTAAGAAAAGACTCAATTAAATTTTCTTCTATAGGGGCTACCGCCGGCTTATTTTATGTTTTTACAGAATCATTTACAATTTATGGTGGAAATTTAGCATCAACTTTAGCTGGACAATTTTCTTTCGCTTATTCATTAGCATTTGGGAATTTAGCTATCTTTTATTTGATTAAATCAAATAATAAATTTAGATTTTCGATTAGTTCAATCTTCCTTTCTCTTTGTCTTTTATCACACCTAATTCCTTTTATAATTTATATTCCGATTTATGGATTTTATTGGTTATTTAAAAAAGAGAATATAAATCAAAAAATACTTTCAATCACAATATTTTTGGCACTTGTCACAAGATGGTTTATCTCTCTATTTATAAATTTAGAATTTACAACAAATATGAGCTACACCCCTTTTACAAGAGTAGAAGATTTAATTAAAGAAGATATTTTGCCTATTATTTTTATATTGCTTGGATTAATAATTGCAAAATTTAAAGAGTTAATCAAAAATAAATCATTAAATTTATTTGAACTTTATCTTGTTGTCTCATCCATTCTTCTTTATTTTTTTGTACCAGAAGGTGCCCTTTGGAATGGGCGATTAGTCCCGTTTTTTAATCTTGGAGTTATTGTTATATTGTTTAAAGCAATTGAAATTTTCATTAAGGATTTAAATCTTTATCAACAAGGAATAAATGTTTTCACAATTTTATTTTTAATTGGAACGATTTATTGCTTGTATATTTTTTATGATAAATGGTCAAGTAATCAATCCTATTTGAACCAATATATTCCAATTATTTTTTTGATAAGTATTTTTGCAGTTTTAAATTTAAGAAATGTTGAAATCCAAATTAATTTACTACTTGTATCAATTATTCTTTCTACAGTATCTTTCCTTCCACATTGGCTAAATTGGAATTTCACTGGTTACGAAGGCAAAAATGACTGGACTCAAATTGAAAATCTTTATTTAAAATTAAACGATTTAAAACCTGGAAGAATTATGTGGGAACCAAATTCTGACATGAATAAGTACGGAACCCCAATGACTTTGATGACTATTCCATATTTTACTAAACACACAAGTATGGAAGGTTTATATTTTGACTCAAGTATTACAACTCCATTTCACTTTATCTCAGTGTCTGGTTTAGCAAAAAGACCCTCAAATCCCGTCGGTGGATTGTCTTACATCAATAATCAATTTGACCAAGGTATCGAGTACCTTAATGACCTTGGGGTAGATTATTTTATTTCATATACAGAAGAAATTGAGAGTAAAGCAATGGATTCTGAAAAGCTTATATTACTTTTCTCATCAGAACCGTTTACAGTTTTTAAAGTTAACTCTTCTAAAGTTGAATTAATTTATCAAGATATAGAAATCTTTTCAAAGGCCAGAACGCAAGATGGAATTTTAAGCTCGATTTTTCGAGATACAAATATTAATAATTTTTTTGACAAGGCTTATGAAAGCTTTGATGAGCTTGATAAAAAAAGGGTAATTGAGGTCGGTAATGGAATGAACATAGTGTCATCAAAAAAGAATAATTTACAAATTACCGACTTAAATATTACAAATGACAAAATTTCTTTTTTTACAAATAGTCCTGGAGAATTACATTTAATCAAAGTTTCTTACTTTCCAAATTGGAATATTACTAATGGTAAAGGACCTTTTAGAACATCACCTTCATTTATGTCAGTTATTCCAAATGATGAATCTGTAGAGATTTACTTTGAAAAAACACCTGTTGAAAAAAACAGCTTCTATTTTTCATTATTTTCATTACTCTTGTCATTAACAATTTTTTTTAAACTGAAACAAAATGATAAAAAAACTTAAAACTTTCAAATTAGTAACGGGAAACTCAACCTATTATCAATTATTTAGAACCTATGTAGTAGGTGCAATTAACTTAATTATTGGGTTAGGAAATAGTTATATATTTCAATTTTATGTTTTTTTTGGAATTCAAGTACCTTTGAGAACTTACTTAACAAACATATTTTCATTTTCAATTGGCGTCATAATTTCATACTTTTTATCCAGAAAAATTATTTTTAAACTATCTATTTATGATGGAGGCTTTAAAGAATTTATAAAATTTGTAATCACAAATTTGATTAACTTAATTGTCCCCTTATTTATATGGTTCTTAATTGATTTTATAAGGCCTTCAATACAAAATAATGAAATTCAATTTTTGATTGCAACAATATTGATACATGGATTTATTCTTCCAATAAAATATGTAATCTATAAATTATTTGTTTTCAAAGACTCTTTAAATAATTGATATCTTAATTTAAATAAACTTTTAAGAGTTCTTGGAATTCTTGTGAAAATAACAGAAACACTTGGTCTCATCTCATTTACTTTCGCAGGAACTTCCTGAATCTTGAATCCAGACTTTTCTATCCTAATTAAAAGTTCAGTATCAAAAATATCTTGTGTTGATATGACATTGTTAATTTCTTTGAGCATGTTATCTCTTCTAATAGCTTTCATTCCATGAGTATCGCTAAGTGAGGTTTGGAATAAAATCTTCAATATCAATACAAATGTTGATGTTGCAAGCTTTCGAACAATTGTCCTTTGATCTTCTGATTCACCCATTCTTTTAGAAGCTACTATAGCTACGAATTCATCACTTAATTTAAGTGATTCTTCAAGAAATTTTTGTGAAAAATAATCTATATCAAATGAAATAATAAGGTCATTTTTGGCGTTTTTAAATCCATTTTTTAGTGCAAGTCCATAATTTGCTATCTCATTTCTAATCATGAAACAGCTATCTTTATCATCTATGAAATTTTGTATTAAATTCACTGTATTATCGGACGATCCATTTTCTGAAAAAATAATTTCAAATGGTTTATCTACTTGTTTACAGATATTGTAAATTTTTTTTGCAGAATCTAAAAAGATTTCCTCTTCATTAAAAACTGGTATTACAACTGAAAAATTATTTATCATGTTGTTCGTTTTCATAAACATTACAATACATATGGAGTGGATGAAAATAAACTAGATTTAATTTTTAAGGCTTACGATGTAAGGGGGGTATTTAATGAATCAATTACTCCTGAAATAGCTTTTAAAATAGGTGCCGCTTTTGCTTCATATGTAGATTCAGATGAAATAATTGTCGGACATGATGGTCGAATATCAAATGAAGAAATGTTCACTGCAGTGAGTTCAGGTATTCAAAATGTGAATAAAAAAGTTTTGTATGTTGGAACGGTCCCTACCGATGTCGTTTACACATTATCAGGTATAAGAAATTTGCCTGGTTTGATTATTACGGCATCTCATAATCCAAAAGAGTATACGGGATTTAAGTTTTGTAATAATGGCGCAATTGCAATAGGTCAAGAAACAGGACTTAAAGAAATAAAAAAACTTGCAGAAAATTTTAATGAAGACTTTAAGATTTTAGATTTACCTGTAAAAAAGAATATGATTGATTTATATTTAGATCATTTTAAAAAGATAGTTGACACATCAGAGATTAGTGAAACAGTAAAATTTTGTATAGATGGTGGGAATGGTGTACTTGGTTCAATTATTGAAGATCTCTCAAAAACTTATAATTTAAATTATGAGAGTTTATTTATGGATGTAGATGGAAATTTCCCTAATCATCCAGCTGATCCATCAGATGAAAATAATCTTTCTGATCTTAAAGCTAAAGTTTTATCAAAAAATCTTGATTTTGGAGTTGCATTTGATGGTGACGCAGACAGGTCAGTTTTTATTGACGATAAAGGGAATTTAATTAGCGGAAGTTTAATGACATGTTTAATATCTGATTGGCTGCTTGAAAAACAATCAAATATAAAGGTAGTACATAACGTTAATGTCCAGCCATCTATCATCGAATATTTAAAAAATAAAGGTGTTCAGACAATAAGATCTAAGGTTGGTCACTCTTACATAAAAAAAATTATGAGAGATAATGATGCAGATTTTGGAGGTGAACATAGTGCTCACTTTTACTTAAGAGAAAATTTTTATGCTGACTCAGGGATATTGACATTATTGATATTTTTGAAGATCTTATGCGAAAAAAATATTAAAAGTGGACAACTTATAGAAAAGTATGAATTTATGCCATCCTCCGGTGAGATAAATTATACCGTTGAGGATGTTGGAATTAGCCTTGATAAAATTGAAAATTCATTCGAAGGTGATTTTGATAAATTAGATGGCATATCATATTTTTCTGATAATTTTTGGTTCAATGTCAGAGGATCGAATACTGAACCAATGCTTAGATTGAATGCTGAAGCAGTTGATCAAAAAACTTTAGATAACCTCATTTCTAAAATTTCAAATATAATAAGTTTATAAATGTTAAGTATTGCTTTCGATCTAAAAAATCAAATAATATCCAAGCTTGAGTTTTCAAGAAATTTAGAAAACTTCTCAAACGATAATCTTTTAATCATGGGAATGGGTGGTTCTGGTGTCGCAGGGGATGTTATGAAAGTTTTATCAAATGAAATATCTGATAAGAATATTATTGTGCGCAAAGACTATTCAATACCAAAACAAATTATCAATTTGCGACCTTTTTGCTTATTTATATCTTATTCAGGAAATACGGAAGAAACATTGTCAGGAATATCTGATGCTATTGAAAACAACTTGGATTGGATGGTTATTTCAAGTGGAGGAAAGTTGATAGATATCGCAAAAAAACAAGATAAAGTTTTTATCAAAATTCCAAGTGGATTGCAACCAAGAGCGGCTTTTGGATATCTCACATTAGCTGTTTCAAAAATATTAGATTCATTAGATGGATCAAATTTTGTTTCTCAATTAAAGGAAGTTAGTAATTATTTAGAGACTATATCTAAGTTGAATAATGAATCTGAAATAAATAAACTTTCTTTAGAAATCAGTGAATCTATAAATAATAAAACCGTTATTCTTTACGCTGGTACGGATATGTCGAAAGTTGTATCATCTCGCTGGAAAACTCAAATTAATGAAAATTCAAAATCTAAGGCTTTTGTTGGTAATTTGCCAGAAGTTCATCATAATGAAATACTTTCTTGGGATGCAGATGAAGACGGAAGTAAAAATAATTTTATAGTAATTTTGCTGAGAGATAAAAATGAACACATTCAAATTCAAAAAAGATTTGAATTTACGAAAAATTTAATTGGCGAAAAAGTAGTAGTACTTGAAGTTAATTTAGATAATCAAGAAAATACACTAAAAACCTTATTGGAGTTAGTATTACTAGGTGATTTAGTTAGTTTAAATTTAGCAAAAAAGCTATCTATTGATCCAGAAGACATTAAAACTATTGAAAAACTAAAAGACTTGCTAGGAGGATAATGTCAACAATTAAAGATATTAAACTTGCAGATGTTGGCCAACAAGAAGTTGACTGGGCAGCAAGACAGATGAAAGTTCTTGATGAAATAAAATCAGACTTTATGAAGAACAAACCATTAGAAGGTTTAAACATAGGTGCTTGTATGCACGTAACAAAGGAAACTGCTAATTTAATGCTTACTTTGAAAGCTGCCGGAGCCAATGTATCATTGTGTGCTTCAAATCCATTATCTACAAAAGACTCAGTTGCAGCATATCTCTCTGAAAATGATGTAGAAGTTCATGCTGTACATGGAGTATCTAATGATGATTTTTTCAAACACCTTAATTCTGTTTTAGATACGAAACCAGATATAACAATGGACGATGGAGCAGATTTAGTTTCATTATTACACACTGAGAGATCTGATATACCAGTAATGGGCTCAATGGAAGAGACAACAACAGGAGTAATAAGACTCAAATCAATGGAAAAAAATAACAAACTTAGATTTCCAGTCGTTGCAGTAAATGATTCTGACACTAAGCATTTATTTGATAACAGATTTGGAACTGGTCAAAGTGCGATGGATGGTGTAGTAAGAGCTACCGATTTATTGATTGCAGGCTTGGATGTAGTTGTTATTGGTTTTGGTGATTGTGGAAAAGGAGTTGCAGAAAGAGCGTATGGAATGGGTGCAAAAGTTACGGTTGTTGAACCAAATTCAGTTCGTGCCTTAGAAGCTCTTATGCATGGATACGAAGTTAAAACAAGTATAAACGCAGCAAAGATTGCCGATGTAATCGTATCTGTAACGGGCAATATGCATGCTCTTGATAAACAACACTTTGATGTAATGAAAGATGGAGTTGCCTTAGCTAATGCAGGACATTTTGATGTCGAAATTAATTTAAACGCCCTCAAAGAAAATAGTTCACAAGTTGATAGAGTTAGAGAACATGTTGAAAGTTACAAATATAATGGGAAAGAAATATTGGTCTTAGCAGAAGGCAGGCTTGTCAACTTAGCAGCTGCAACAGGTCATCCAGCATCTGTAATGGATATGTCATTTGCAAATCAAGCACTGGCTGCTGAATGGATTAAAGACAATTACAAAGAACTAGAACCAAAAGTTTATACTCTTCCAAATGAAGTAGATTTAAAAATTGCTGCAACAAAACTAGAACTCATGGGTGGAGAGCTTGAAATACTCACCAAAGAGCAAATTGATTATCTCGACTCCTGGGAGCATGGCACTAGCTAAATTTGAGTATTTTTAAAAAAGTCTTATCAGTTGGAAGTGGAAAACTTGCTCAAGAATTAAATAAAAAAGTTGAGTTAATTAATTTAAGGGAACCTGAAACTGAAAAACTTACAGATCAGGAAATACAAGATACCTTTCAAGAATTAAAAACAAAACTTAATTCAGAAAATAAATTCGAACATGAGGTTGAAGCATTCTCCCTTGTAAGAGAAGCATCAAAAAGAACAATAGGACAACGTCATTATGATGTCCAACTTTTTGGTGGGATGGTATTACTAAGAAATAAAATTGCCGAAATGAAAACTGGGGAAGGCAAAACCTTAGTTTCAACGCTTCCTATTTCATATATGGCACTTTATCAGAAGGGTGTACATGTCGTAACAGTAAATGATTACTTATCAAAAAGAGACGCAGAATGGATGAGTCCAATATATAATTTTTTAGGTTTAGATGTCGGTCTTATTTTCTCAGGTCAAGAATACCAAGAAAAAGTTTTAGAATATAAAAAAAACATCGTCTATGGAACAAACAATGAATTTGGATTTGATTATCTTAGAGACAACATGGCCCAAACTTCGGATCAATTAGCTCAAGGTGACCTTTTCTATGCTGTTATTGATGAAGTTGATTCTATATTAGTTGATGAAGCAAGAACTCCACTAATTATTTCTGGCAGAGTAGAAGAATCTACAAAATGGTATCTACAATTTTCAAAGCTTGTTAAGCAAATGAAAAAAGATATTCATTATGAAGTTGATGAGTCAAAAAAACAAATCCATCCAACAGAAGATGGTATTGAGTTTATAGAGCAAAAATTAGGTGTTGATAACTTGTATGAAAATACAGCAACTAACTTTATTCATTATTTAACGGCTTCTTTAAGAGCAAAAGAAATATATAAAAAAGATGTAGATTATATTAACGCTGATGGTCAGGTAAAAATAGTAGACGAATTTACAGGACGTGTGTTAGAAGGCAGGAGGTATTCTGATGGACTTCATCAAGCCATTGAAGCGAAAGAAAATCTGAGGATTCAGGATGAAAATCAAACGCTAGCATCGATTACTTATCAAAATTATTTTAGGATGTATGAAAATCTTTCAGGGATGACTGGAACAGCAAAAACAGAAGAAGATGAACTAATTCAAATTTATAATCTTGAAGTAGTTGAGATTCCAACAAATCTACCTATTGCAAGAAATGACAATCAAGATACTGTCTATAAGACGAGGCAAGCAAAATTAAATGCTGTTGTTGAAGATATCAAGGAGCGTCATGAATTGGGACAGCCTGTTTTATTAGGTACGGTTTCCGTAGATTCATCCGAAGAAATTTCTAAAGAACTTACAAAAAATAGTATTAAGCATTCGGTGTTAAATGCAAAAAATCATTTAGAGGAAGCTTCAATTATTGCACAAGCTGGTCGTCTAAAATCTGTAACTGTTGCTACAAACATGGCAGGTAGAGGTGTGGATATAAAGCTTGGTGGAAACAGCGAATTTATGGCTAATGCTCAAGCAGAAAAAGAAAATAAAGAAGATGATGAAGAATACATTGAGCAATTAATAATGGAGTATGATTCTTCGATAAATGATGAAAAAGAAAAAGTTAAAGATTTAGGAGGATTGTACGTAATCGGGACTGAACGTCATGAATCTAGAAGAATTGACAATCAATTAAGAGGAAGATCTGGAAGACAAGGTGATCCAGGTGAGTCTAGATTCTATATCAGCCTTGAAGATGAATTAATGAGACGCTTTCAGGGTGAACGGATTCAGTCAATAATGGATAAATTAAATTTACCAGACGAAGAAAAAATAGAGCAAAACATGGTTACAAAGAGTATTGAAAGAGCTCAGGCACAAGTTGAATCTTTAAACTTTGAAATTAGAAAAAATGTACTTAAATTTGATCAGGTGCTTAATCAGCAAAGAGACGTCATATACAGATGGAGAAGACAGCTTTTAAGATCAGAAAATATAGAAGATTTGATTTTCGAATGGAGAGACGATGTTATTGAAGATGTACAAAATAGTATTGAGAATTATAAAAGACAATATGAAAGTCTTGATGAGTTTAGAAATTATGTAGATGATCAATTAAGCCTTCTTTTATCTGAAAATGTAAAAAAACAATTGTTAAAGGATCAAGATATAAATGATGATTTCGACATCATAGCGTCACTTGAGAATATATATTTGAAAAATTTTGAATCTGATGAAGAAAATTTTATGAATTTAGCCCGAATAGGTGCCCTTTCTTTTATAGATCAATCTTGGAAAAATCATTTATCGGAGATGGATTATTTAAGGTCAGGAATTGGTCTCAGAGCAATGGGACAAAGAGACCCTCTTGTTGAATATCAAAAAGAAGGATATGATCTATTTGAAGAATTAATAGATAATGTAAAATTGTCTGTTGTTAGACTTTTATTAAACTTTGAAAAAGTTTCACAAGACAATAAAAAGGTTGAAAAAAACGAATCTAAAAAAGTAAACTTTGACGGTAAAGGTAAAATTGGAAGAAATGATCCTTGCCACTGTGGTTCAGGATTAAAGTATAAAAAATGTGGAATGGTAGATAAATGTTCAAAGAGCTCACAAATAAATTAGCATTATTTCAAAAAAGACTTTCTTCTGCCAAGGAGTATCTTTGACTTTGACAATAAAAAAGAAGATCTTCAAAATCTTAATAAAATAATCTCTAAAGAAAATTTCTGGTCGGAAAATCCTAATGCTCAAAATATTGTTAAAAGTGCCTCAAACCTAGAAAAAGTAATAAATCTATTAAATATTTTAGATAGCGAAATTAAAGACCTTGAAGAATTGACTGTATTGAGCAAAGACAATCTATCTGAATTAGAAGAAATAAAACCTCAATTTGATGAAGTTGAACAAAAAATTATTGATTTAGAAGAGGAATCTTTGTATTCAAGTGAGTTTGATGATCATTCAGCTGTATTAACTGTTAATGCAGGTGCTGGCGGTGTTGATGCCCATGATTGGGCTGAAATGCTACTTAGGATGTATACAAGATATTTAGATGATAAAAAAATGAGTTATGAAATCGAAGAAATTTCATCAGGTGAAGAGGCTGGAATTAAATCAGCCTCGATAAGAGTAGAAAATTTTAGAGCCTATGCAAATTTAGAAAGTGAAAGGGGAGTACATCGTTTAGTTAGAATTAGTCCTTTTGACAGCAACAAAAGAAGACATACTAGTTTTGCTGGTGTAGATGTGATCCCTTTAATTGAAGACTCCGAAGATCTAGACCTTAATGATGATGACATAAGAATCGATGTTTACAGATCATCCGGCGCTGGAGGTCAACATGTCAATACAACTGACTCTGCTGTAAGAGTAACTCATATTCCATCTGGAATTGTTGTTGCTTGTCAGGCAGAGAGATCACAATTACAAAATAAAGTAAGAGCATTGAGTCTTTTAAAATCAAAACTTATAATTCTAGAGAGAGAAGAAAAAATGAAAAAACTTGATTCAATTAGAGGTGAACAAGTTGAAGCAGGATGGGGCAGACAAATTAGGTCTTATGTAATGCAACCTTACCAACAAGTGAAAGATTCAAGAACAAACATTGAAGTTGGAAACATTCAATCAGTTTTAGATGGAGATATTAACATATTTATTAATGAGTATCTAAAATGGCGTAGACAGGGATTAAATGATTAAATTAGACAATGTTTCGTTAGTTTTTGAAGGTGGAAGTGTTGCGCTTTCAAATGTTTCAACTGAAATTTCAGAAGGAGAATTTGTTTATTTGATTGGTCATTCTGGAAGTGGAAAATCATCTTTACTTAAGCTTTTATACAAAGATTACTTAGCCACAAAAGGAGAAATTGAAGTTGTTGAAATGGATGTAACAACTTTACCAAAATGGAAAATACCTTTATTAAGAAGAAAATTAGGAATTGTTACGCAAGAACCACAATTATTAGAAGACAGAACAACTTTTGAAAATGTTTGTTTTGCTCTTGAAGTACTCGGATTTGATGAAAAAGAAATTGATGAAAAAGCAAGCACCCTTATTGATCTTGTAGATTTACAAGAAAGTATGTACAAATTTCCTAGTCAGCTTTCAGGCGGAGAACAAACAAGAGCTTGCATAGCTAGAGCTTTAGCTTCAAATCCCTTGTTACTTTTATGTGATGAACCTACAGGTAATTTAGACCCAGATTTAAGCATTCAAATACTTACTCTGTTAGAAAAAATAAATAGGGCTGGAACAACCGTACTAATGGCTACTCATGATTCTTCGATTGTAAATAGAAGAAAAAAAAGAGTTTTGCAATTAAAAGATGGAAAATTAATGAGTGATGTAGATCAGGGAAGATATATCTAGATATTCATGAAAAAATTAAATTATGTATTAAAAAATACTTTCATAAATATGAGAAGAAACCCTTTATTGGTTATTGCAACAATGCTTGCGGTGTTGGTTTCATCTTTTCTTGTTTTCACAACTCTTTCTGCAAGAGCTATTGTTGAAAATAATACTTCACGTTGGCAAAACGGAGTGCATGTTGTAATTTTTCTAGATGACAGAGTAACCGCAACAGCCCACAAGCAACTTCAAGACACCTTAGAAACCTATCCTGAAGTAAGAATGGTAGAGTATTTTTCTAAAACGGAAGCTTCTGAAGAGTTTAAGACATTGTTTAAAGACCAACCAGAACTATTGCAAGAAGTAGACCTTGAAATTCTTCCTACCTCATTAAGAATAAATTTAAATGATCCTGCTGACTATAAATTAATTATTGAGAGAATGGATGGAAATCCAGCTGTAAAAGAAATAAGAGCTTCTGGTGAGGCCATTGAAAGACTTTTAAGCTTAACCAATACATTAGTTTTATCAGCAACTATTTTTGCTGGATTAATCGCATTTGCTGCGTTTATTTTAATTATTAACACATTAAGACTGACTGCATATTCAAAGAAAAAAGAGATAAAAATTATGAGAACTATTGGGGCTTCCTCAACATACATTAGATTACCTTTTATATTTGAGGCAATATTTGAGTCTTTGATTGGAACAAGTATTGCGGTAGGTCTTGGTTGGGGCTTTATACAATATTCAAAAACATCTTTTATATCAGAAAGTATTTTTGATATCTCTATTTCTGATTCTTATTTAATAAATCTGACTTTAATTTTATTATTATCAACAATTCTTTTTGGTTTCTTTGCGAGTTTTGTTGGAATTAGAAAAGCTTTAAATGATTAAAAAGATCTTTATAACTTTTATATTATTTGTAATCACATTACAAACTATCGTGGTAGATCCCTCTCATGCAATCACAGCTGAAGAGAGATTAGAAGAAGTAGAAAAGCAACTCATAGCAATAGCTAATCAAATTAAACAATATGAGGGTGATAAGACAGATTTAGAAAAGAATATTTTAGCAAATGACACAGCACTTAAGAAAGTTAATGATGAACTAGCAGAGGTTCAACGTAGACTCGCGTCTGCCGAAGCAGCATTAGAAAAAGCACTAGCTGGATATGATGAATCATTAAATAATCTTGCTTCAGTGCAACAAAATATTGTCAAGGAACAAGTAACTTTAGGGACAACCAAAAATGAAATAGCAAAAGTCAAAGATGAATTGTTTGAGACACAAAAAAATTTGAATTCTGCAAAAGATGAATTACAGATTAAAGCGGTAGATATGTATATAGATGGGGTCATGAGCCCTGCAACTGCTCTATTTATAAGCCTTAATGATTTATCAGATTTTTTAGCAGCACTGGGTTATGCATCAGCAATTGTTAATACAGCATATGAAATTATTGAATCTTTGAACTCTTTTGAAAGTTTGTCGGGAACACAAACTGAATTCTTATCAGAACGTGAAGAACAAAGAGAGGAAATCATTGCCTCTTTACAGGTTGAAGAAGAAAAAAAGAATCAGATATCAATTGAAGCTGAGCAATATGCTGAGGAGGTTGAAGAAAGCAAGAATAGGGTAGAAAGTGAAAAACGACAGGTTGAAAATAAAAAAGCAGCTGTATTGGCAGAACGTAAAAAAGCACAGAACCTTCTTACTCAAGCAAATAATCAACTTGCTAAGTTAGATGCAGAACATGCGAATCTAGAAAAGCTTGAAGATGCTATCCAAGAGGATATTAATAGATTAAGTTCTCTTGGTGGAGTAGCTCCAAATAAATTAACTTGGCCAATAACTGGTAGTTACGTATCAAGTGGTTACAAATGGAGAAGATTCAGAGGTGTGACTAGTTTTCATGGAGCAATAGATATTCCTGGGAGAACAGGCACCCCTATAAAAGCTGCTGCAGGAGGAGTTGTCATTCTTGCTCGTTATTATGGACTAGCGGGAAGAACTGTCTTTATTGATCATGGTGGAGGTATGACTACACTTTACTTCCATATGAATGAAATAAGAACTTCAGTTGGACAAACAGTAATAACTGGTGATGTAATTGGAACAGTTGGTAATACAGGAAGATCATCAGGACCCCATTTGCACTTTGAAGTGCGATTAAAAAATCCTAACTCTGTTAGTTGTAGCCTTCCATACTTAGATCCAACTTCTAGAGGAAGAATGAATCCTTATTGTTTCTTAGATCGATGAAAGTTTTTGCAGAGAACAGAAAAGCAAGAAATTCATATGAATTTATGGAATTTTTTGAGGCAGGAATCGTTTTGACTGGAGCTGAAACAAAAAGCATAAGAAATGGGGCTTTATCTATTATTGACGCATTTGCAATTGTTGAAAATGAAGAAGCAATCTTGAGAGAAATGAATATTGAACCATACAAATATGCTGAGTTAATAGATTACGATCCAAAAGCTCCTAGAAAGTTGTTATTACATAAAAAAGAGATAAAAAGGTTGATTGGATTAATCTCAACAAAAGGCCTTACTCTTATTGCAACTAAAGTTTTTGAACAAAATGGATTTATCAAAGTTGAAATAGCTTTATCAAAAGGTAAGAAAAATTTTGATAAAAGAAGCAAAATGACAGAAAAAAGGGTGAAAAAAGAAATAAGGAACTACAAATAATTTATTTTTAAATTACTTTTATAAATTTAGAATTTATAGAATTATAAGAAATTAAAGGAAAAAATGGTAAAAGAAATAAATGCTGAAGAATATGCTGAAATTATTAACTCCCCAACTCCGGTGGTTATTGATTTTCATGCCACTTGGTGTGGACCTTGTAAAGTATTGAGTCCAATATTAGAAGAATTGAATGATGAGATAGATGGTGTTGAATTTGTAAAACTAGATGTTGATCAACATCCACAAATTGCGGGACAAAATCAAGTAATGGGGGTTCCAACAGTTGTGATCTTAAAAGATGGTGAAGTTAAAGAGAGATTTGTTGGAGTTCAACCAAAAGAAGTCATTAAAGAAAAAATTGACGCACTAGGTTAATAGTGTTAAAAATCGTATTAGTTCTACAAGTTCTAATACTTTCATTATTTGGGTTTCTTCTTTTTTATGTTCAAAATACAATTGGAGATCTATCTATTCAAGTTTCATCTGCGATGGTTGTAATAGAAGATATGAAAAATGTATTACCAGAAATAGAAGTAGCTATTGAAAATTTTAATCAACTCGAACCCTTATTTGAAAATTTGGGAAAATTAAGTGATTTACTATCAGTTTTAACAGATCCATTTGGTTCAAATGGATAATCAA
This sequence comes from uncultured Candidatus Actinomarina sp., assembly GCA_902533795.1. Lineage (GTDB taxonomy): Bacteria > Actinomycetota > Acidimicrobiia > Actinomarinales > Actinomarinaceae > Actinomarina. Next base: position 23,032 of record CACAND010000001.1, on the reverse strand, counting down.
CCAAAAATTGTCATGTACACCACACAGTGGTGTGGAGACTGTGTAAGGTCAAAAAAAGTTTTTGATAAATTAGGTATAGCTTTTACAGAAGTTGATATTGATTATGACAAAAGAGGATTCGAAATAGCAAAAAAAATTCAAAATCAAAATCCACGAATCCCAACTATAGTCTTTGAGGATGGAAGCTTTTTGGTTGAACCATCAGATGTTGAACTTACAAATAAAATTAATTCTTTATAATCAGTGTAATGTTACAAAATAAACTAGATTCGAAAACACTTATTGATTTTTGTAATGAAACTTTAGAATTATCAGGAAAAATTGCTCTTACTTATTTTAGGGACATAAGAGATTTGACAATTAAAGGTGATGAAAGTCCAGTGACCCTAGCTGATAAGCAAATTGAACAAGTCATTAGAAGGGAAATCGAAAAAAACTTTCCAGGCCACAACATTATTGGTGAGGAGTTTGAAATAGTTGATAATTCATCAGAATACACATGGTATATTGATCCGATTGATGGAACCCGAAGTTTTGTCGCCGGAAAATCTGATTTCGGAACATTGATTGCATTAGTAAAGAATGAAAAAATAATTGGAGGGGTAATTGATTGCCCGGCTTTACAAGAAAGATGGATGTCATTTGATACTGACACAACGATAGTTAATGGTAATAATACAAAATGTAGAGAAATCGATAAACTTGAAAATTCTGTAATGGCTACAACTTCAAGTCATGAATTTGGTATGGAAAAATGGAGGGCATATCAATCTCTAGAAGAAAGTGTAAAGGTAACAACTACAGGAAGTGATTGTTACAACTATGGATTATTAGCTAGTGGTTATTTAGATATTGTTGCTGAAAAATTAACTGCTCCACATGACTACCTACCCTTAATTAAGATAGTTCAAGGGGCAGGTGGAATTATGACAGATTGGGAAGGAAATCATTTAAACTTTAGTGATAAAAATGTGTATGTTTTAGCCTCATCATCAAAGGGGTTGCATGAATTAGCCCTGGAAAAGCTCAGAGCAGAGTGAAATGAAAATTTTAATATGTGATAGCTTAGAAAAAGAAGTCATAGATATTTTTAGTGAAATAGGTGAAGTAACAAACATTTCTGATAATGAAAATAAAGAAGATGAGATATCTAAAAATATTTTAGACACAGAAGTAGTTGTAATAAGAAGTGCCACAACAATTACTAAAGAATTAATAAACTCTGCCAAACAATTAAAAGTAATTGCTCGATGTGGAGTTGGTGTAGATAATATTGATTTAGAACAAGCCTCTAAAAACAATATTTATGTCACTAATTCTCCAAATGCAAATATCATTTCAGTTGCAGAACTTACAATTGGACTAATTATATCTACAGCTAGAAATATCCATATATCAAATAACTCACTTAAAGCAGGCGAATGGAACAGACAAAAATTTACTGGCACTGAGCTTTATGACAAGCAGTTGGGTCTTATTGGCTTTGGTAAGGCAGCTAATGAGGTAGCAAAAAGACTTTCTGCTTTTGGTATGAAAATAGTCTTTTACGACCCTTATATTGAGGAATCTAAAAATGAAGCAACCAAAGTAGATTTAGAACATTTAATGCAAACTTCAGATGTAATTTCTATTCATGTTAATAAAACTAAAGAAACAGAAAATTTAATCGATTCTAAAGCACTAAATATGATGAAAAAAGGTGGAATCATAGTGAACACATCTCGGGGAGGTATTGTTGATGAGAAAAGTCTTTTTGAATTAGTAGATGATAAAAAAATAATTTTTGGAGCCCTTGACGTTTATGAAAAAGAACCTCCAATAGTTGATGAATTTTTATCAAATTCAAATATTGTTACTACTCCTCATCTTGGCGCTTCAACAAAAGAGGCTCAACTAAAAGCAGGTAAACAAACTGCGGAAAATGTAAAAGATATTTTGAATGGGGATCTAAGTAGCGTCATAAATAACTAAAAAAATAAAAAAACGTTTGTTATAAGATCTAAAAGTAGTGATAATTAAATTACAAATTAGTTGATGCTGGCACCAATTAACTATCTTCTTCAGATTCTGGAAGTAAAGAATATGTATCTATCCCAAATTCTTTTTCAATGATTTCATATATTGGCCATCCGTATGGAACACATCCCATTGTTGATTTGCTTTGTTGCATCATGACTGGTGCTAGTGCATCTTCCTTTGGACAGCCAACATGACCCCAACCTAAAATATGTCCAACTTCATGATTTATAAGATACAGCCTGTACGTTTCCATATCTGATCCAAAATCAATAGCTCCATTGATCCATCTAAAATAATTAATAACAATTTGTTCTTCATTTCTACATGAGTAAATTCCATTAGTTTCAAGCGGGAAGCATAACTCATCTGTTTTCTCTGGCGAAGCAAATATGAATTCAAATTCGCTTTCAGAATTATCTACAAGTTGAAATTCTTTATCCGTAACTTTAATCCAACCTCTTGAATCATTTAAAATTGAAGGGATTAGTTTTCCCAAACATTCAACATTTAAACTTAATGAGGAATCAAGTTTAAGGCTGAAATTTATCTTTTCTTCATTGAAAATAAATAACTCGTATGGCAAAACCCATTCTTCTTCAATATCACCTATTAAATCTTCCTTACATCCTCCCTTTAAATAGTCATATGATATTTTTTTACTATTGTTTATCTCTTGAGCAGTTGCATATATTACCGTTTGATTTGGTGGAATAGTTGTAGTTGTAGTTGTAGTTGAAGTAGTAGATGTAGATGTAGAGGTAGAGGTAGAGGTTGTATTTTCTGTTTTTAAAGTTGTGGATGTTGATGAGATGGTCGTGCTAGTTTGAATTTCATTCTCAATTGCAACTTGTTCACTTACAGTATCTCTAAAGAAAATAAAATATGAAAAAGCTGATATCGATATCAAAATTGTTAATAAGACGCCTAATCTCAGATTACTGTTCATAATTTAATGTTATATCTCTTAAAACTATCAAACAATATTTATTTCGTTTTATACCCTTTTTTATCAATAAAATTTTCAGGTTCAAGTCCTAAACCATCTGCAACCCTGTTTATATAATTAAAATAACCAATTATTTGAACAATTTGAGATATATCTTTGTCAGTCAAATTCAGATCTCGTAATGTTTGAATATCATTTTCATTAACTTTACTTGGTGTTTCTGTAAGTTTTTTTGCAAAGTTACACATTGCCATTTGAGTTTTTGTTAATGAACTTGTACTCCAATCCTCCGCTATTTCATCAACTAACTTTTGATTTGTTGTCTCCGACCGGAGATCAAATAAATGTGCTCTTATTCAATATTCACACTCATTCGACATAGATGTTACAACAGCAAGTAACTCACTATCGAATCGAGAAATATTTGAATCTCCAAACATTGTAGAACCATATAAATTCATTGAATCCTTCAGAATGTGAGGAGTCTGTGACTGTATAGTGAGAACATTCCAAATTCTTCCAGCTCTTCGTAATCCTTTTTCATATTCTTTTTTCAGTAAGCCAGATGCCTCATCAAAATTAAATAATTTTATAAATGCCATAAATAGAAGTCTTACTTAAAATTATTAATAATGCAATTACCAAGTGAATTAAAGTTAGCAATTGATAACAATGCATTTTGTGCAATCGCCACAAATATTGATGAAAACATTATTCAAAATCATCTGATGTGGGTTGATTACAAAGAAAATAAAATTCTTATTAATACTGAGCAAGGAAGAAAAAAAACTCAAAATATTCGTATTAACCCAAATCTTACGATTGTTATATTTCATCCAACTGAAATGTATTCAAGTTGGGAAATAAGAGGTGTTGTTGAAAATATTATTGATAATGATAGTGCAAATGAGCATATCGATTATTTATCCAATCGGTATACAGGCAAGCCGTATAGGAGAGATACAGGAGTGAGCTGGAATGAGGCAGATATTAAATCGAGAGAAATTTGGGTAGTAAATACGAACAATATAATTTCAATGGTCAGACCTCAAGCCAAATCTGATCCTGAATGAAATTTTAAAAAAGGACTGTCCTCAAATAATTTACTTTGCTCATCAGTTAAATTCTTTTTTATCATCTCTTCAGCGTCGAAGGTTAAATTACCACCTCTGGATTCCAAATGTCCAGTTTTTCTAAATATTGTTTCAGGTATCTTCTTCAAAAATCTTTTAAAACTTTCTTCTGAGATTCTTAGCTTTTTTGCAAGTGTTAACTCCACTTTTATAGATTCGGGAATGACATTACAAGCAAATATATAGAGAGAGGCAAACATTGACCAGTCAATATCAGAAATCCTTCTTGATTTTTCAAATATTGTGAAGTCATACTCAAGAAAAGAATCAAAAGGTGAATAATTAAATGTTGCCTTATCACTTAATTGTTTAAACAAAAATCGGTCTAATAATTTAATGTCTAGATTACTCAATGATTGTTCAAGACCTGTTTTTGATAAAGATATTTCATCTTGGAGGTGATTTATAGAAATACTGTTGATAACAATTTTTCCAAAATAATTTATAATTTTTATATCCAAATTTATATTTTTAGGAATATTTATAAGACCGTCATTGTCTTCCTGATCAATTGAAACAATTAATTCCTCATTTAAATTGAATGTTTGATTGTTAATTTTCATTTAATATTTTGTCTTGGCTAATAACTATTGTAAAGCCATAATAGTGATATGGGGGTGAACTGGCTTCGACTTTGAAGCGAGCCTCTCAGTAGCGAGCTGAGGGTCCTAGGGCCTCATTAAAAACGTAGGGAAAAAAAGATAACTGCCAAACCTAAATTGGCCGTAGCAGCTTAATTGTTGCTCGTCGACTGCCGGGGTTCCCACCTCGGGTAGTATCGGCGTCGAAATGTGGGATGCTGAGTTAGTTTACCGACTAACTTTTAAGATTTAAGGTAAAAACTATTGAGAATTTGTTTCTGGTGACTCTCTCAATAGTATTTCACCAGATGCGCTCGGAGAAGCTGTTTGGTAGCTTAAAAGGACCGGGGTTCGACTCCCCGCACCTCCACTATAATAAAATGCAATGAGTAAAAAAAACACATATGATTTTGCAATCATCGGAGCTGGCATTGTTGGGTTATCTACTGCTCTTCACTTACGAAGACAAAATAAAAGTGTTTTAGTTCTTGAAAAAGAAAAAAAACCGGGTCTTCATCAATCTGGTAGGAATTCAGGAGTCATTCATTCCGGAATTTATTACAAGCCAAATTCTTCCAAATCAGAACTTTCAATAAGAGGTAGGAACCTTCTTATTGAATATTTGAATGAAAGAGGTATCAATTATCGTCAAGAAGGAAAGGTAGTTGTTGATAATGATTTAGATAAACTTGAAAATTTACAAAGTCGAAGCAAAGAACTTGAGATGGATGGAGTAGATATTGTTCAAGATGATGATTTGTTATCTATTGAACCAAATTCTGTGATAAAAACAGGTTTATTTGTACCTCAGGCTGGTGTCGTAGATTATGGAGAAGTTGTAAGAACTTATGCTGATGAATTTATTGAATTAGGTGGAGAAATTGAATATATTGAAGAAATTATAGAAATAGAAAATTTAAATAATGTGAAAAAAATTAAGAGTAAAAACAATTCTTTTAGTTGTGAATTTTTAATCAATTGTGCAGGTCTTTTTTCAGACGAAATAGCAAGAATGGATGGTATGTCTCCAAATGTTAGGATTATTCCATTTAGAGGTGAGTATTACAAAATTAGAAATACGAAAAATTCACTTTTAAACAACATGATTTATCCACTAGCTGATCCAGATCTACCATTTTTAGGAATTCACTTAACAAAAACAGCTAATGGAGATATTGAGGCTGGTCCAAATGCGGTTCTAGCTTTTTCAAAAGAGGGATATAAGTGGACAGATATTAATTTTGTCGACTTAACAAAAGTTTTAACCTATCCAGGCATGATTAAGCTCGGAAAAAAATATTTAAAAACAGGTTTGTCAGAAATGTATAGATCATTAAATAAAAAAGTATTTGTTAAAGAGATTCAGAAATTAATTAATGGTGTTAGTTCAGAAGATATTACCCAAATTCCATCAGGAGTACGTGCCCAGGCAGTTGATGAAGAAGGAAATTTATTAGATGATTTTCTTTTCGAAGAGGGAAGTAATTCCTTACATGTATTGAATTCTCCAAGTCCAGCTGCGACTGCCTCTTTAGCAATTGGTGAATCAATTGCATCTAAAATATTGAATTAAAATCTTCTAGTTTTTCCTGTTTGAACGTCCCAGAGTTTTGTGTAAACATTATTATTTCCTAAAAGTTGATCATGTGTTCCATTTTCAACTATCTCACCATCTTCTAACACATAGATTAAATCAGCATTTCTTATGGTTGAAAGTCTGTGAGCAATTGCAATAACAGTTCTACCTTCTTTTAAAGTTTCAAGTGATTCTTGTATTGCCGCCTCAGTTTCATTGTCTACCGCTGATGTTGCTTCATCAAGAATAAGTATTTCAGGATTTTTAAGGATTGCTCTGGCAATTGAAATTCTCTGCCTTTGTCCACCTGAAAGCTTTTGACCTCTTTCCCCAACTATTGTGTCTTCTTTATTTGGAAGATCATTGATAAAGCTATCTGACTCTGAAAGCCTTGCTGCATTCCAAACTTCCTCACTGTTTGCTTCGATATTTCCATATGCAATATTTTCAAAAACACTTCCCTCGAAAAGAAATACATCTTGGCTTACAAGCCCAATTTTGTTTCTTATGCTTTCTAACGACAATGATTCTATTTCATGTTCGTCAAATAAAATTTTTCCAGAATTTTTTTCATAAAATCTCAAAATTAATTTTATTAAAGTTGATTTACCTGATCCTGTACTACCAACTATCGCAGTTGTTTTTCCCTTCTCAATTTCGATATTTATATTTTTTAAAACTGGAAAATCTTTTACATATTCAAAATTTAAATTCTCAAAGCTAATTTTATTTTTAAGTTCTAATAATTCTGTTTCACCATCATTAATGGTTGGATTTGTATCTCGTAGATTCATAATTCTTCTGAAAGATGCCATGGCTTTTTGAAATGAGTCAAAAATCATACCTAATTCAGTAAGAGGCCAAAGCAATCTTTGGGTTATAAAAAGCATAACTGAATACATACCAACTTTTATCTGACCATCGAGTGCGAGAAAGCCGCCAATTAATAATGTTGCCGTAAATCCGAATAATATAGCCACTCTTATTATTGGTATGAATGCTGCTGATAACTTTATAGCATCATAATTTGCAGTTTTAACTTCATCTGAAGCTGAATCTATTCTCTTATACTCTTTTTTCTCTCGATTGAAACTTTTTACTGTCAAGATTCCAGTAATGGAATTAGATAAATGTGCATTCAATGATTCAACATTATTTCTTATTTTTGAATATCTTTCCCCAATTCTTTGAACAAACTTATAGGAACCAAAAACGATTACTGGAATTGGAATGAAAGCAAAGATTGCAACAAGAGGTGAGATGTAGAGAAACGTTGCACCAATGACAATTACTGTTGTTGCTGTTTGAATCAATCTGTTTGCGGCCTCATTTAAAAAATTCTCCATCTGATTAACATCGTCGTTAAGTATGGCCATCAATCTTCCAGATGATTTATTTTCAAAAAAAGATAAATCTAAATCTAAGGTTTTATTAAACGTTTCTGTTCGCATTGAATGTTGAAGATCTTGAGCTATATTTCTCCATGTAACTGCTGCAACATAGTCAAAGATTGATTCGAAACCCCAAATTACAAATGTAATAAAAGCAAGAATAATTAATTGCTGTCTTCTGTCCTCAAAACCAAAATTTCCGATAAAAGATTCTGATCCCTCAACAACAATATCTATAGCGATACCAATTAAAACAGGAGGAGCGAGATCAAATAGTTTATTTAGAATTGAGTAAATTATTCCTCTTTTGACTTTTGCTTCGTTCTCTTCGGCATATTTATAGAGATCTTTTAAATTATTCTGTTTCATTACCAATCAATGTTACTTTGTTTGAAGGTTATTTATTCCGTCTCTTATTTCTTTCAAAAGCGTTACCTCTTTTGATTCTGTTGCAACGACTTCATCATTCTCTTCATCGTCAACCATATCCTCAAAATGATTGTATGCCTTTATAACTAAAAACATTACAAACGCAATGATGAGATAATTAATTATCTCCCCTAAAAAAGCTCCAAAGCTTCCAGATTGCAATCCTGAGTTTGGATCAACATCGCCAAAAAGACCAAGATTATCAAGATTTGGCAAATTAATTATTAATCCAATTAGTGGTTCAATTAATTTTTTTGTAAATACATCCACTAAAGACTTAAACGATGCACCCATAACAAATGCAACTCCAAGCTCAACAACATTACCTCTATTGATAAAGTTTCTAAATTCTTTTATCATGATTCCTCCTATTTGTATCTCAATATTTAAGATTACAATTATTCTTAAATCCTATGAGAAATTACTTAAATTATTTATTAACCATTTTTTTAATAACAAGCTGTACGACAGGATCAAGCCCTCAATCTGAAATTGTTGATACCACTTCTACTACTGAAACAAGTGTTGTCGAAACAACCTCAACAACTACAACAATAAAAGTTGAGGAAGAAATTATTGTTGATGAATTTGGAGTTGAACTGCTTACAGCTAGTCCAGCAATGAAAGAACAATTCGATGAGTTGATTGCTTTTGTTGAAAAAAGAACAGGCTTGGAGTTTACTGAATATCCTGAATTCAATTTATACACTTTAGAAGGCTACAGAGATTACAATGCTGCATCTTATCTTGATGACTTTGAAAAAGATTATGAAGAAGGTGAATGGGAGAGAGCTGTTTTATCAGAGAACATGTGGGGATTAACAAAGGCCTCACCTGAAAAAATGAAAGAACTTATTGTAGAGTTTCAAAGATGTGCTTCAGCAGGCTCTTATAACCTCTTAGATAAAATATTAAGAGTTCCTGTTAAACGTAATCAAACAAAATTGAATCTTTGGGAGCAATCTGTAATTGTCCACGAATTAGTTCATTCACTTCAAGGCCAAATAATTGATCTTTCAGACTGGTACAGCACCATGAAAGAAAATGATGATTTTATGAATTATCCAGGTAGACGATCAATAATGGAGGCTCAAGCTGATTTAGTACAAGCATATTGGGTATCCAACTTAGATTCATACGATAGACAAAGAATGACTTCAGAACGTCCAAATTTTAGATGCTCTGTTTCATTACCTGATTATTTTTATATACCAAATGACCTTTATTATGATTTTGGAGGTCGATTGGGTAAGCAAATTCATAGCAATGGAAGAATGGATGCATTGAATGAAGCATTATATAAATTACCAACTGCTGAGCAAATTTATGCACCTGAAAAATATTTTTCTGAGGAACCATACATTAATGTCGAAATTGAAACACTTGAATTAGAAGAATTTTCTTTTCTTGAAGAAGGCCAGCTTGATTCGCTCGATATTGTTTATTTATTACAAACAACAATTGGTCGGGTTGATGCTGTTGATGCAGCTATTGGGCTTGGAGGTGGCTCCTGGGTTGATTATGTAAATGATAAAAATCAATTATTCATGACCGTAAAAATTCAAGGAGACAATTCAACCGAGTTAAATGAAATTGCAGAAGCATTCATGAATTGGGCTAATTTTCAAACAAGATTTACAAAATTATCAAACGATAAAGGAAATTGGATAGGAAACCTATACGAAGGAGAGACAAACTTATGGATTTATAATGATGGCAATTATTTAAGACTTGCTCTCTCAAATGATTTTGATTTCATTAGTAATTTTTTGAGCGACTGTTCATCAGAGATATGTAATACAAATTTTTAAAATGGCTACTTTTTATATTTGCCCAACACCTATCGGAAATTTAGAAGATATTTCGGAAAGATTGGTGAATACTTTATCGAAAGTAGATGTTGTTTATGCAGAAGATACTCGAGTAGCAAAAAAATTGTTATCTCATTTGAACCTGAAAAAAGAAGTTAAATCATACTTTAAGGGAAATGAAATTAAGAAAGTATCTGAAATTTCAAATTTGTTAAGTGAAAATAAATCTGTTGCCTTGATTTCAGATGCAGGAACACCTCTTATCTCTGATCCGGGAAATATGCTGATTCAACAGTTAATTGAAGATAACCATGAGATAGTTTCTATCCCAGGTCCCTCTAGCGTTTTGGTTGCTTTAACCTTGTCTGGATTTGAAATAGATAGATTTACTTTTTTAGGCTTTATACCTAAGTCAGGAAAAGAAAGAACTAATTTTTATAATCTTATTTCTGAAGCTTCTCATCCTTTAGTTTGTTTTACATCACCAAATAGACTCATGAATGACTTAAAAGAATTTGTAAGCAAAGACTTACAGAATGAAATAGTAGTTTGTCGTGAGTTAACAAAAAAATTTGAATCTGTATACCGAGGAACAGCGCAAGAGCTTCTCAAAGATATACCTGAGAACAAATATAGAGGAGAAGTTACTCTTGTTATAGATAAATCAGATAAATTAAACACTCTTGATATAGATATAGAAATTTTTGCAAAAAAACTAATTGAGTTTCAAGTACCTAAAAGAGAAATTGCAAAAATCATTTCTTCACTAAATAAAGAGAAAGTTAATAAAATTTATGACTCAATCAAAAATCTTTAATTGTGTCAACACAGCTTTTACATAAAAACTTATCTTTGATCTGTACTTCAACCTTTTCTTCAGGACAAATACTGCACGTACTATTATTTTTTGTAATAATCAATGATTGATTTTCAACACGCATAGTTATTTCATCGTTATGTTCAACGTTAAGAGCATTTCTAATTGATTTTGGTATTACTACTCTTCCTAAATTATCAATCTTAGATTTATTACCTTTGACCATATTTCTAATACTCCTATTCTTATAGTAGTGAATAAAAATCAATCTTATAAGAAAATGAAATGGGTTGATACTCATTGTCATCTGCAACTAATTGATGAAACATTAGATAGTGAAAATTTTCATAATATTGAATTTTTAATAATTCCAGGAGTAGATTTTGAATCATCTTTAAAAGCTAAAGAGATAAGTTCTGAGATAGACCTCGAAAGCTATTGGTCTGCGGGTCTACATCCACATGATGCAAAACTATTAAATTCTCAAAAGAAGTCGCTAGCGAACCTTTTTCAAGAGGCAGACTTAATTGGAGAGACAGGTCTTGATTTTTATAGAAATTTATCAACAAAAGATGAACAAATAATGAATTTCTTATTTCATCTTGAGTATTCAAAACAACTTGATAAGCCAATCATTATTCATTGTCGAGACAGTTTTCAGGACACTTACGACCAACTTGTTGAATTTAACAATCCCTCTTCCATAATTTTACATTCTTGGACAGGCGGAAGGAAGTGGACAAAACGGTTCGCTGAATTAGGGGTATATTTTTCAATATCTGGGATCGTTACGTATGACACAGCAAAAGATTTACAGCTTTCTGTTAAGGAAATTCCAATTGATAAATTACTTCTTGAAACGGACACACCCTATTTAGCTCCTGTTCCACTAAGAGGACAAGACAACAGACCGAATTTCATCGAACATACAGCTATGAAGATATCAAATATATTAGATATTGATCAAAAAAAATTATCCGAAATTACAATTGAAAATTCTAGAAGATTATTAGGCAGGCAATCATGAGTGAAATTTTCTGGATAAATAAATTAAATATAAAGCCAAAAAAAAGTTTGGGACAGAATTTTTTAATTGATTCAAATATTTCTAGAAAAATTACGAAACTTGTACAAGGACAACTTGCTGATCCGATATTAGAAATAGGGCCTGGAACAGGATCATTAACGAACGAATTATTAAAAGATAATTACAGGATTAAAGCGATAGAAGTTGATAGCGAATTAACAAATATACTTGGAGAACGTTTTGGAGAAGTTCCAAATATAGAGATCATTAATGAGAATGCAATGGACTACGACTATAGTCAATTAACCGGTCCATGGTGGATAATGGTCGGCAATCTTCCATACAATATTGGAACTAGATTGTTAGTAAAATTAATAACTGAAGTTCCCCAAATACATCGATATGTAGTGATGCTACAAGATGAAGTTGCAGAAAGAATTGTGGCAAAGCCAGATACAAAACAATATGGATCACTGTCAGTTCTTGCATCTTTATTTACAAATTCAAAAGTTCAGTTCAATGTAAGCAAAAATTGTTTCGAACCTAAACCAAAAATTTTATCTACGGTTGTCACTATTCAAAGAGAGACTTTAATTGATGAAGATATGAGAATGAAAGCTTTTGAAATTTCCAAAGTTGCTTTTCAGCAAAAAAGAAAAAAAATAAAAACTGCTTTAAAAGATTATATAGACGAAGAATCTTCAAAAAAACTTTCATTGGATTTAAACTTAAGACCACAGGAATTGACACCTGAAAACTATTTGGCAATTGCAGAAATTAATTCATGAAAATAAACACATACGCAAAAATTAATTTAAATTTAAAAATTTCAAAAGAAGTTGAGGATGGGCTTCATAACGTAAGTTCACTAATGGTCCCCATAAATTTGTATGATTCAATAGAAATTAAAGAAACCAATGCTGATGTTGATGAAATCCAATTTGATAAAGAAGGAATTTCCGAAGAAAACACTATATCAAAATCTTTAAATCTATTAAGAAGTAGATCTAATTTACCTGGATTCTTTCACATAATAATTGAAAAAAATATTCCAATCGAAGCTGGCTTAGGTGGTGGAAGTTCCAATGCTGCGGGAATTATTTCAATTCTTACTAAAAAATACAACTTACAAATGCCTACATATAGAGAGATTGCAGTAAACGTTGGAAGTGACGTTCCTTTTTTCATAACAGGTAAACCAGCCAATATTTTGGGTATTGGAGATATAGTAAATCCAGAAAATCTTCAAAAAGATATAAATATGATACTTGTTGTTCCTAATGAAAAAATTTCTACTAGACATGCATTTTCTATGTTTGATAAATTAAGCCAGGAAAATTTGGAGATAAATGAATATGAAGATTTAAAAATCTTTAATGATTTTTGGATACCTGCTCAAACATTAGAACCAAATTTACTAAAAATTAAAAATAATCTAGAGTCAATTACAAATCTTGAATTCTATTTGTCAGGAAGTGGAAGTTCAATGTTTAGTTTAGGAGACACCGAAGAGCTGACTAAAAAAATTGACCTAATAGATTTGAACCAATTTAAACTTGTAAAGCTAGTAAAAAAAATTGATTTTAGTTTCGAAACAATTTCGGATTAGAATTAGATACAGACGATGGGGGATGGTGTAATTGGCAACACATTTGGTTTTGGTCCAAACGTTGAGGGTTCGAGTCCTTCTCCCCCAGCCAAAAAATAAATGAGTATTTCAGGTGTAATTTTAGCTGCAGGTCAGGGGACCAGAATGAAATCCCCTCTACCTAAAGTTCTTCAAAGCGTACTTGGAAAACCCATGATCAACTATGCTCAAGAGGCTATAGCTGACTTTGAAAAAAAATACGTCATTGTTGGTCACCAATCTGATAAAGTAATCCAAACTTTATTTGAATCTTATATTCCTATTATTCAAGAAAAGCAACTTGGTACTGGTCACGCAATATCAACATTGGTTGAAAGTAAAGAGTATGAAGATGATAAAAATGATTATCTTGTTGTAATTCCTGGAGATGTCCCACTTATAAAAAAGAAAGACTTAGATTTATTGATCAATGATGTTGTCTCATCAGAAGCTGTAATTGGTTTAATTACAGCTGAAGTGAATGATCCATTTGGATATGGAAGGATTGTGAGGAATCAAGATGAGTTTGAAAAAATAATCGAAGAGTCAGATGCGAATGAACAAGAAAAACAAATAAAAGAAATCAATTCTGGAATTTATTGTATTGATAAAAAGTTTTTGAAAGAATACGTTGGAAAAATAGAAAGTGAAAATATTCAAAATGAATTCTACCTAACAGATTTAATAAATATAGCTTTTCAAAACAAACTCGAGAGGGTTATAGTACAAGTAAGTGAAGATTCAATACAAGGCGTAAATTCCATGAGTCAACTAAACGATGTTGAAAATACTCTCCGTAAAGAATTAATTCAAACTCATATGGACAATGGTGTATATTTCCAAGATCCAAATTCAACTTATTTAGATAAAACAGTAAAGATTGAAACAGGCGCAAAAATTCTCGCAAACTGTCATTTAACAGGTAATACAAATATAAAAAAAGATTGTGTAATAGGACCCAATTCAATTATCAACGATTCTGAAATTGGAGAAGGCTCCACCATTCAGTTTTCAGTAGTTGATGAAGCAGAAATAAAAAGTAATGGAAAGATTGGGCCATATGCTCATTTAAGAAAAGGTTCAATTTTGGATGAGGATGTAAAAGTAGGTGCTTTTGCAGAAACAAAAAATTCTACCATCGGTAAGGGAAGCAAAGTTCCTCACCTTGCATATGTTGGAGATGCAGAGTTAGAAGAAGATGTTAATTTTTCAGCTGGTGCAATTACTGTAAATTACGACGGTAAAGAAAAACACAAAACTGAAATAAAGAAAAATGCTTTTGTTGGATCTGATGCGATGCTTGTTGCTCCAGTAACAATTGGTGAAGGTGCAATGGTTGGAGCAGGTTCTGTTATCACAAAAGATGTTCCACCTGGGGCCCTTGGTATTGAAAGAAATGATCAAAAGAATATTGATGGCTACATGGAAAGAAAAATAAAAAAGGTAAAAAATGATTGAACAAGCTGGAAAAAAGAAAATGCTTCTCTTCTCTGGTTCATCAAACCAGGAATTAGCGGAAAAAGTAGCCAAGGAGCTTGGAACTGACTTAGCTGAAGTAGATAAAACCCAGTTTGCTAATGGAGAAATTTACATTCGACTCCAAGAAAGTGTTAGAGGTGCAGATTGTTTTGTAATGCAAAGTCATTCAGGCCAAGTGAATTTTACAATTATGGAACAACTTCTACTTGTCGATGCTTTAAAAAGAGCATCCGCAAAAAGAATTACTGCAGTGCTTCCTTTCTATCCTTACTCAAGACAAGATAAAAAAGCATTACCAAGAGAACCTATCTCAGCTCGCTTGGTTGCTGATTTATTTATATCAGCAGGTGCAGATAGAATCGTATCCATAGATTTACATACACAACAAATTCAAGGATTTATAAGTCAACCTTTTGATCACCTTACTGCAATGCCACTATTCGTAAATTATTTCAAAGATAAATATAAAGAACCAATAACAATCATTTCACCTGATGCAGGTGGTGTTCGAAGAGCGACTACTTTTGCAAAAAACATGGAGGCGTATGTTGGTTTTGTTCATAAAAAAAGAGATCCAAAAATTCACAATGAAGTCAAGGCATTTACCGTAATTGGAGAAGTCGAAGATAGACATGCGATTTTATTTGATGACATTATTGATACAGGAGGAACTATTGCAGCTGCTTCGCGAGCATTGATTGAAAGAGGGGCAAAGTCAGTAAGTGTTGCTGCTACACATGGTATATTTTCTGACGAAAGTGTAGAGAAATTAAAAGATACACCAATTGATGAAATCATTGTCACTGACACTCTTAAACAAAATGGAAATATTGAAAAAATTGGTAATGTTAAAATCCTCTCCGTTTCTTCTATTATTGCAACTGCACTAACATCTATTTTTGCGGATGATTCTGTCTCTGCAATATTTATGGGTGAAAACGTTTTATAAGGAGAAGAAGTGGCAAAGCAAAAAGTTAAAATATCACTTTTAGGTTCAATGAAAGAGTTTCAAACCGAAGTTGATGATAAGAAAAAATTTACTAAAGAAATTGAAGAATTAATGCAAAATGGTGGCATGTACTGGATTAAAGACGATGAAGGCGAAATTGGCATTAATGCAAAGCAAATACATTCAATAGAGTTTGTCGAAGATAGTGATAAAAGGGAAGCAGGGTTAGTTTAGGAAGCTACTAGATTACCTGTTTTTTTGTACTCTCTTCTAATTGATTTTCTTTCATCTTCTGTTGTTCCACCCCAAACACCAGAATCTTGGTTTGTACGAATAGCATATTCTAAACAATCTAACTTTACATCACATTCATTACATATAGCCTTAGCTTCAGCAGCTTGTTTTAGAGCTTTCATAGAAGAACCTACTGGGAAGAAGAGGTCAGGATCAGCAAATACGCATGCACCCTCTTGCATCCAGAGTTCTTGTTCTAATTCAAAATTTACTATTTGCACATTATTCCTTACTTTGTGAAATGTTTCACAATCTAGTGAATTAATTGTACTAAAATTGAGAACATAAGGAAGTATTTTTGAAAAAAATTTTTGGTCATAGAGGTTTACCTAATTCATACCCTGAAAACACCTTTTTGAGTCTCAATAAAGCCCTTGAAATATGTGATTTTGTCGAAACAGATGTAAGAATAACAAAAGACAAGGAGCTAATTCTGTTTCATGATCCAACACTAAATAATCAAAAAATTGAAGAATTGTCATTACAAGAGATATCAGAAATTAAAAGTACTGACCTTAATGAGAATCATTTAACATCAAGAGATCAAATATTGGGAAATGTTAATTTTGAATTGAAAGTAAATAAGGAGCAAGAATCTCTAAACACAATCTTTGTAGAAAAAATCATTGAGATAACAAATCCTGAAGATATTGTCTCTTCATTTGATTGGGGAACAATTCTGAGTAACAGAGAAAAATTTAATTCAAGATACGGTATTTTGATTGATGAAGAAAATCAATTATTCGAAAGCAAAGCTATTTCGAATTTAGATGATACTTTAATGTTTATGATCCAAAAAGATATTTTTCATTCAAGAAAGTTTGACCTACCAAAAGATAAATGCGTTGTGTGGACAGTTAATGATAAAGATGAAATAGATAATATTTTAAATACGGGAGTTTATGGTGTGGTCACTGATATTGGTGATAAACTTTAATTAGATAGGATAGAAAATTATGGCACTAGCAGATGACTTAAGCTCAGCATTAAAAGATGCAATGAAGGCAAAAGATAAACCCAAACTTGATGCTATTAGACAAATCCAAACAGAGATTGCAAAAAAGAAAGCTGAAAAAGGCGAAGAAGTAAATGACGATCTTGTACTTGGGGTGATATCTTCATATGTTAAAAAAATGATAAAGGCTGTTGAAGAATATCAATCCTTGGGTGACAGGGGTCAAGAGATGGCAGAAAAAATACAATTTGAGATTGATTTTTTAAGTACCTATTTACCAGAGCAACTAAGTGATGAAGAAGTTGAAAAAATCGTTGATGAGGTCCTTTCCGAATTAGGTGATGTTGACATTTCTCAAATGGGAAGAGTCATTGGAGCAGTTATGGCAAAAGGCGATGGGATAGATGGCTCTATTGTTAGTAAAATCGTGAAAGATAAACTCTCCTAATATTTCTTGTTGTTTCAAATTAAATAACATTTATCCTTACTAAATATGGAAAATAAAACATTTAATGTAGCTGTGATGGGTGCTGGCAATATTGGTTCAGCTGTTATCTCACGCCTCATGAACTTAGATAAAGGGATCGTTGGATTAAATGTAAAAAGAGTTTTAGTAAAAGATAAAAGTAAAAAAAGAGAAATATCAGATGATATTCTTACTGACAATTTTAATGACATTTTAAATGATGATTCAATTGATCTTGTTATAGAAGTTCTTGGAGGTGTTGATCCTGGTAAAGAGTACATAAAGGCACTCTTGCAAAATGGTAAAGCAGTAATAACAGCAAATAAAGATATCATTGCTGATTCTGGATCTGATCTAATTAATACTGCAAAAGAAAATAACGCTTGTTTATATTTTGAGGCAGCAGTTGCTGCAGGTATACCTGTACTTAAACCAATTATTGAAAGTCTTCGAGGAGAGGAATTAACAAAAGTATCAGGGATTATTAATGGAACAAGTAATTATATGCTTACATCAATGGAAGAGGGAAGTACCTATGACGATGCTTTATCTACTGCTCAAGAACTTGGATATGCAGAACCAGATCCTACAAATGACGTTGAAGGTTTAGATGCAAAATACAAAGCAGTTATTTTATCTTTACTTTGTTTTGGAACATCTCCAACCTCCGAAGATTTGTTTACTGATGGTATTTCAGGCATTACAAAAGAAGATTTTGAGTGGGCAGCACGACTTGGTAAAACAATCAAGTTAGTTGCACAAATAGATAATAAAAACGGATTCAACGCAAGAGTTCACCCTGTATTAATTGATACAAAACATCCTCTCGCAGCAATAAGAGGTGCCTTGAATGCAGTCGTTGTTGAAGGGGATAATATAAATCAGCTTGTATTTTCTGGACCAGGAGCTGGAGCAGAACCAACAGCAAGTGCAATTATTGGAGACGTGTTAAGTGCTTGCCATCAACTAAGTAGTGATCAAACAAACTGGTACCCATTAAGAGAATTCAAAGGTGAGATGAAAAATTTTGAAGATGTTGAATCGAGTATGTTTATTCGCTTGTCTGTAAACGATGAACCTGGAGTCTTGGCAAATATATCTGGAACTTTTGGAGAGAACAATGTCAGTATTGAAAGCGTTATCCAAGAAGGCAGGGGAGATAAAGCTGAGCTTGTTCTTGTCACTCATGAAGCTCCAGAAAAAAATATTAAAAATTCTATTGATCAAATATCTGCATTAGATTCCGTCACTACGGTGACTTCAACATTACGCGTTTACGTCTAAGTGGTACAGTATCAATCAACCAGAGGACATAAAGAGACACTCTCTTTTCAAGATGTCATACTTTCGGGATTAGCTCCTGATAAAGGCTTGTATTTACCTGATTCTTTATACATTGAGAACTTAAATCACTTAACAGAAGAGGATTTAAGTTACGAAGATTTTGTAAAGACAATCTTTATTGCCCTAGATAAAGAAACAGCAAAATATGTTGATGATTTATCTTTATACTCTGGTTTCGAAAACTCTCCAGAACCAGTACTGAAAGACTTAAATGATTCCACTGTTGTCATGGAATTATTTCATGGTCCTACGAAATCCTTCAAAGACTATGCATTACAACCCCTTGGTGCAATTGCTGATAAAAGACTTAACGAGT
This sequence comes from uncultured Candidatus Actinomarina sp., assembly GCA_902533795.1. Lineage (GTDB taxonomy): Bacteria > Actinomycetota > Acidimicrobiia > Actinomarinales > Actinomarinaceae > Actinomarina. Next base: position 3,872 of record CACAND010000001.1, on the reverse strand, counting down.
TGGGAGAGCGAGGCTTAGTACTTGTTGCAACAAGTGGAGATACAGGAAGTGCAGCAATTCAGGCCGTTAAAGATTCAGATAATATCGATATCGTTGTGCTACATCCAGCAGACAAAATAAGCGAGTATCAAAGAAAACAGATGACAAGTGTAATCAAAGACAATGTTTTCAATATTGCAGTAGAGGGTTCATACGATGATTGCCAACGAATTGCAAAAGAGATTTTATCTGAAAATCCATTTGATCGAAGAATAATATCGTTGAACTCTATCAACTGGCTTCGTGTCATGGGTCAAGTATCTTATTACGTCTGGTTAACCAAACAATTTACTGCACCAATAAATGTAGCTATTCCATCTGGTAATTTTGGTAATGCTTACTCGGCTTGGTTTGGTCGATCACATGGACTAAAAATAAATCAAATTATGTGTACGACAAACGTTAATGATGTTCTAAAGAGATTTATTGATTCTGGAATACTAGAACCACAAACAACACTACCAAGTGTTGCTCCAAGTATGGATATTCAAATTCCCTCAAGTCTGGAGAGGTTAATATTTGATCTTGATAATAATTCAAGCAACTTTTATGAGAGCCTAAAAGAAAACAACAAAGCATCATTAAGTGAGAAGAGCATAGAAAAGCTACAACATGTATTTAGCTCACAAACGTTTGATGATGAGGATATAAAAGATGAGATTAAGTTATTAAACGAAAAGTTTAAAATTGTTTTTGATCCTCATACTGTTACATCTTTAAGAATGGCTTTAGATACAAATACAAATTTACCAACTGTTGCCGTTGCTACTGCCTCTCCTGAGAAATTTAGTAATGTTATTTCTCCAATCATTAATGATTTTTCTGAGGTAAATATTGAAAACGATGAAGATTTTATGGTCATAGATGCTAATAAAGACAATATCGTTGAATCAATAAAAGCGAAATTTGCCTAAAAATCACTTTAATTAGAATCTTTTCTAAGTTAAAATTATTTTTGTTGTAAAGAGGGGAATATAAAAATATTAAATACTCTCGACTTTGTTGTGCTTTTGCTTAAAAAGCTACTTTCGCTCGTCTTTAATAAGAAAACTTTCAACTTAGTTATGTCATTTTTGATGATTGTCTCTCTTGCATATGTAACCATTGAGACAATTGATCCTGAACCCGCTGAGGCTAGCTCAGCATTTGCATGTACCGATGGAAGTAGTAGAGGTGTTATCTATCGTATGGTGTATGAGAACGATCCCGCCAATCGTGGTACTGGCGTTCAAATGAAAATCTACTCTTACAATCCAGATACTACTGCATATACACTAATCAGAACCTATTACAACTTACCCGTCGCTAATGGTGATACAGCTTCTTCTGCAGATATTAATGCTTTTTCTATGGATGATAATGGTAATGCTTATATTGTTATTAGATCAAACAATGCTGATACAAAACTTTATCAAATAAATTACAACAGTAATGCTTCTCAAGATGCTCAAAGTGGTGGTTTAACATTTAAACTTACAATTGCCTCTGGCAACAGACAAGTTAATGCAGCAGCGTATGGACGCGTTAGTGGTGAGAGTGTCGACAAGATTTATATGTCTAACGGTTTCACTAAATCAGCACGAACAATTATCACAATAAATGGAAGCTCTTTTTCAAGCTCTACTTCAGGTTTCAATTCAGGAAGTAATTTTACCAGTAAAAATGCAGCTAAAGACTTTGTATGGCTTAAGAATCCTTACACTGTCTCGGGTACCACTTATGAACTTGTTGGTCTTGATTTTATAAATGGAAAAGTCCAACTCTACGACGTTGATGGTAACAACAACACCGAAGTTAATTACTCCTCAAGTGGGGGAACTTGGGAGGGTGGATCATTTGACTCTTCTGGAGCAGCATATTCATTCGTTGACCCAAATGGTGGTAATGATGTTGTTTATGCCACAGATAATGCTGGATCAGGTCTCTATCGATTGCAATATGAATCTGGAACATTTACAGTTTCTCGTGTCAGTACAGCTGCAGGTGCATCAAGTAAAAATGATGGTGCTGGTTGTGCAGATGAAGAGGATCCACATGACCCTGATAGTGGAGGTGTTACTGCTGTAAGTCTTACACCATCACAAAGTTTAGGCACATGTTCTACCGGTGGTGGCACAAAAACTTCAACATTATCCCTTGCTAACAGCTCAGGATCAACAGCGTATGTCACAGTTGAATATTCAACAAATGGTGGAACTAGCTGGACAGTCCATACTGACGCGGAAGAAGCTGACAATTTAAGTATTTCTGATGGTGCAACAAATACTTCTCTTACAGCAACTGTCTCTCATGGTTCCTCAATTCAGTGGAGATATAAAAGCTCAAACACTTCAGATAATTGGACCGGATTAAGTTATGTCACAGATAGCGATATGAACAGTTCAACAGTGGACTGTGATCCAGAAGCTACAGTTTCACAATCATTGGGATCCTGCTCTGCTGCTTCAGGATCTAAAACGTCCACTTTGAGTATTAGAAATGACGACAGTGCAACAGTGTATTACCTAGTTGAGTATTCAACTAATGGTGGTTCAAGTTACTCAACCGCAAGTTCAAACTTACAAGTAAATGCTGGTGTAACCAATACATCCCTAAGCCAAGCTGTTGATCATGGTTCATCAATTATTTGGAGATACAAAGACTCTAACGTATCTGGATCCTTTGGTAGTGCTAGTTACACTACTTTATCGGCAAGTTCTACCGTCGATTGTACAGTAAACAGCATATCTGTTTCCCAATCACTTGGCTCTTGTTCAGCAGGTTCTAAAACATCAACCTTAACAATTACAAATAATGAAAGCTATACAGCGTATTTAGTTGTCGAATACTCATTAGATGGAGGGTCTTCATATAGTACTCATACAAGTGGTGAAGATGCAGATGACTTCAGCCTTGCTGCTGGTGCCACAGACAATTCAACATTTACCAAAGCAGTTGCACATGGACAAACGATTATATGGAGGGTAAGTGGTTCACCTACAACCTCAAATACAAGTGCTACACAAACCTCTACATCTGAGAGTTCAACTGTAAGTTGTCCTATTATTGATACATCTGTTGGTCAGGCTTTGGGTAGCTGTACGGATGCAGGGGCAAAAGTCTCTACATTTACAATGCAAAACTCAGGTTCAGCTAATTCGACAGCTGAAACTGATGTAGCAGTAAGTGTTGTATAGCTTGAACCACTATCAGTTGAGTATCTCACGGTAAATGTACCAGCAACATTTGACCCTGAATTATCAAGCGTTATTGGGATTGTTGCACTACCGCTAGAGCAGCTAGCTGCAGATGCACTTGCAGAACCACTCAATACAGGACAGTCAATTGTGATACTACTCAAAGTTGTCGTTGATGCTGAAGAGAAGTCTGTAGAACTGGAGGTTTGGTACCTCATATAGACAGTTGTACCATGACTAAAAGCTGAGCCTTTAAGATTTACATCTGAGGTCGCGTCAGCTCCCACCTCAACATGAGACCCACCAATACCATCTGTCCAATTTGAATTGTCTGTTGAATATTGAACTTTAAAATAATTTGCTGCTCCTTGGCCGCTATTATCAAGTGTCATTGTTATATCTGAACTCCCACTTGAACAAGTACCATGTAAAGCTGAAACAGCTGGAGTATTACAAGTTACTGTACCACTTGCAGCAATTGCTGTATAGCCTCCAGAAAAAGTACCACTAAACTGTGAAGTTCTGTACTGCCAAGTGATAGTGGAACCATTTGGAACAGTTTGAGTGAGTGTTGCTGAACCATTAATACCGACTGAGACACTAGCCCCTCCAGAATGTGTTTGATATGAGCCACTATCAATCTTGTATTGAACGTTA